>QHSA01000024.1 GCA_003220315.1 Candidatus Rokuibacteriota bacterium
ACCCGGCGCGCGCCCGCGCGATGGGGCGCGCGGGGCAGGCGGCGGTCGCGGCAGGGCTCACGCTCGACGCGTCCATGACGCGGACCACCTCGGTGTACCGCGCGTTGCTCGGTAACTTGAAGATATAGAGATATTCTGATATAAGAAATCTTCGTGACCGCGCCGCCGGCGACCACGGAGCTGCAGTCCTTCAAGGCCGAGTTCTTCAAGGCCCTCGCGCATCCGATCCGCATCCGGATCCTCGAGCTCCTGCGCGTCCGCGAGCGTGGCGTGCGGGAGCTGCAGGCTGCCCTCGACCTCGACCAGTCGACGGTGTCGCAGCAGCTCGCGGTCCTCCGCGCCAAGAACGTCGTCGGCGCGAGCCGGGAGGGCACGGCGGTCCGCTACGCGATCCGCGACGAGTCGGTGGGCGAGCTGCTCGACGTCGCCCGGCGGATCGTCAACAACCAGCTCGTCGGCACCCAGACGATGCTCCGCGCGCTCCGTCGCGAGGCGCGCCGGCCCGGGCGGCGCTGACCGGTGCTGCGCCAGCTCCGCATGGCCCTCCGGACCGGGATCGTCACCGAGCCGGCCCCGGCCCGATCTGACGTCGAGCGCGTCGGCGCGCGCCTGGCCGGTGAGATCCACCGCCGGTTCGGCCGGTCGCTGGCGATCCGCGAGGTGGACGCCGGCTCGTGCAACGGCTGCGAGCTCGAGATCGCCGGTCTGACGGGCCCCCACTACGACCTCGAGCGCTTCGGCCTCTCCTTCGTCGCCTCGCCGCGCCACGCCGACTGCCTGCTCGTGACGGGCCCCGTGACGCGGAACATGGCGGAGGCGCTCCGGCGGACGTGGGAGGCGACGCCCGACCCGAAGCTCGTGATCGTGGTCGGCGACTGCGGGAGCGACGGCGGGATCTTCCGCGGGTCCTACGCGGTCGTCGGCGGCGTGGGCGCGGTCGTCCCGGTGGACGCCGTCGTTCCGGGCTGCCCGCCCTCGCCCGCGGCGATCCTGGGCGCCCTCCTCGACGTGATCGGTCGCCGGCGTTGATGGCGGCCGCCGGCCCTCTCGTCGCGCTTGCGATCGGGCTCGTCGCGTTCGTCCTCGGGCTCGGTGGGGTCGCGGGGAACACCTGGACCGTCGCCGTGCCCTGGCTCGTGCCGCTCGGCGGCCTCGAGCTGACGCTCGATCCCCTCGCCGGGCTCTTCCTCGCGCTCGTCGGCGGCGTCGCCCTGCCTGCGTCCGTCTTTGCCCTCGGCTCCACGGGAAGAGCCGGGCGGGGCGCGCTCGCCTACCCCGTGTTCGTCGCGTCCATGTGCGTCGTGCCGCTCGCGGCGAACACGATGACCTTCGTGATGGCGTGGGAGCTGATGTCGCTCGCCTCCTATTTCCTGGTCCTCCACGAGCGCGAGGAGCGCGCGTCGGTGCGCGCGGCCTGGGTATACGCCGTGATGACCCACGCCGGGCTCGCGTGCCTGCTCGCCGGCATGCTGCTCATGGGCGCGTGGACCGGCAGCCCCCGCTTCGCCGACTGGCGAGTGGCCGCGCCCGCGCTCGGCGCAGCGGCACGCAGCGTTGCGTTCGTCCTCTTGGCGGCGGGCTTCGCCGGGAAGGCGGGCGTGATCCCGCTCCACGTGTGGCTCCCGCTCGCGCACCCGGCGGCGCCGAGCCACGTCTCGGCCCTCATGTCCGGCGTGATGATCAAGCTCGGCGTCTACGGGCTCCTCCGCGCGGGCCTCGACTGGCTCGGCGTCGGCCCCGCGTGGTGGGGCGTGGCCGTGCTCCTCGCCGGCACCGTGTCGTCCGTGATCGGCGTGCTCTACGCCCTCGTCGACCACGACCTCAAGAGGCTTCTCGCGTTCTCCTCGATCGAGAACGTCGGGATCATCTTGATCGGCGCGGGCGCGGGCATGCTCTACCACGGCGCAGGGCTCGAGGGGCTCGCGCTCCTGGCGCTCGCGGCCGCGCTCTATCACACGATCAACCACGCCGCGTTCAAGACCCTCCTCTTCCTCGGCGCGGGCGCCGTCGTCCACGCCACGGGCACGCGCAACATGGAGGGGATGGGCGGGCTCATCAAGCGGATGCCCTGGACGGCCGCGTGCTTCCTGGTGGGCTCGGCCGCGATCGCGGCGCTGCCGCCACTCAACGGGTTCGTGAGCGAGTGGCTCACATTCGTGGCCTTACTACAGAACACCCGCATCGCTCAGCCGATCCTCAACCTGACGTTCACCCTCGGGATCGCGGGGCTCGCGCTGACGAGCGGCCTTGCCATGGCGTGCTTCGTGAAGGCGTTCGGGATCACGTTCCTGGCGCTCCCCCGGAGCGACGCGGCCGCGCGCGCGCACGAAGCCCCGCCGGTGATGCGCACGGCGATGGTCGCGCTCGCGGTCGCCTGCGTCGCGCTGGGCCTCGGGGCGACGCTGGTCGTCCCCGCGCTCGTCTCGGTCGCGGGCGCGCTCACCGGCAACCGCACGCCCGTGGCCGTCGGCGACTGGCTGACGCTCGGCGTCTCGGGCGGCTTCGGGACGCTCTCGACGCTCGCGATCGCCGCGGCGCTCGGGGCGGCGCTCGCGCTGCCGCTGATCGCCCTCCGCCTGGCGGGGGCAGCGCGGGGCCGGCGGCCCTACGAGACGTGGGGGTGCGGCCGAATGTTGCAGACGTCGCGGATGGAGTACACCGCGACCGCCTTCGCCGACCCGTTCCGGCGTGTCTTCGACTTCTTCTACCGGCCCGAGAAGCGGCTGGACATCGAGTTCCACCCCGGGGCGCGTTACTTCGTCCAGCGTATCGAGTACGCGAACCCGACGCGCTCGATCTTCGACGACTGGCTCTATCGGCCGGCCATCGACGCGCTGCGCGTCGTCGCCCGCCGCGCGCGGGCGATCCAGTCGGGCAGCGCCAACGTGTACCTCGCCTACATCCTCGCGGCACTCATCCTCTTGCTGGTGCTCGCGTGATCGCCGCGCTCCTGATCGCGCTCGGCCAGGTGCTCGTCGCCGGCGCGGGCGCGCCACTGCTCGTCGGGGTCGTGCGCACGCTCAAGGCGCGGCTCGCCGGCCGCCGCGGCCCGAGCCCGTGGCAGCCCTACGCCGATCTCCGGAAGCTCCTCGGCAAGGAGCCGGTCGTCTCGACGACGACCTCGTGGGTGTTCCGCGCGACGCCCTACGTGCTGGTCGCGACGATGCTGGTGACGGCCCTCGTCGTGCCGGTCCTCGTCGCACGGCCGGCACTCGGGTTCGCGGGCAACATCATCCTCCTCATGTACCTGTTCATGCTCGGGACCTTCATCCTGGCGCTCGCCGGGCTCGACTCGGGCAGCGCCTTCGGCGGCATGGGCGCGAGCCGCGAGGTGGCGGTCGCGGCGCTCGCCGAGCCGACGATCATCGTCGCGGTCTTCGCGGTCGCGCTTCGTGCGGAGACGATCAACCTGGGGGGCATCGTCGAGCGCCTGGCGCGCGAGCCGCTGCTCGCGGCGAACCCGGCGCACCTCCTCGCCTTCGTCGCGTTCTTCATCGTCATGCTGGCCGAGACCGGCCGGCTGCCGGTGGACAACCCGGCGACCCACCTCGAGCTCACGATGATCCACGAGGCCATGGTGCTCGAGTATTCGGGCCGGTACCTGGCCCTGGTGGGATGGGCGTCGGCGATGCGGCTGTTCGTCTTCATGACGCTCCTCGCCAACCTCTTCGTCCCCTGGGGCGTGACGAGCCTCGCCGAGCCGGTGCCCGTCCTCCTCGGGCTCCTGGCCCTCGCGGGCAAGCTGGCCGTCCTCGCCGCCGCGCTCGCGGTCCTCGAAACGGTGGTCGCCAAGCTCCGGCTCTTCCGCGTGCCGGAGCTCCTGGCGGGCTCGTTCGCGCTCGCGCTCCTCTCCGTCACCGCGGTGTTCCTCGTCCCATGACCACCGCCGCGAATCTCCTCGCGTTCCTGGGTCTGACCGCGACGCTGCTCCTCGTCTGGCGTCAGAGCTGGCCGGCTCGGCTCCACCTCTTCGCCGTCCAGTCCGCGCTGCTCGCCGTGCTCGCCGGCGCCGTCGGCATCTTCGCGGGCAAGTGGGCGCTCCTCGGGGTCGGCGCCGTCGTCCTGGTCGTCAAGGCGTGGATGATCCCGCGCCTGCTCTGGCGCATCGGCGCGGGCGTGCCGGTGCGGCCCGTCGCCCCCGGCCGCTCGTCGGGTATCCCGCTTCTCGTCGCAGGGGTGTTGGTCGTGGCCGCGTACGTGATCATGCTCCCGGTCAACGCGGCGACGGAGCTGCCGACTGAGGGCGGCATCCCGCTCGCCTTCGCCATGGCGCTCATCGGCCTCTACCTCTGCGTGACCGGCCACGACGCGTTCGGCCACACCCTGGGCTTCCTCGTGTTCGAGAACGGGATCTTCGCCCTCGCGATCCTGGCGACCTATGGCCTGCCGTCGATCGTCGAGGCGGGCGTCTTCCTCGACGTGCTCGTCGTCGTGCTGATCATGGAGGGTGTCGTCGCGCAGGTCCGCCGCGAGCACGCCTCGACCGAGGAGGAGCGGCTCCGGGAGCTGCGCGGATGACGCTCCTCGCCCTGCTCGCGATCCCCCTGGCGGGCGCGCTCCTGCTGGCGCAGTCGCGCGGCCGTCTGGCGACGGCCGTGCACGCGCTCACCGCGGCACTCACCCTGGCGGCGTCGGTCGCGGTCGCCCTGGCGGTCCACCGAGAGGGCGTCGTGACCGCGCTCGGCGGCTTCCTGCGCGCCGACGCGCTGTCGGCCTGGATGGTCGCGCTGATCGGCCTGGTGGGCGCGCTCGCGGCGACCGAGGCGCCGCGCTACGCTTCGGGGCGCTTCTACCCGCTCTTCCACCTGTTCGTGTTCACGATGCTCCTTGCGGTGACCACCGACGACGTCGGGCTCATGTGGGTCGCCGTCGAGGGCACGACGCTCGCCTCGGTCTTCCTCGTGAACTTCGAGGGCACGCGCGCCTCGCTCGAGGCGGCGTACAAGTACCTGCTGATCTGCTCGGTCGGCATCGCGATCGCCTTCCTCGGGACCGTCCTCGTCTACTTCGCCGACATTCAGCTCTTCGGCGACGAGGTCGACGCGCTCCGCTGGACGACGCTCCTCCGCGTCGCGCCGCGGCTCCCGCCGCGGGTCATCGAGCTGGCCTTCGTCTTCCTCGTCGTGGGCTACGGCACCAAGGCGGGGCTGGCCCCCATGCACACCTGGCTCCCCGACGCGCACAGCGAGGCGCCGGCGCCCGTGAGCGCCCTCATGTCGGGCGTGCTCCTCTCGGTCGGCGTCTACGCGCTCCTGCGCTTCAAGCCGGTCGTGGACCTCGCGGCGGGTCCGGCGTTCGCGCGGCGGATCCTCCTGGCGCTCGGGCTCGCCTCGATGGCGGTCGCGGCCCTGTTCCTGTGGACCTCGCAGAACTTCAAGCGGATGCTCGCCTACTCGAGCGTCGAACACATCGGCATCGCCTGCCTCGGGCTGGGCTTCGGCGGCGCGTGGGGCGTGACGGGCGCGC
>QHSA01000025.1 GCA_003220315.1 Candidatus Rokuibacteriota bacterium
GTGGTGAACGCGCTTCACGCGGTCATCTCTGGCGTGGCCGACGTGGTGGTCGCGTCGGCGACGGCCGGTGCCAGCGGCGGGGAAGCCAAGGCAGTGCAAGCCTCCTACTGAGGGCCGAAAATGCCGCGCTTCGACGAAACGCTTTCCAACCAGGCCTGGCCGAGGAAAGGTCAGGCGGATATCTGGCGTCGAGTGGAGGAAAAGAAGATGCGTAAAGTCACCTGCCTGCTCGCAGTCGCTTCTCTCGTTGGGGTGGCAACGCTGATGCTCGCCGGAGGCTCGGCGAGCGCCCAGTCCACGTGCGATTTCCTGACCGGCGGCGGGTTCATCATCCGGCCCAGCGGCGCCAAGGCGAACTTCGGCGTCGCTGGCGGGTGCAAGGGCGGTTCGCCGACCTGGGGCCATCTGGAATACACCGACCGTGGCGAAGGGCTGCAGGTGCAGTGGACCCGTATCACGGCATACTTCTTCGATAGCGTGGGCGCAGGCATGGACCACCAGCCCACGGGCACCCGTTTTGTTTGCGGCACGGCACGGACGAACCGGACATCCGGTGACGTGGACTGGGTCGTGAGGGCCATGGACTCGGGCGAACCGGGGACCAATAACGTGTTCTCGATCCAGCTGACCCAATTCGGGGCCGTCATTTATACGACGTTCCCTGATCCGGACGTCACGACGGGTGGTAGCCGCCGCGGAGGTGGCAACGTCCAGCTCCACAAGCCTAACAACTCGACCTCGGGGTCCTTCAGCACTGATCCGGCGACATGCCCTGCCGCCTCTCCCGAGCAATAAATCCAGGAGGGATTAGCGCGTCACCGACCGACTCGCCTACTCTATGGTGACGTGACCGCTCGTTCCGCCTTCACCGCCGCGTCCCGCCTTCACCACCGCGAGTAGGGGGCAACCCCGAGGGCGCGCGCTAGTTGTGCGTCAGGCTAGCGCGGCCCTCAGAGCCGCAGAACAGTTACCAGGAAACTGCCACTGCCGACATTGCCGGCATGATCGGTCGCTGTGCAGGTCACGGTCGTGATCCCTATACGGAAGATACTCCCCGAGGGGGGTGAGCAGCGCACCGTCGGGGAGGGATCGACGTTGTCAGTCGCGGTCACTTTGAACGTCACGATGGCTCCCAGGAAGCTGGTGGCCGTCGTGATGATATTGCCGGGGAGCGACAAAATGGGTGCTGTCACATCGGTAAAGTTAGCGGTGGTCGCGCTGGCGGTATTGGAGTACGCGCTCAGGCCGCCGGGCCCACTGGCCTGGACCCGATAGCTGTAGCTCTTGGAGGCGGAGAGCCCGGTGTCCATGAAGGCGGCGCTGGGCGAGGTCCCGACCTGGGCGAAGTTGCTACAGCCTGGCTCCTGGCAGCGCTCGACGAGGTAGCTGGTCACGGCGCCGGAGGAGGCGGTCCAGGTGAGATTGATCTGGCTACTGCTGGCGGCCGCCGCGGTCAGGTTGGAGGGGGCGGTCGGGGGCGGCGGCGCCTGGGTGGTGGCGCTGGCGGTATTGGAGTACGCGCTCAGGCCGCCGGGTCCGCTGGCCTGGACCCGATAGGTGTAGCTCTTGGAGGCGGAGAGCCCGGTGTCCATGAAGGCGGCGCTGGGCGAGGTCCCGACCTGGGCGAAGTTGCTACAGCCGGGCTCCTGGCAGCGCTCGACGAGGTAGCTGGTCACGGCGCCGGAGGAGGCGGTCCAGGTGAGATTGATCTGGCTACTGCTGGCGGCCGCCGCGGTCAGGTTGGAGGGGGCGGTCGGGGGCGGCGGCGCCTGGGTGGTGGCGCTGGCGGCATTGGAGTACGCGCTCAGGCCGCCGGGTCCGCTGGCCTGGACCCGATAGGTGTAGCTCTTGGAGGCGGAGAGCCCGGTGTCCATGAAGGCGGCGCTGGGCGAGGTCCCGACCTGGGCGAAGTTGCTGCAGCCGGGCTCCTGGCAGCGCTCGACGAGGTAGCTGGTCACGGCGCCGGAGGAGGCGGTCCAGGCGAGATTGATCTGGCTACTGCTGGCGGCCGCCGCGGTCAGGTTGGAGGGGGCGGTCGGGGGGTTGGTGCTTTGACCGCCGGCAGTATCCCCGCCCTCCCACCCCGTGAAAGTAAACGCCGGGGTATACGCGTGAATCCCGACATCGCCGGTGGGATAGGAACCGTCAGTCGTGTACATGAACTGGGATACGCCATTTCTGAATACTTCGAGGGTGTTCCCGTCGGCGGTGAGCCGCCACTTATCTCCGGAGACGATCGTGGGAGTGAAGAGTTGGACCCCAGTGAAGACCCCGCCTGAACTCACCTTGTAGATCCCCGACGCACTCGGGGCGTCGGCGTAAAGGAACAGCAGCCATCCCGTCTGCCCGGTGCCGCTGCGGTCGATCCTGACCATCGGCCCGCCGCCACCGCTGGCCACCGCACCCAGCGTGACCTCGGAATACTGCTTCGCAGGCGGCGCGATGCTCCACACGCCCGATGCGTTGTGAGCCGAGTCCCGGCCGATGACGGCGCCGCCCGCCTTTTTGAACCCGGTATAGCCCGGCAGGGGATACCAACGGTCTCCTTCGTCCAGGGGATTCTCGGTCCCGGCAAAGGTCGAGGAGGTCCAGGTACCAGACGCGACGGGGGCGGCGCCAGTCGACCATGAGGCGATCATCGCGTCCGTCACCGCCCCGGCGGCGTGCGCGAGTATCCCTGTCGCGCCGGTGGAGTATTTCGTCGCATCATAGCCGGTGTTGTAGATGAAGTCCCGCACCCCGTTCTTGATCCCGTAGATCACCAGGCCGCGCGCGATGAGTCGGAGGCGGTCTCCGTCGACGACGGGCGAAGTTAAGAGGATGCTTGGCGAGGTGAAGGTGGTTCCATTCGCGTCGATGCGGTAGAGGATGTTGAACCCGCCCGTGAGGCTCGCATACCAGACATACTGGCTGTCAATCGACGGCCCAGACGCCTGGACGCGAACACTCGGCCCCACGTTGTCGTTGATACTTCCGACATGCCCGACGACGATTTCAGAGTAGTGGTCGGCCGGGACGACCGCCGTCGTGCGGGCACCCGCATGATCATCGGTCCCAGTGAGTCGGTCGGGGTAGGCTCCGTTGTTCTTCTGGAAGCGGGTACCGCTGGGCGCGAGCGACGTGATCGCCGCCCACGCTCCATTCTCGGAGAGTGGGTTCTCCGCGCCGACGAAGCTGGAGGATGCGATAGGCTCGTCGGCTATAGCCATGGCCGGCATGAGCGTGCCGATGAGCAGACCGCCGAGGAGTCCGGCGATCAAGACCGAGGGTATGGCTCGTAGGCTCATTCGCGTCCTCCTCGCGCCACCAACGTCGTCGTCGAAGGAGTCGCCGAGTGCGGCGACTGCGATGTCTTGCGGCGTATCGAAGTTCCCACGAGAGGAAGAGACAGTCCTGATTCGTGGGTAAATGAGTCGCGTTATCGACAAATGCTGTTACGGAGAACAGGCTGTAACGAGAACATCGCTATTGGCTCCTGTGGCAATCCCGGGGGAAAGATAAAAATGGATGTCCCATGGTCGTAAACATTCCGGAAACCGGCATCTTCCGTGCCAAGCGAGGAACATAATCAATCGAATGTCTTGCGGCACCTAGAATCTCGGGATCCTGCATCAGTTGTGAAAAAGTTTGCCGGTTGACGCCGTCCGATTGCACACATCAACTGACTCGCGCCGTTTCCAAGACGCGTCGTCAATTCCTGAGTGGCGCGGTCACCGACACAACCTTACGCGAGATCGTCGCACAACAACCGGCGGCGCCCGGATCCGCTGCGAACGAAGGCGGCAGTTCAACCGGGTGCGCAGTTCTCCGACACGCTCCCGGACCTAGTGGTAAAGTCCATCCACGATGCCTCGGCCGGTGATCCTGGTCGTTGACGACGATCCGGGTGTCAGGGAATCGTTCCGGCTGATCCTCGAAGACCACTACGACGTCCTCGACGTCCCCGACGGGCCGCGGGCCCTCGAGGTCGTGCGCTCCGCCCAGGTGGACCTCGTCCTGCTCGACATCCGCCTGCCCGACATGGACGGCATCGAGGTCCTCGAGCGGACCAAGGCGATCGACGAGGGCATCGAGGTCATCCTGGTCACGGCGGTGAAGACGGTGCGCACCGCCGTGGCCGCGATGAAGCTCGGGGCGTTCGATTACCTGACGAAGCCCTTCGAGGAGGACGAGCTCCTCCAGCTCATTCGCCGCGCGCTCGAGAAGCGCTCGCTCGAGCGCGAGGTGGCCTTCCTGCGCGCGGAGCTCGCCCGCACCCAGGAGTCCGATGAGATGGTGGGCCAGCACCCGGCGATGCAGAAGCTCCGCCGGGTGATCACCCAGGTCGCGCGCACGACGGCGACGGTGCTCGTCTCGGGGCAGAGCGGGACGGGCAAGGAGCTCATCGCGCGCGCGATCCACCGGGAGGGGCCGCGCCGCGACAAGCCGTTCGTCGCGGTCAACCCGGCGGCGATCGTCGAGTCGCTCATCGAGTCGGAGCTGTTCGGCCACGAGCGGGGCGCGTTCACGAGCGCCCACGCGCGCAAGCTGGGCAAGTTCGAGCTCGCGCAGGGCGGCACGCTCTTCCTCGACGAGATCGGCACCCTCAAGGCCGAGCTCCAGGCGAAGCTCCTGCGCGTGCTCCAGGAGCGCGAGATCGAGCGCGTCGGCGGCACGCGGTCCATCAAGATCGACGTGCGCGTCGTCGCGGCGACGAACGCGGACCTCAAGGCGGCGATGCAGAGCGGGACCTTTCGCGAGGACCTCTACTATCGGCTGAACGTGGTGCCGATCGAGGTGCCGCCGCTCTCGGAGCGGAGCACGGACGTCCCCCTGCTCGTGGACCACTTCGTCCGTCGCTACAGCCGCGAGTTCAACAAGCGGGTGGAAGGGCTGTCCCACGACGCGCTCGCCGCCCTCAAGGAGTACCGATGGCCCGGCAACGTCCGTGAGCTCCAGAACGTGATCGAGCGGTGCGTGGTTCTGGCGGAAGGCCCCCTCGTGCAGCTGAACGACCTGCCCCTCGACGTGCTGCTGCCCGAGCACCGTCTCAAGGTCCGGCGGGCCGAGCGCCTGCCCCTCAAGCAGGCGTCGGAGCAGTTCGAGCGTCAGGTCGTGCTGCGCATCATGGAGCGCGTCAAGGGCAACCAGAGTGAGGCCGCAAGGATCCTCGGAGTCCACCGTAACTCGCTCAAGCGAATGCTCGCACGCTGGAAGTCTTCGTGAGAATTTCGAAAACGTGAGCCCGGTGCACCACCTTGGTGCAATTGCACCGCCGTGGTGCAGCCGGGCGCGAGCCAACGTGCGCCCGCATGGCTCGCAACCGCCCACAGTTCTGACGATTTCCCTCCTCACGCCCACCTGGCGAGCGGATTGCTCGTATGTCGTGGGCTTTGGCGAAACCCTCATGGGGAGGGTTTCCGCAACTCGAGCAAATCGAGGAGGGAGTCATGGCGAAGGTCCTGGCGGTTCTTGCACTGATCGCGTCGTTTCTGCTGGTGGCCCCGGTGATCGAGTCTGGGACGTCGGGCTCGACTCAATTCTTCCAGGCGATCGGCACCGCCGACGGCGGCGGGTGGTAAGCGAAGCCACCGCCGCGTCCGTTGTCTGAGTTGCGGTTACCCGAGTTGCAGCCCAGCCGCCTGCGACACGGCTGCCTGCGACGCGGCGGGGGGAAGAGGGGACTTCTCGCCCTCTTCCCTCTCGCCGTCCTCCTGCTGACGCTCTCTGGCGTCGAGCCCTCGCCGGTCACCGCGCAGGAGCGAAAGGACGTCGTCGTCACGGGCGGGATCTATCGCCGCCCGCTCGGCCACGACCCTCAGACGCTCGATCCCGCGCGGATTAGCGACATCTACAGTTTTTCCGTTTCACAGCAGATCTTCGACGGCCTCGTGCAGTTCGATCACACGCTGATGGTCGCACCGGCGCTGGCCGAGTTCTGGAAGGCGTCGCGCGACGGGCTCACGTGGACGTTCACCCTCCGGAAGGGCGTGCGCTTCCACAACGGCCGCGAGGTGACCGCCGAGGACGTCGTATACTCGTTGAC
>QHSA01000026.1 GCA_003220315.1 Candidatus Rokuibacteriota bacterium
AACGACGGGACCGCCTTCGGGCGGAGCGGCCAGGGCTTCGTCCGGCTCAACTTCGGGTGTCCCCGCACGATCCTGACCGAGGGTCTAGACCGCATGCGCGCGGCGCTCGCGGCGCTGCGCTGACCGCAGGGGTCGGCCCTGAATCAGCGGACTAGGGGCGGTGCGACGTCGACGATCGGGATGTCGAAGGCGAGCGCCTACCAGCGCGAGGTGCGGGGCCGTCCGCGGCCGGGACCCTCACGGCGCCCGCCGCCGCCGCCGCTGCGGTCCGGAGACTTGGCCAGCTCCACCTTGATCTGGCGGCCGTCGAGATCACGTCCGTTGAAGCGCGATACGGCTTCCTGCGCCTCCTCGACCGTGGCCATCTCGACGAAGCCGAAGCCGCGTGACCGGCCGGTCCCGCTGTCGGTCACGACCGTTGCGGACTCGACGGTGCCGGCGGCGGCGAAGACCTCGCGCAGACGCTCACTGGTCACGGAGAACGGAAGGCCGCCGATGAAGAGCTTCTGTGCCATGGCGCGTCTCCTTGCCACGTCTTCCGCACGGAGTCGGCACGTCCCAGATGGCGGAAGAAGCGCCGGAGACGCGGGCTGGTGAGCCCCGGCCCTCGTCTGAGCCGGCGCGCCAGACGGAAGGATTGTACACCGGAGCCGTACCGTAGTCCGGCTCAATGGCAGTGCCGGCCCCCAGAAGGCACTCCGCGCTCTTCCGGCGGATCTCCTCGAGGCGCTCGTGGTACTCACGACGCTCGATGAGGAGCTGCCGACGCTCCAGCGCGCGCTCGACGGCGATCAGGAGCTCGTCCATGTTGACCGGCTTCCAGAGGTGGGCGTACGCGCCGAGCCTCAGGCTCACGATATGGTTCTTCACGTCCATCCCGCCGACGACGATGACGGTCGCGTCCGGGTCCTCCTGGCGGACCTGCTGGAGGAGCTCGATGCCCGCGCCGGCCACGCGCTCACCGCCACGCATCACCGGTATATTGAGCTCGGTGACGATCAGCGCCGGTCGCGACCCGCGGAACACCTCGAGCCCTTCGCCCCCGTTGCCGGCCAGCAGGCACGTGTAGCCAGCTCTGAGGAAGAGCTCGCGGAAGAGGAGGCGGATGTTGGGGTCGTGCTCGACGATCAGGACCTCGCGCTGCGCCACGTCAGCCCACCTCCTCCGACCGGCCGTTCATGGCGGGGAGCATACCCACCAAAGGTGAGCCTGTGCAAGGTGCGCTGGACGTTACGAAAGGCGCTCGACTCAGGGAAGCGACTCGTGCATCCTGCGCCCATGGAGCCGGCCCGATGACCGCGTTCGACGGTTACAGACTCCCCGAAGAGCTCGTGGCCCTGCGCGAGCAGCTGCGGCGCTTCGTCCGCGACGAGATCATTCCCGTCGAGCAACGCATCGATCCCGACGCGGCCGAGCTGCCCGACGAGGATCACCGCCGGCTCGTGGGCAAGACCAAGGCGGCCGGGCTCTGGTGTCTCGGCGCGCCCGAGGAGCACGGCGGCGGCGGCCTCGGCACCTTCGCCATGTGCGTGCTCCTCGAGGAAATGTCCCAGCACCGCATGGGCCTCTACAACCCCGGGTGTGGCGTCTTCGGGCGCAACCCACCGCCCGTGATCTGGGGCGGGACGAAGGCGCAGATCGCGCGCTACGCGGCGCCGGCGCTGCGCGAGGGGTATCACACCTTCTTCGCGATCACCGAGCCGAGCGGCGGCTCCGATCCCGCCGGCGCGATCCAGAGCCGCGGGGAGAAGCGCGGCGACCACTGGGTGCTGAACGGGACGAAGATGTTCATCTCCCACGCCCACGAGGCGGAGTGGGGCGTCGTCTTCGTCCGCACCGATCGCGCGAAGGGCCGCGAGGGGATCTCCTGCTTCATCATCGAGAAGGGGACGCCGGGCTTCACGGCGCGCCCGATCCGGACGATCCGCACCGTCGCCGTTCCCAACGAGGTCGTCCTCGAGGACTGCACCGTCCCGGCGGAGAATCTCCTGGGCGAGCAGGGGCGCGGCCTCGAGCTCTGTCTCGACCTCCTCACGCGCCTCCGGTTCCCGTACTCCGCGTGCAACCTCGGCGTCGCGGCGGCCGCCCACCGCATGGCGATCGCCCACGCCAAGCAGCGCTCGACGTTCGGCGTCCCGCTGAGCCAGCGCCAGGCGATCCAGTGGATGCTCGCCGACGCCGAGGTGGAGCTGCGCGCGGCGCGCTGGCTCATCTGGGACGGCGCGTGGAAGGCCGACCGCGGCGAGGACGCGCGCGTGGAGGCCTCGATCGCCAAGGTCTACTCGAGCGAGGTCCTCGGCCGCGTCATCGACGGCGCCGTCCAGATCCACGGCGGCTACGGGGTGGCCAAGGAGTTCCCGCTGGAACGCTGGTATCGCGAGGCGCGCGTGCGTCGGATCGGCGAGGGCCCCTCCGAGGTGCATCGCATGGTGATCGCCCGCGCGCTGCTCCGCTGATCGCCCTCATTCGCCTCCCTGAACGATCACCGTCCGGCTCGCGGCGTTGTTGGTGGCATCGGGATCCACCGTGGCGCTGCCTACCGAAGCCCTGTTGGTGACCTCGCCGCGAGCCCCCTGGACCGTGATGTTGATGTTGAAGGTCTTGGCGGCGCCTGCCGGTAGATCGCCCAGGTTGCAGGTCAGGGTGTCACCGCTCAGGGTGCAGCCGCCCGTGTCCGATCCATAGGTCGTCTGCTGGGTCGTCGGGAGGTGGTCGGTGACGACGACGCGCAGCGCATGGGAGGGACCGTTGCTCGCGACAGCCACGGTGTACGTGATCACGGACGACGGCTTGTAGTTGGCGGCGTCCGACGTCATGGTGACGGCGAGGTCGGCGCGGGCCTCCACCGTCGTCAGCGCCGAGACCTTGTCGTTGGCGTTGTTCGGGTCACCGAAGTCACTGCCGACGAGAGCGTCGTTGACGAGGATGGTGCCGTCGGGCGTGGTCGGGTTGACCTTGACCACGACGTCGATCGTGGCGCTGCCGCCAGGGGCCAGGCTGCCGAGCTTGCAGGTCAGGGGCTGTAGGGCGTCACCGGGCACGCCGCCGTTGCAGGAGCCCTGGCTCGGCGTGAAGCTCACCACGCTGACCTGTTCGGGGAGCACATCCTGGGCCACCACGTTGGGCGCCGTCGACGGTCCGGCGTTCGAGACCGTTATGCGATAGGCCAGGTTGGTGCCCGCCACCACCGGGTCAGGCACGTCCGTCTCGGCCACGCCGAGGTCGGCTGCGCCGACGAAGCGGACGGCGTCTTTGGCGGTGTTGTTTTCAGGGTTCCCGTCGGGCGTGTCGCTCGTTACCGTGGCCGTGTCACTGATCTCCACTTGCTCGGTCGCGGTGAGCGATACGAGGATCGTCGTCCGGCCACCGGCGGGCTCGGAGCCGAGGTTGCAGGTGATCGTCCCGTCGGCCAGCGCGCAGGCGCCGTCGACGGGCGGGCTGAAGGTCGCCGACGTGATGGTGAAGGGCCCATTACCCACGTTGGCGTCTTTCACGACCACGTTCCGAGCGTCGGACGGCCCCAGGTTGTCGACGAGGATCTGGCAGGTCGCGGTGCCGCCGGCCCGGAGCGGCTCGTCGGGCTTGCAGTCCTTGGTCAGCCTGAGGTCGGCGCGGTCGTTCACGGTCGTCGACGTCGAGGCCCTGTTGTTGGACGTGTCGGGGTCGGGCTCGTCGGCCGAGACGGTCGCCGTGTTGTTCAAGGCGTCGGCGCCGCTGGCCAGGACCAAACCCGAGTCGACCCGCGCCTGGATCGTGAACGTCCGCACCTCACCCGGCCTCAGGGCGCCGAGCGTGCAGGTGCGCGTGTTGGGCGAGGATTCCTGCGCGGCGCACGGGACAGTGCTGGTCAGGAACGCTGTCCCCGTCGGGAGGACGTCGACCACCACCGCGTTGTTCGCCGGGTTCGAGCCATTGTTCGTTACCGTGATCTCGTAGGAGAGAATTTCGCCGGCGAGGACCGGGTCGGGGCTGTCGGCCATCGCGACCGCCAGGTCCGTGGCGATGCACGACGGGAACCGAAACGTCCCGATGCGTGTCTGGCGGAGCCCTCCCACCGTCACGTAGTCGGCCGTATACCAGAACGTGCAGTCGTCCACCGGGTCCACGTTGAGGGAGCTGTAGTCGCCCCAGCGCCGACTGCCGATAATGTTGCCGCCGGCGACGAAGACCTCTTCGTCCTGAGGCATCAGGCCCAAGGGGTCGGTGGCGAGTCGCCCGGTGTAGCGGATCGAGGGGAAGACGGTCCCGGCGCTCGAGATGTTGTAGCCGAGCGCGATGTTGCCGGCCTTGTCCATCGCGATGCTGCCCATCCAGCGGTGCTGCCACGTGGTGATGGTCGAGTCCTGTGGTCCGAACGTCCCCTGCTGAAACACCGCCCACGGGCCAGTGGCCGAGCGCCGCACCTCGAACCAGCGGATGCCCGCATGATCCATGCCGTCCACGTCGACGACGAAATTACCGATCAGGGTCTCGTGGCTGCCGAAGTTGCGGTACTGGAGCCGCCACATCGGCCACTCGTTGACGGGGTCGAGCGTCGTCGACGTTCCGGGCTGGGGGATGCAGGCGAAGCTGAAGAAGCCGCACAGGGCGGAGTCGAAGGCCGCCAGCGGGAGGTTGGTGGGGCCGCTGAAGCGTGAGGCGGACGGGTTGCCCCAGTCGATGTGGAATTCCCAGATCTCGACGCGGTCGGCGCCACCGAAGTTGTCGCCGTCGACCTGGCGGTAGTAGGGGTTCGGGGAGCCCACGGGAGGGGGCGTCGAGCCATCGAGGTCGCCGGGCAACATCATGTTGCCGGGCAGGCGGGGCAGCCCGGCGATGTTGAACTGGACGAAGGTGGCCGGGTTGCCGTTGAGCATGTTGGCCCGGTCGAAGGCCACCGCCGTCACGTCGCCGCCGAAGTTCGCCGCCATGTAGTAGGCGTCAGGCCAGACGCCCAGTTTGAAGTAGTCGGGGAACGAGCCCACGTTGAATTCATAGAGGTGATATCCCCCGGTGACGGGATCCGGGGTGCGCGAGACGGCGATGCACACGTGCGAGGGGCTGGCGAGCTGGCTGAGCAGCCAGCGATCTGCCAGCGGGTCATAGAGAACAACCGGGTCGCCCAGGTTCTGCGTCGCGCAGGGGCCGGTGGTGACGCCGGCCGACGTCCAGAGCGAGTTGATCGCCGACGGCCCCGCCAGCACGGCGCCAGCCTTGCTGTAGATCGTGAACACGGAGTTGATCATCTGGACGTAGTGGCTCGACCCGACGTCGCCGATCGGGTCATGGGGATTCGCTCCCGTCCGTGCGCCGTCGAAGTTGAGGATCGGCGGTGTGAGAATCGGTGTCGAGAGCTGGCTGCGGGAACGCGGGACCGCCATGGTGTCCTGCAGGAGGGGGTCGCGGCGCGGCGGGGCGGCCACGCCGGGCGAGTAAGCGCCGAGCCGCTCGACCGCCGCCGGTGAGTCCGCCGGGGGCGGAGGCAGGGAGCGGACGTCCTGGTCGAAGACGGCCGGGGACGCCGGCGCGCTCACGCTGGGCCCTTCGACGATGGGGCCTTCCGGCGGCGGCTGTGCGCGGGCCGGACCCACGCCGCCGAGCGAGGCCAGGAGCCACACGAGCGCTGCCGCTTCGGTCTTGGTCACCGCTCTGTTAACTAAGGTGGACCCCGAACCGGGAGACGCAAATCGGGTGAATCCCTCGAATCGGAGCGAGGCAACCCCTGGGGCTCCGGCGCGCGGCTTCCCGGACTCGGAGGGATCGAGTGTCTTGCAACTGGTGCCTCGCCAGGAAGTGCGGATTGATGTACGTTTACGTCGGTGTAGGTCGGGTCGGGCGGCACGGGAGTGGAATGCCGCACCGGTGTCGGCAACCCGCACCCGCGAGCCCGCAGCAGTATAAGGAGGTGAATCGCGATGCCGCGCGATGTACGCGGTATAGATGTACGCGGTATAAA
>QHSA01000094.1 GCA_003220315.1 Candidatus Rokuibacteriota bacterium
CTTCTCGATCAAGAACAAGACCGTGATCCTCGTGGACGACGTGCTCTTCACGGGTCGCACCGTCCGCGCCGCCCTCGACGCCATCATCGACCTCGGGCGGCCGAAGGCGATCCAGCTCGCGATCCTGATCGACCGCGGCCACCGCGAGCTGCCGATCCGCCCCGACTACGTCGGCAAGAACCTCCCGACCTCCAGGCGCGAGAGCGTGGCCGTCCGGCTCCGCGAGCACGACGGCGAAGACCGCGTGGTGATCGAAGAACCCGAGGAGGCCTGAGCATGGGCTGGACGCGGAAGCATCTGCTCACGATGCGGGAGCTCGACGCGAGCGAGATCGTCCTGCTGATCGACACCGCGGCGTCCCTTCAGGAGATCGCGACGCGGGAGATCAAGAAGGTGCCGGCCCTCCGGGGCAAGACCATCGTCAACCTCTTCTACGAGCCGTCCACCCGCACGCGCACTTCGTTCGAAATCGCCGGCAAGTGGCTCTCGGCTGACGTCATCAATTTCTCGGCCGGCGGCTCGAGCACCACGAAAGGCGAGAGCTTCATCGATACGGCGAAGACGATCGCCGCGATGAGCCCGGACGTCGTCATCGTCCGGCACTCCTCGGCCGGCGCCGCCGAGCTGCTCGCGCGCACGCTCCCGTGCTCGATCGTGAACGCGGGTGACGGGGCGCACGAGCACCCGACCCAGGCGCTCCTCGACCTCCTGACGATCCGCGAGAAGAAGGCGCACTTCGACGGGCTCCACGTCGCGATCGTCGGCGACGTCGCCCACAGCCGCGTGGCGCGGTCCGACATCCACGGGATGCGCAAGCTCGGCATGACGGTGACGGTCGCGGGGCCACCGACGCTGATCCCGCCCTTCGTGCAGGAGCTCGGCGTGAAGGTGAGCTACCGCCTCGAGGACGCGATCCGGGACGTGGATGTGATCATGATGCTGCGGCTCCAGCACGAGCGCATGACGAACGGCCTCATCCCATCCCTCCGCGAGTACTCGCGCTACTGGGGGCTCACGCTCGAGAAGCTCGCGAGCCACGCGCGCCCGGACGTGTTGATCATGCACCCGGGGCCGGTCAACCGCGGCATCGAGCTCTCGCCCGAGGTCGCCGACGGCCCGTACTCGGTGATCCTGGACCAGGTGACGAAGGGCGTCGCCGTGCGGATGGGGGTGTTGCTCCTGCTCGCGGGCAGCAAGGGGGAGGCGCCGTGAGTCTGCTCGTCAAGAACGGCCGCGTCATCGACCCGGCAAACACCACGGACGGCGTGCAGGATGTGCTGATCGCCCACGGCAAGATCGAGCGCGTCGGAAAGCGCCTCGAGGCGCCCGCGGGAGCGGAGGTCGTGGACGCCGCGCGCAAGATCGTCTGCCCGGGGTTCATCGACATCCACGTCCACCTGCGCGAGCCCGGCCACGAGTACAAGGAGACCATCGCGACGGGCACGCGCGCGGCGGCGGCGGGTGGGTTCACCGCGGTCGCGTGCATGGCGAACACGAGTCCTGTCAACGACAACCGCGCCGTCACCGATTATATCCTCGCCACGGCGCGGGCGGACGGCACGGTGCGCGTCCATCCGATCGGCGCCGTCACGCGCGGCCTCCGGGGCGAGGAGCTCGCCGAGCTGGCGGAGCTCGCCGAGGCAGGCTGCGTCGCCTTCTCGGACGACGGCACGTGCGTGATGAACGCCGGCCTCTACCGGCGCGCGATGGAGTACGTCCTCCCCTTCGGCCTCCCCGTGATCAGCCACGCCGAGGACGCGCCCCTCGCCCGCGGCTTCACGATGAACGAGGGCGTGGTCTCGACGGAGCTCGGGCTGCCGGGCGCGCCCGCGGCCGCCGAGGACGTGATGGTCGCGCGCGACATCCTCCTCGCCGAGCTGACGGGCGCCCACGTCCACATCGCCCACCTCTCGACGGCGGGGGCCGTCCGCCTCGTCCGCGAGGGAAAATCGCGCGGGGTGCGCGTGACGGCGGAAGTCACGCCCCATCATCTCCTCCTCACCGAGGACGCCGTGCGAACGTTCGACCCCAACACGAAGATGGCGCCGCCGCTCCGGACCAAGCGCGACACCGAGGCGCTCCTCGAGGCGCTCGTCGACGGCACGATCGACTGCATCGCGACCGATCACGCGCCGCACGCGCTCGCGGAGAAGGAGGGCGAGTTCGATGCGGCCGCCTTCGGCATCGTCGGGCTCGAGACCGCCGTGGCCCTGCTGCTGGACCGGCTCGTGCGTCCCGGCCTCCTGCCGCTCGCGACGCTCGTCTCCCGGCTTTCGCGCGATCCGGCACGGCTCCTCGGCCTGCGGGGCGGGAGCCTCGCGCCCGGCGCCCCGGCGGACGTGACGATCCTCGACCCCGACACCGAGTGGACCGTCGACCCCGCGCGGTTCCGCTCGAAGAGCCGGAACACTCCGTTCGGCGGCTTCACACTCACCGGCGGGCCGTGGATGACGATCGTCGGCGGGAACGTCGTGCAAGCCGTGCAAGCCTTTGGACAGCGCGGGGCCGCGGTGCGAGCCGCAGCCGAAGGCGAGGCGAGTCTGTGAGCGAGCTCCCGCCGTCCGAGGCGAGCCTATGAATCAGGTCGTGCAAGCCGCAGGACAACGCCGGGCCGCGGTGCGAGCCGCAGCCGAAGGCGAGGCGAGTCTGTGAGCGAGCCCCCGCCGTCCGAGGCGAGCCTATGAATCAGGTCGTGCGCCCGTGAATCCGGCCTGGCTCGTGCTCCGCGACGGCCGCGTCTTCCGCGGGCAACCCCTCGGCGCGCTGGGGGAAACCTGGGGAGAGGTGATCTTCAATACGGCGATGCAGGGGTATCAAGAGATTCTGACCGACCCGTCGTATCGAGGGCAGATCGTGGCGATGACGTACCCGCTGATCGGCAACTACGGGATCAACGAGGAGGACGTCGAGTCGCGGCGGCCGTGGGCGAACGGGTTCATCGTCCGTGAGTGCTCACCGATCGCCTCGAACTTCCGCTCGGCGCTGAGTCTCGACGAGTACCTCGAGCGGCACGGCATCGTCGGTCTCCAGGGCATCGACACCCGCGCCCTCACGCGCCACCTCCGCGACCACGGCGCCCAGGACGGGATCATCTCGTCGGTCGCGCGCGATCCGGCGGAGCTGCTCGCGCGTGCCCGCGCGCTGCCGGGCCTCGTCGGACGCGACCTCGTCGCCGAGGTCACCGTCGCCGAGCCCTACGGCTGGAGCGAGGGCGGCTTCAAGCTTGGGCACGGCTACGTGGCACCGCCGCCGCCGCGCTTCAGGGTCGTCGCCTACGATTGTGGAATCAAGCACAACATCCTGCGCCAGCTCCGGATGGCGGGCGCTCACGTCACGGTCGTGCCCGCGGCGACGCCCGCGGAGGCGGTGCTCGAGACGAAGCCCGACGGCGTCTTCCTCTCGAACGGGCCGGGCGACCCGGAGGCCGTGCCCTACCTGATCGAGTCGGTCCGCGGGCTCCTCGGCCGCCTGCCGGTCTTCGGGATCTGTCTGGGCCACCAGATCATGGGGCTCGCCAGCGGCGGCAGCACCTACAAGCTCAAGTTCGGCCACCACGGCGCGAACCATCCTGTGAAGGACCTCGCGACGGGCAAGATCGAGATCACCGCGCAGAATCACGGGTTCGCGGTCGAGCCCGCGTCGGTCGCCCGCCACGGGTGGGAGCCGACGCACGTGAACCTCAACGACGGCACGTGCGAGGGGCTCGCCCACCGCGAGTGGCCGGCGTTCTCGGTGCAGTATCATCCGGAGGCGTCGCCGGGCCCGCACGACGCCAAGCACCTGTTCCACCGGTTCACCGACCTTATGACACGGAAGGGAGGCTGAGCGTCGTCATGCCCAAGTACCTGATCTCGTATCGGAAGACCGAAGGGACCGGCCAGAAGCCCGAGTGGACGTCGTTCACGACGACGAGCGACACGTCCCTGGAAGCCCACGCGATCCGCGAGCGCGTCGAGCGGCGCATGAGCGTCCTGGGCGAGAAGCTCTGGGGGAACGGCGAGGTCGTCTGGATCGGCCAGGGGCGTCTGGACGATGTCCTCTATCGCCGTGAAGAGGCCGTGCCGGAGACGTCGATCGTCTATGGGCTGGTCGAAGAATAGCCGGCGCGGCCGGGGGGCCTGAGTGCCCAAGCGCACGGACCTCAGGAAAATCCTGATCATCGGCTCGGGGCCGATCGTCATCGGCCAGGCGTGCGAGTTCGACTACTCGGGCACCCAGGCGGTGAAGGCGCTTCGCGAGGAGGGGTTCGAGGTCGTCCTCGTGAACTCGAACCCCGCGACGATCATGACCGACCCGGAGCTCGCCCAGCGGACCTACGTGGAGCCGCTCACGCCCGAGTTCGTCGCCAAGATCATCGAGCGCGAGCGGCCCCAGGCGCTGCTCCCGACGCTCGGCGGCCAGACGGGCCTGAACCTCGCGGTCGCGCTCGCCGAGGACGGCACGCTCGAGCGCTTCGGCGTCGAGCTGATCGGCGCCAAGCTCCCCGCGATCCGGAAGGCCGAGGACCGCCAGCTCTTCAAGGAGGCGATGGAGCGCATCGGCCTCGCGCTGCCGCGCTCGGGCTACGCGCGGAGCCTCGACGAGGCGCGCACGATCGTCCGTCAGATCGGCTACCCGGCGATCATCCGGCCGTCGTTCACGCTGGGTGGCACGGGTGGCTCGATCGCCTACAACCCAGACGAGCTCGAGGAGGCCGTCCGCTGGGGGCTGCAGACGTCACCCGTCTCGACGGTGCTCGTCGAGGAGTCGGTGATCGGCTGGAAGGAGTTCGAGCTCGAGGTGATGCGGGACCTCGCCGACAACGTGGTCATCATCTGCTCGATCGAAAATGTCGATCCGATGGGTGTCCACACCGGAGATTCGCTGACCGTCGCTCCCGCGCAGACCCTCACGGACAAGGAATACCAGCTCATGCGCGACGCCGCGATCGCGATCATGCGGGAGATCGGCGTCGAGACGGGCGGCTCGAACATCCAGTTCGCGGTCAACCCCGACGACGGGCGACTCGTCGTGATCGAGATGAACCCGCGCGTGTCGCGCTCCTCGGCCCTCGCTTCGAAGGCGACCGGCTTCCCCATCGCCAAGATCGCGGCGAAGCTCGCCGTCGGCTACACGCTCGACGAGATCAGGAACGACATCACGCGCGAGACGCCCGCGTCCTTCGAGCCGGCGATCGACTACTGCGTGGTGAAGTTCCCCCGGTGGGCCTTCGAAAAATTCCCCGAGGCCGACCGGACGCTGACCACGCAAATGAAGTCGGTCGGCGAGGTCATGGCCATCGGGCGCACGTTCAAAGAAGCCCTTCAGAAAGCGGTTCGCTCCCTCGAGCAGGACCGCTGGGGACTCACCCTCGGCCGGCCCGTCGTCGCCGAGGAGCTGCGCCATCTCCTGCGCGTGCCGACGCCCGACCGCATCTTCGCGATCGGTGACGCCTACCGCGCGGGCCTCTCGACTCAGGAGATCCACGCGCTCACGCAGATCGACCGGTGGTTCCTCGAGGGGATCCGTGAGATCGTCGCCTCCGAGCCCGAGATCGCGCGCGCCGCCCTCGCCGACGCCGAGGTCATGCGGCGGGCCAAGCAGCTCGGCTTCGCCGACCGGCGCATCGCGGAGCTCGCGGGGGCGACCGAGGCGGAGGTTCGCCAGTGCCGAAAGCAACAAGGCGTCACCGCGACCTTCAAGATGGTGGACACGTGCGCCGCGGAGTTCGTCGCCTACACCCCGTACCTCTACTCGACGTACGAGGAGGAGGACGAGGCGCCGCCAACGCCGCGCACGAAGGTGGTCATCCTGGGCTCGGGGCCGAACCGCATCGGTCAGGGGGTCGAGTTCGACTACTGCTGCGTCCACGCCGCGTTCGCGCTCCGGGACCTTGGCGTGGAGGCGATCATGGTCAACTGCAACCCCGAGACCGTGTCGACCGATTACGACACCTCCGATCGCCTCTACTTCGAGCCCCTCACGCTCGAGGACGTCCTGAACATCGTCGAGAAGGAGCGGCCGCTCGGCGTCGTCGTCCAGTTCGGCGGCCAGACACCGCTCAAGCTCGCGGTGCCCCTGCAGGAGGCGGGCGTCCCGATCCTGGGCACCTCGCCCGACGCCATCGACCGCGCCGAGGACCGCCAGCGCTTCCACGAGCTCATCACCGATCTCGGGCTACGCCAGGCCGCGGGCGCCACGGCGCGCTCGCTCGAGGAAGCCCAGGGGATCGCCTCGTCGATCGGCTACCCGATGCTCGTGCGCCCGTCGTACGTGCTCGGCGGCCGGGCGATGCGCATCGTCTACGACGCCGAGGATCTCCGCGAGTACATGCGCGAAGCCGTGCTGGTCTCCCCCGCGCACCCCGTCCTGATCGACAAATTCCTCGAGGACGCGATCGAGATCGACGTGGACGCGGCCGCGGACGCCGAGCGCGTCATCATCGGGGGCGTGATGGAGCACATCGAGAAGGCCGGCGTCCACTCGGGCGACGCGGCGTGCGCGCTTCCCCCCTACTCGCTCGGCGAGGACCAGATCGAAACGCTGCGCGAGCAGACGAAAGCGCTGGCGAAGGCGCTCGGCGTCATCGGCCTCATCAACGTGCAGTTCGCGATCCAGAGCGAGACGGTCTACGTCCTCGAGGTGAACCCGCGCGCCTCGCGGACCGTGCCCTTCGTCTCGAAGGCGATCGGGCTGCCGCTCGCGAAGGTCGCGACGCGTGCGATGCTGGGCCACCCGTTGGGACCCTACGCCGCGTACGACGCCCGTGAGCTCACCCACATCGCCGTCAAGGAGTCGGTCTTCCCGTTCGTCAAGTTCCCGGGGGTGGACGCGGTCCTCGGGCCGGAGATGAAGTCCACCGGCGAAGTCATGGGGATCGATCGCGACTTCCGCAAGGCGTACCTCAAGTCACAGATCGCCGCGGGGTCGACGCTCCCCACCTCCGGCAAAGTCTTCATCTCGGTGAAGAACCGCGACAAGCGCGTGGTGATGACGCTCGCCAAGCGTCTCGCCGAGATGGGCTTCTCACTCGTCGCGACCGCGGGGACGGCGCGTGTCCTCGAGCGCCACGGCATGGCGGTGGAGCTGGTCCACAAGGTCGCCGAGGGCTACCGGCCGAACGTCATCGACCTGATGAAGCGCGGCGAGGTCGCGCTCCTCTTCAACACGCCCGAGGACGGCCGCGCGCGAAAGGACTCGTACCTGATCCGCCGCACCGCCGTCATGCAGAACATCGCCTACTACCTGACGGTCGATGGCGCCCAGACCGCGATCGGTGCCATCGAAGCCCTGCTCAAGGGTGAGCAACAGGTCCTGAGCCTGCAGGAGTACCACGGTGGCGCCTGACCGGCTCCTCGTCGCGCTGGACGTCGAGAGCCTGGCCGACGCGGAGGGGCTCCTCGCACGCCTCGACGGCGTCGTCACCGGCTGCAAGATCGGGACGCAGCTCTTCACGGCCGCCGGGCCCGCCGCGGTCGAGATGGCGCGCAAGCGCGGCTTCCGCGTCTTCCTCGACCTCAAGTTCCACGACATCCCGAACACGGTCGCCGGCGCCACGCGCGAGACCGCGCGCCTGGGCGTGTTCATGCTCGACGTGCACGCGAGCGGGGGCGTCGCGATGATGCGCGCCGCCGCCGAGGCGGCGACGAGGGCGGCGCAGGACTTCGCCGTCCCGCGCCCGCTCGTTCTCGGCGTGACCGTGCTGACGAGCCTCGACCGGCGGGCGCTCCAGCAGGAGGTCGGCGTGGCGGTCAGCGTGGACGCGCACGTCTTGCACCTGGCCGACCGCGCGCGCGCGGCCGGGCTCGACGGCTGCGTGGCGTCGCCGCGAGAGATCGGCCCGCTGCGCCTGGCGCTGGGCCCCGACTGGGTCATCGTCACGCCAGGGATCCGGAGTTCTCCGCGGACCGACGACCAGACGCGCGTCGCGACGCCCCGGCAGGCGCGAGACGCCGGAGCCGATTACGTCGTCGTGGGCCGCCCGATCACCGCGGCGCCGGATCCGGCCGCCGCCGCCCGTGAGATCTTGAGTCGGCTCGCGTGACCGAAAAGCAGACGCTGAAGCTCTACGAGAAGACCGGCGCGCTCCTGCGCGGTCACTTCCGCCTGACCTCCGGCCTCCACTCGGATGTCTACCTCCAGTCCGCGCTCGTCCTCCAGCACCCGGAGCACGCCGCCGCGCTCGGCGCGGCCCTGGCGGCCCCCTTCCGAAGCACCGGCGCGACGACGGTGCTCGCCCCCGCGATCGGCGGCATCCTCGTGGCCCACGAGGTGGCGCGCGCGCTCGGCGCCCGCGCGCTCTTCACCGAGCGCGAGAACGACGCGATGGCGCTGCGCCGCGGCTTCACGCTCACGCCGGGGGAGCGCTGCCTCGTCGTCGAGGACGTCATCACTACCGGCGGCTCGACGCGCGAGGTGGTGGCATGCGTCGAGAAGGCGGGCGGCGGGGTCGTGGGCGTCGGCTCGCTGATCGATCGCTCGCGCGGTGCCGCCCGGTTCCCGATGAAGCGTGTGGCGCTCGCGACCATCCAGGCGAAGACGTGGGAGCCCGAGGAGTGCCCGCTCTGCGCCGCGGGCGGCCAGGCCGTCAAGCCGGGCAGCCGCGCCTGATCGGAGCCCGCCCGCCGGCTTGACGGCTCAGGAGGGCTGGAATCGTGTCGCCCGCGCGCGGTACTCCGGCGGGACCGCGTCCCAGCGATCCGTCAAGTGCGTCACCCCTTGCCCGTCCGTCCAGCGGTAGACCTGGCTGTGCCGCTCTGGCGCCGGGCTCCCCGATGCCGGCGGAGCGGGAGGCGCTCCTGCTGGCGGCGCCGGCGGCGGCGGAGGCGGCGGGGGATTCGGGATCCAGACCCAGGTGTACGGCGCCGTCACCCCGTCGCCGCGGAGCTCGTATCGCCCGTGCGGATACTCGACGACGCTCGGCATCGGCGGAGGGGCCGGGGCCGGTGCGACCGCGACGGTGCCGCGCGCGGCGTAGACGGCCGGAGGGTCATAGGAGGCCGCCGAGTCGGAGTAGGCTGGCGGTGCACCGTAGTACACCGGCGGTGGCGCGTAGACGACGACGGGGGCACCGATCACCCCGAAGGGAATGAAGGGCCGGAAGAAGGGACGATGGACGAACGGGCGGTGGACGAACGGGCGGTGGACGAACGGGCGCGCCACGAATGGACGGACAACCGCGGGTCGACTGACGACGTGCCCGCCAACCGCCCCGCCACGAAATCCGTCGGCGAGGGCAGCGGTCGGCGTGAGCGCGAGGCTCGCGGTGAGCGTCAGGGAGGCGGTGGTGACGATCGGGCCCCTCTTCATGGCGTCCTCTCTCCTGCTCCGGCGATAGTCGCACCATGCGCCCAGATCGTGGAGGCGTCAAGCCCGAGCGTTCCGGGCGAACGACGAAGTGTATGGTTGACCTGGACACGGGACCCTGGTACTCGATAGCGGAACCAGGCGGAGGTCTCCGCAGTTACCCAGTATTGGAGTTACGCAACACCGTAGAGGGAGGAGCCATGCCCACCAAGCGTGTCGTGACTCGAGCTTTCATCCTGAGCGCCCTCGCCGTCGCGCTCCTGGCCGGCGCCGCCGGCGCTCTCGAAGTCGGGCAGAAGGCCCCCGACTTCTCACTGCCCGGACCCGACGGCAAGGCCGTCAAGCTCTCCGAGCTGACGGCCAAGGGGCCCGTCGTGATCTACACGTTCATCGCGGCGTTCACCCCGACCTGAACAAAGGAACTGGCCGGCTTCGAGGCGGCGCTGCCGCAGTTCGAGGCCGCAGGCGTCCAGGTCCTGGGCGTCAGCACCGATCATTACCTCGCACTCGCCGGATGGCTGAAGGCGCAATCGTCCAAGCAGCTCCTCCTCTCCGATTTCCGCCGCCAGATGCTGCCCGCCTACGGCGCGATGGAGACCAACGAGGCGAGCCCGATCTATCGCTACGCCAAGCGCGCCTACTTCATCATCGACAAGACCGGGACCGTCAAGTTCGTGAAGGTCCTGGACAACCCGCTCGACCTCCTCAACCCCGACGACGTGCTCAAGGAGGTCAAGGCGTCGGCTTCGTGAACCGTTGACAACAGTGCGGGGCGGGCCTAGCATCCCGGCCGTTCCACCTCTTTCCGCGAGGAGGCCTCGATGAGGAGGCTCGTCGGCCCGCTGGTGTCTGCCGTCGTGGCGCTCTCGGCCGTCACGGCCTGGGCGCAGGGACTGCCTCCTGCCCGGCCCGTGGAGGTCGGTCTCTCCGCGGAGCGGCTCGACCGCATCGGATCCGCCCTCCGGGGCGAGATCGAGAAAGGAAAGTTCCCCGGCGCAATCGCGCTGATCGCCCGCAAGGGCCGGGTCGCCTACTTCGAGAGCTTCGGTTTCCGTGACAAGGCGACCGGGGCGCCGATGAGTAAGGATGCGATCTTCCGCATCTACTCGATGACGAAGCCGCTCGTCTCGGTAGGGGCGCTGGTCCTGATGGAGGAGGGGCGGCTCGTCCTCACCGACCCAGTCTCCAAGTTCCTCCCGCCGCTCGCGAAACTCCAGGTGAGCGTGCCGAGATTCGACTCGAGCACCGGCAAGGTGACCTACACCCTGGTGCCCGCCGATCGAGAGATGACGATCCAGGACTTGCTTCGGCACACCTCCGGCCTGGTGTATGGCGAGATCACCGTGAACGCTCCGGTGAAGGAGGCCTACATCAAAGCCGGCGTGTACCAGCCGGATGGTCTCCCGTTCGATTCGCGGGGCATGACCCCGGCCGAGCAGGTCGAGCGGCTGGCGAAGGCGCCGCTGGCCCATCAGCCCGGGACGGTCTGGGAATACAGTCTCTCCACCGACGTGCTCGGCCGTGTCGTCGAGGCGGCGTCCGGCATGCCGCTCGGCCGGTTCCTCGAGGAGCGCGTGTTCAAGCCGCTCAAGATGGCGGACTCCGGCTTCTTCGTCGAGAAGGACAAGCTCGGACGCGTGGCGGAGGCGCTTCCCGGCTGGCCGGTCAAACTCCTCGACGTGACGGCCGCGCCCAAGAACGACTCCGGCGGAGCCGGCGGCGTGTCGACGGCCGCTGACTATCTGCGCTTCTCTCAGATGCTGCTCAACGGTGGCCAGCTCGACGGCGCGCGCGTGCTGAGTCGCACCACCGTGGGCCTCATGGCCTCGGACCACCTCGCGAAGATCACCGTCGGGGTCACGCCGACGCCCTCACCAGGCGAGCTCTTGCTCGGGACGCCCGGCTACACCTTCGGCCTCGGCTTCGCCGTTCGCCAAGGGGCTGGCGTCGCGGCCACGCCAGGGTCGGCGGGCGAGTACATGTGGGCCGGATTCGGCGGCACCTACTTCTGGATCGATCCGAAGGAGGAGCTGGTCGGCGTCCTCATGACCCAGGCGCCCAGCCCGGAGCGGTCGTACTACCGAAAGCTCTTCAAGCAGCTCGTCTATCAGGCGATCGTCGAGTAGGCGTCTCGGGCTAGCGCCCGCCCCAGAGGTCCCCGAGGGCGCCGTTCTGGACGAGGACGACGGCGAGCCAGGCGAGCTGGCCGCCCACGAAGACCGCCAGCCCCTCGACGCGCCCCGCCCGCACGTACACCCGGTAATGCACGAGGGCGCCGAACAGCGCGACGGGCGCGAAGAGCGCGCCGTGGTAGGTCACGAGCACGCCCCCGCGCACGAGGAGCCCGCCCGCGAAGCTCCAGAGGATCCACGCGCCGAGCCAGGAGGCGACCACCGAGACGAGGATCGAGGCGCGCGAGCCGGGCCGGCCGAGGAAGCGCGCGGCGGCGGCGACGACCAGGCCGAGGACGAGGACCAGGCCGAGGGCCGCGAGGACCCAGCGCGTCACGCGCCCGTCCGGTACTCCGGCCGCCAGCGGAGGAGCCGCCGCTCGACCTGCTTGATCCCGAGCGCCATCACGATGCCGATCACGCCGAGCGTGAGGAGGGCCACCATCATGTCGGCGGCGTTCAGCGTGCCGAGCGACTGGATGATGAGGTAGCCGAGGCCCCCGCCCGTCTCGCCGCCCAGGAACTCGCCGACGACGACGCCGATCAGCGCGAACGAGACGGACGGCGTGAGCGCGGCGAAGGTCCAGGCGAGTGCCGAGGGCACGATGACCGTGCGCATGACCTGCCGCTCCGAGGCGCCGAGGAAGCGCGCCGAGTGGATCAGGTCGGCGTCGACACCGCGCGCGCCCTGGAAGGTGTTGAAGAAGACGATGAAGAACACGATCGTCCACGCGAGCACGATCTTCGCCAGGAGCCCGAAGCCGAAGATCATCGTGATGAGTGGCACGAGGGCGATGCGCGGGAGCGAGTTGAACGCGATGATGAACGGCTCGAAGACGCGCGCGAGCCGGTCCCGCCGCCCGAGCACGAGCCCGGCGGCGAACCCCGTGGAGACGCCGACGACGAACCCCCAGAGCGTGGACTGCACCGTCGAGAGCGCCATCGCCCAGATGGACAGGCGGACCTCCCCGGAGGCGAGGTAGGCGAAGCGCCTGAGGATCACCGAGGGCCGGCTAACGAAGAAGGGGTCGATCCAGTAGAGGCCGGGCGTCGTCGAGATCGCCTTGATTCCCGTGAGCCACTCCCACGCGCCGACGAGGACCACGAGGATCAGAAGCCGCCAGCAGAGGACCCACGCTCTCTCGGTCATTCTAGCGGGGGCCGCGAGGCCGGTGGCCTCGGTGGGTGGCCTGAGCCGAGGTGCGCCGCGGCTGCGTTCCGCATGTCGCCTTGCACTCCACCCGGCTCCGCAAGCTCCTCGCCCAGCACGCGCCAGATCACGCTGTACTCGTGCGCGTACTCCTCGGTCTCGCGCAGCTTGATCACGTCGCGGGGCCGCGGGATGCCCACGTCGTGGACGAGTTTCACCCGGCCGGGCCGGCGCGTCATGACGATGATCCGGTCGGCGAGCGTGATCGCCTCCGAGAGGTCGTGGGTGACGAAGACGACCGTCTGGTGGCGCGCCTCCCACACGCTCAAGAGCTCCGCGTGGAGGGTGAGCTTGGTGTGAGTGTCGAGCGCGCCGAAGGGCTCGTCCATCAGGAGGATCTCGGGGTCGACGACGAGCGTGCGCATGAGCGCCACGCGCTGCCGCATCCCGCCGGAGAGCGTCGCCGGGAAGGCGTCCTCGAACCCCTCGAGCCCCGCGAGCCGGACCCCCTCGCGTACCCGGCGCTCCTGCTCGTCGCCCCGGACGCCACGGTACTCGAGCCCGAGCGCGATGTTGCGGCGCACGGTGCGCCACGGGAAGACGGTGTCCTTCTGGAAGACGTAGCCGACGTTCGGAGGCACGTCCGCCACGGGCCGGCCGTCGAGCTCGATCGCCCCTTCCGACGGCGTCACGAGCCCGCCGAGCATGTTGAGGATCGTCGACTTGCCGCACCCCGACGGCCCGACGATCGCGACGAACTCCTTGTCGGCGACCTCGAACGACACGTCGTGGACGGCCTCCACCCCCCGCGCGCCCTCACGGAACGTCTTCGCGAGGTGCCGGACGATGATGCGGGGTCGGCGGGCGCTCAGGACGTGTATTTGGCCTGGGCGCGGCGGACGAACGACATGTCCACGGCGCGGGCGTAGGGGATCGGCTTCTCCACCGCGAGCGGCAGCCACACCTTCATCCCGTTCTCGTAGTCGCGCTCGTCGATCACGAAGTCCCAGTCGAAGATCGTCTTGTAGTAGCGCACCGACTTGAGGACGTCCTCGGGCTTGAAGGTGTCCATGTAGGGCGCGCGGAGAAGGTCGACGATCTCCTCATCCTTCGCCCGCCGGATCCACTGCTGGGCGCGATAGGTGGCGTTCACGTACGCCTGCACGAGGTCGGGTGACTTCTCGACCGTCTCCTTGAGCACGTAGCCGACCGTGACGGGGATGGGCCCGCCGAAGACGCGGTTCCACGCGCGCGCGTCGAGCACGTCGTAGATCGCCCGCCCGAACCCTTCGCTCTCCGCGGCAAATTGCCACTCGGGCACCGCCATGATCGCGTCGAATTTGCCCGCTTTGAGCCCGCCGAGCATCGTGGTCGAGGCGCCGCCCCCGACCCAGTCCACGTGGTCGTTGACGGGCTTGCCGTCGGACGCCTTCGTCTGCTTGAGCACGTAGACGCCGTACACGTAGGTGCCCGAGCCGATCGCGGTCGCGGCGACCACCGCACGGCGCCCCACGAGCCTGGGGTCGGCGAGCGCCTCGACGGACGTGACGCCCTTGTCGTAGAGATCCTTCCGGACGACGATGTTCGCGTAGCTGCACCGCGTGTCCGTCGCGAAGATCATGAGCGCGTCACGGCCCTTCTCGGTGATCTTCAGCGGGTGGTTCGAGTCGCCCAGCGCGAACATCGCCTGTCCCGCCGCGAGCGCCTGGACCACCTTGGCCCCGCCCCCGGGGACGATGAAGCCGGGGACGCTGACGCCCTCGGCCTCGAAGAACTTCTTCTCCTTGGCGACGAGATGCTGGCCGTACACGAAGGTGGAGACGCTGTGCGTGAGCGTGATCGGCCGCAGGCCCTGGGCGTGCGCGCGGTCGGCCGCGCGGCCCGCGGCGAGCGCGATGCCCGCGGCCCCGGTCGTCCGGAGAAAGCCGCGACGGGTGAGTCGCACGGCGATCGAGTCTACGCCGGGCCCTCGTCGGCTGTCAATCGCAACATATTGACACTACAGGCGATTTCGCCATAAGATCGGTAGATGACACCCACCCGAGCCGCGCGGGTCTCGTCCCTTCGCAGCATGACGGGATTCGGTCGGGCGGAGGTCAGCGCCGGGCCGGTCGCGATCAGCGTGGAGGCGCGCTCCCTCAACCATCGCCACCTCGACGTCACGCTCCGTCTCCCGCGCGCCCTCGCCGACCTCGAGATGGACGCGCGCCGTCTCATCCAGTCGCGTCTCGAGCGCGGGCGCGTGGAGATCGCCGTGCAGCTCTCGCCCGCGCCCGACACCCCCGGACAAAAGATTTCGGTGGACCAGGCGCTCGCCGCCCAGTACGTCGCGCGGGCGCGCGCGCTCGGCGCGGCGATCGGCATCGGCGGGGACGTGACGCTCGCCTGGGTGCTCGAGCGCCCCGGCGTCGTGCGCCTGGAGGAGGCCGACGCGCCCGCCCCCGACACCGCCTGGCCGATCCTCTCGGACGCGCTGACGCGCGCGCTCGACGAGCTCGTCGCCCGACGCACGGCGGAGGGCGAGGCGCTCGGCGCCGAGCTCCAGAAGCTCACCGCGGACCTCCGGGCGCAGACAGACTTGGTCGAGGCGCGCGTACCCGCCGCGGTCGCACGGCGCGAGGCGCGGCTGCGCGAGCGGATCCGCGCGCTCCTCGGCGAGGCGCCGATCGACCAGGCGCGGATCCTCGGCGAGGTGGCGATCTGGGCGGAGAAGACCGACGTGCGCGAGGAGCTCACCCGGCTCCGCGCGCACCTCGAGCAGTGCGCGCTCGTGCTCGCCGGGGGCGGGGCCGTGGGTCGGCCGCTCGACTTCCTGATCCAGGAGCTGAACCGCGAGGTCAACACGATCGCCTCGAAGGCCGACGACCTCGAGGTCAGTCAGGCGGCGCTCGCAGCGAAGGGCCTGATCGAGAAGATGCGCGAGCAGGTGCAAAATCTTGAGTGATCGTGCTCGCGGTGGGGGAGCGGGGCGCGGCCGGTGATCCGACGCCGCGGCACCCTGTTCGTCGTCTCCGCGCCGTCCGGGGCGGGCAAGACGACGCTGTGCCGCGAGATGCGGCTGCGCCTGCCCGACCTCGCGTATTCCGTGTCGGTGACGACGCGGGCGCCACGGGCGGGCGAGATTGACGGCGCGGATTTCCGCTTCGTCAGCGAAGCGGAGTTTCGCGCGAGGCTCGAACGGGGCGAATTCGCCGAGTGGGCGACCGTGCACGGCCACCTCTACGGCACGCGGGCGCGCGCGCTCGAGGAGTCGCTCGGGGCCGGCCGTGACGTGCTGCTCGACATCGACACGCAGGGCGCGGCGCAGCTCCGGGCGCGCTACCCGCAGGCCGTGCTCGTGTTCATCGTGGCACCGTCGGTGAAGGAGCTCGAGCAGCGCCTGCGGGAGCGGCGCTCCGACGCCGAGACCGAGATCATGCGCCGCCTGGCACGGGCCCGCGAGGAGATCGCGCTGTGGCGGCGGTACGATTATCTCATCGTGAACCGTGACGTGAAGGAGGCGATGGAGCAGCTGGCGGCGATCATCCAGGCGGAGCGCTGCCGCACGAGCCGTCTGCGCCTCACATTCCCCGATCTGGAGGTGTCTGAGTGATGGCCTTCCCCTCGCTCGAAGGTGCGCTGAACAAGGTGTCCAACCGTTACCTGCTGGTCGTGCTCGCCGCGAAGCGGGCACGGCAGATCAACCGCGGCGCGCCCGGACGCGTCGAGACCAAGCACAAGAAGCCCACGAGCCACGCGCTCGAAGAGATCGCGGCGGCCAAGGTCGAGTATCGGGTCAAAGACGACGGAGAGTCTGCGAAGCCATGAGCCTCGCCGGCCGAGAGCTGATCCTCGGTGTCACCGGCTCGATCGCGGCGTACAAGGCCGTGTACCTGCTCCGCGAGTTGACGCGGCTCGGCGCGGGGGTCACCGTGTGCCTCACCGAGCACGCGTCGGAGTTCGTGAGCCCGCTCACGTTCCGGACGCTCTCCGGCCGGCCCGTCCTCACCGCCCTCTTCGACCCGCAGAGCCCCGACGCGGTCGAGCACGTCGCCCTGGCCGAGCGGGCCCACGCGATCCTCGTCGCCCCGGCGACGGCGAACCTCCTGGCGAAGGCGGCGCACGGGATCGCCGACGACTTCCTGACGACCCTGCTCCTGGCCGCACGCTCGCCCGTGCTCATGGTCCCCGCGATGGACGGGGGCATGTGGGAGCACCCGGCGGTCGTCGTCAACGTCGCGACGCTGCGCGGGCGCGGCGTCACCGTCCTCGAGCCGGACGCGGGCGCGCTCGCCTCGGGCCTGTCGGGCAAGGGACGGTTCCCCGAGCCCGACGCCATCGTCGAGGCCCTCCTGAGAATGCTGACGCCGGAGCGCGACCTGGCCGGGGAGCGGCTCCTGATCACCGCGGGGCCGACACGCGAGCCGATCGATCCGGTGCGCTACATCTCGAACCGCTCGTCGGGCAAGATGGGCTACGGCCTCGCGGCCGCCGCGCTCCGGCGCGGCGCGCAGGTCACGCTGATCTCGGGTCCCACGCTGCTCACGCCCCCCCCGGGCGCGGTCTTCGTCCCCGTGCAGACCGCCGAGGACATGCGCGAGGCGGTGCTCCAGCATCTCGCCGCGGCGACGGTCGTGATCAAGGCGGCCGCCGTCGCGGACTATCGCGCCAAGCACCCGGCCGCCGCGAAGATCAAGGGCAAGCGCGACCTGACCCTCGAGCTCACGCCGAACCCGGACATCCTCGCCGAGGTCGCCGGCCGCGGCACCGGCGCTTTCATCGTGGGCTTCGCCGCCGAGACTCACGACGTCGCCGAGAATGCGCGCGCCAAGCTCGAGAGCAAGGGGATCGACCTCCTGGTCGCGAACGACGTGAGCCAGCAGGGGATCGGCTTCGACGCCGACGAGAACGAGGTGCTGCTCCTCGACCGCTGGGGCGGCACGCGCGCGCTGCCCCGGATGCCGAAGACGGACGTGGCCGACGCGATCCTGAGCCACATCCTCGCCCTGCGCGCCGCGGCGACTCCGAAGAAGGCGGTGCGCTGACGTCCCGACATCACTAGCTGTGCCTGCCCGGCTGAGTCAGGAGGGACCGATGAGCGCGCTCAAGGCGGTGACGACGGTCCAGGCGATCGTCCTGTTCGTGTACGGGCTCCCCTACCTCCTCGTCCCCAAGTGGACGACGACGATCACCCAGCAGCTCCCGCTCCCGGAGAACTACATCAACGGCGCCCTCTGGTACTGGTGGCTCAACGGCGTCGCGACCGGCGTTTTCGCCGTCGCGGTCTTCGTGACGGGACGGAAGGCGCACGCGTAGCCGGATGACCACGGCGGATCCCCGGGAGGCGCTCGCCGAGGCGCTCGGCGCGCTCGGCGCCACGCTCCGCCACCACCGCGACCTCGGCTTCGCGGCGCTCGCGCTCTCGGGCGACTACCTGCTCTCCCCGGAGGAGGCGCTCGGCGCGCAGGAACGGGCCCTCGCGGGCTGTCGGCGCTGCAAGCTCTGCGAGGGGCGGACGACGATCGTCTTCGGGTCGGGTAACCCGCGGGCCGACTTCGTCTGCATCGGCGAGGGGCCGGGCGCGGACGAGGACGCGCAAGGGTTACCGTTCGTCGGGCGTGCCGGCCAGCTCCTCACGAAGATGCTGGCGTCCGTCGATATCACGCGTGACGAGGCCTACATTTTGAATACCGTCAAGTGCCGGCCCCCAGGCAACAGAAACCCCGAAGCGGACGAGCTTGCCGCGTGCGCGCCGTTCCTCGCGGCGCAGCTCGGCGTGATCCAGCCGAAGGTCATCCTCTCCCTCGGCTCGGTCGCCACGCAGGCGCTGCTCGGCACGCGCGAGGCGATCGGCAAGCTCCGCGGCAAGGTCCATCCGTATGGCTCGGCCGTGCTGATCCCCACGTTCCATCCGGCGTTCCTGCTCCGCAACCCCGGCCCCGAGTACCGGCGCATGGCCTGGGAAGACCTCAAGCTCGCCAAACGGGAGTACGACCGCCGCCGAACCAAGTGAGATGATCGCGGACGTCGCCTTCGATGCTCCGGTCACGCATCCGTTCTCCTACCGTGTGCCCGAAGGCTGGCCGCTCGCGCCGGGCCAGCGCGTGCTGGCGCCGTTACGCGGGGCCGTGCGCGTCGGCATGGTGGTGGCGCTGCGCGAGGGCGACGACGCGCGCCTGAAGCTCCTCCATCGCGTCGCCGATCCCGCACCGATCCTCTCGCCAACCCGGCTCGACTTCGTCCGCTGGATCGCGGCGGAGAGCCTCTCGTCCGTCGGCTCGACCTCGGCCGCTCTCCTTCCCCCGCCGTTGACCGACAGCCAGGGCGGGGGGCTGGCCGGTGACGCCTTTGCTCGGAACGACACTCGCACGGCGCCACCGGCCAGCCCGCCGCCCTCCAGACCGGCTCAGCGGCCGGCGCTGCTGATCGGGGCAGGTCGGGAGCAACGCGTCCTCGACCACATTGAGGTGGCGAAGGGCGGCGCGCTCGTGATCGCCGCCGACGTCGACGCGGCGGCGCGCTGGGCGCAGCGGCTCGCGAAGCTCGACCGGGTGGTCCGGCTCGACTCCGGCGTGGACGAGGCGGCTCGTGCTCAGGCGTGGCGGCAGCTGGCCGACGGCTCGGCGCGGCTCGCGACCGGCACGCGCTCGGCGCTGCTGGCGCCGGTGGCGCCGCCGGGCACGCTCGTCCTGCTCGACGAGCACGAGGTCGCGCACAAGCCCCCGGGCCCGCCGCGCATCCATTCGCGCGAGGTCGTGCTCGAGCGCGCGACGCGCGAGGGCCTGACCCTCCTGCTGACGTCCGCGACGCCGAGCGCGGAGATGTGGTGGCGGGCGGGCAGCGGGCGCGCCGACGCTGCCCCGGCGCCGCCCGGCCCGTGGCCCAGCGTCAGCCTGGCCGACACACGGGCGGTCCTCCGCCGCGAGCCGCTGACGCCGGCGCTGGCGCGCGCCGTCCGCGAGGCCCTCGCCGCCGGCCGGCGGGTCTTCCTCGCCGTGAGCCGGCTCACGTCCGCCCTCGCGTGCGACGAGTGCGGCGCCGTCGTGCGCTGCGCGGAGTGCGCGCTCGCGC
>QHSA01000027.1 GCA_003220315.1 Candidatus Rokuibacteriota bacterium
CGCGCTGACGCCGTTCGTCGAGGTCCGGCGACGGCTCGCCCTGTCGTGGGGCGTGTCCTCGCGGCTCATCCGTAAGGTCCAGACGACCGACGAGATGATCGAGGAGGTCGAGGCGACGCTCCTGGTCGACGGGGCGGTCGGGCCCGGCGACGTCCTCGTCATCATCTCCGGCTCGCCCATGTGGGTTTCGGGGACGACGAACCTCTTGAAGCTCCACCGCGTGGGCGAGCGTCGCTGAACGTGGCCGTGCGAGCCGCAGCCGAAGGCGAGGCGAGTCTATGAACGTGGTCGTGCGAGCCGCAGCCGAAGGCGAGGCGAGTCTATGAACGTGGTCGTGCGAGCCGCAGCCGAAGGCGAGGCGAGCCTGTGAACGTGGCCGTGCGGCCCCCGGGCCTCGCGCGCGTCGCCCCGGTGCTCGTGACGCTCCTCGTCGTCTGGATGGCGGGCGGGCTCTGGCTCGCGCGGCGCGGGGCGGAGCGGCACGAGGTCGCGGTCGCCGACACGGTCGCCGCCGTCCGGGCGCTCGTCGACGCCGCACAGCGAGAGCTGCGCCGCGAGTCCGCGCTGCTCGCCAAGGATCCAACGATCGTCGAGGGCGTGCTCAAGCGCGACTGGGCCACGCTGGCTCGCGGCGCCTCGCCGCGGATGCTCGCGCTCACGCTGGAACGGACCGCCGACCTCCTCCTCGTCCTGGACGCGACCGGCGCGCCGCTCGTCCAGGTCCCGGCGACTCCGCGGGTCGAGGTCCTCGCGCTCTCGCGGCCCGCCGAGGCCGTCACGCGCGTCGCGGTCGTGAACAGCCATGCCTACCTCGTGGGCCTGGCGCCTCTCCCCGCCGGAATGGTCGTGGTCGGCCGACGGGTCGAGTCCCTCGCGCGGGTCTTGGAGGGGCTGCCGTCACGGCCCGCCGTGGTGGCGCTGGCGGGCGACCTAGCCGTGGGCGGGACGCTGCCCGGCGTTCCGCTGCAGGGCTGGCGAGACGCGGCGCGCAGCCGACGCGTCACAGTCAACGGCGAGACGTGGCTCGCCCGGCCGCTCGACGAGGCGGCGGGCGAGGGTCTCTGGGCGCTGGTCCCCGAGGGCCCCCGGCGCGCCGCCGAGCGGCGGTTCTGGTTCGTCTGGGCGCTCTCACTCGTCGCCGCGACGGGCGTGGCCCTCGTCGCGAGGGCTACCGTCTCGCGGTCGGTTGGAACGGGGTCCGTTGGAGCGGGGTCGGTTGTAGCGGGGTCCGCGAGGCCGGCTGTTGGAGCGGGGTCCGCGAGGCCGGCTGCCGTCGTGGGTGGCCTGATAAAGGAGCGGGGTGGCACCGACACGCCCGAGTCCGGCGCCACCGGTAGATTTCCGGAGGGGCGTCGCCCGGAGCTCGAGGCGGTCCATGCTATCGCGGTCGCGACGGGCGGCAGCGACGATCTCGTGGCGACCGCCGAGCGCATGCTTGAGATCGTCTGCGGCGTCGCGCGAATGGCGTTCGGTGGTCTCTATCGGTTCGACCCCGCGGCGCAGACGCTCGTGCTCGTCGCCCACCGGGGCCTCTCGCCCGAGGACGTCGCCGAGCTCTCCGTGCGCCCGCTCGACGCGAGCCACGTCGGCGAGGCATTGCGCCTGGGCCACCTCGTCGTGACCGACCTGACGCGGTCGCGCGTGCTCGCGCCTGCGGTGCGGGAGCGGATCGCCGCCGGCGGCTACAGCACGCAGCTCTCGCTGCCGATCACCGTGAACGGCGCGGTCTGGGGCGTCATGGCGCTGATCGGGAGGGAGCGACGCACGTTCGACGGCGATGAGCTGACGCTCCTCCAGGCGGCCGCGCACCAGGTCGGCCAGGCCGTCGCCCGCGCCACCCTCTTCGAGGAAACTCGCGAGCGGAGCCGACGTCTGGAAACGCTCATGCGGCTCGCACAGACGCTCACCGCGACGCTGTCGGCCGACGAGGTGATCCAGCGCGTGGTAGACGCGGCGGCCGAACTGTTCGACTCGAGCGTCGCGCGGCTCTGGCTCGTCGAGGACGACGGCGCGAACGTCACGCTGCGCGCGTCGGTCGGCGCGCGGGCGGCGGGCGAGGGGCGGCGCCCGTTCCGTGTCGGCGAGGGGCTCGTCGGGACGGTCGTCGCGACGCGCGAGCCCCTGGCCGTGGCCGACGTCCTCAGCGACCCGCGGACCCGCGACGTGACGGAGCTCGGCGCGGAGGGCACGGCATCGGCCGCGGTCGTGCCCCTCCTGGTCGGGGACCGGGTGCTCGGCGCGCTGTCGATCGGCGCGCGCGATCGCCACGAGTACACTCGCGAGGAGCTGAGCGTGCTCGGCTCGCTCGCCCTCCACGCGGCGAACGCGCTCAACAACGCCCGCCGGTTCTCGGAGGAGAGCGACCGGCGCGCGCACCTCGGAGCGCTGCTCGAGATCAACAAGAAGATCGGGAGCAAGGTGCCGACGGAAGCGCTGCTCTCCTCGATCGCCGAGGAGGCGGCGCGTTTCCTCGACGTGGACAACGCCGGCTTCCGCCTGCTGCAGGGCGAGGACCTCGTCCTCGCCGGCCTGGCCGGTACGGCGGCGCAGACGATGACCCGTCCGCGGATCCGGGTGGGCGAGAGCCTGAGCGGCCGGGTGGTGGCGACCGGGCGGACGCTGGTGTGCGAGATCCAGAGCGTCCCCGACGTCGCCCCCGAGAACGTCGAGGCGGACCGGCGGCTCGGCTACACGATGTTCCTCGGCGTGCCGCTCCGGGTGGGTACCCGGACGATCGGCGCGCTGGCGTTCCGCGCGCGACGCGCCTTCACCCCGCGCGACGCGGAGATCGCCGAGGCGTTCGCCGACCAGGCCGCGATCGCCCTCGACCACGCACGGCTCCACGCGGAGACCACGCGGCGCCTGGAGGAGACCGGCGCCCTGCTCGAGGTCGTCGAGATCCTGAACTCCACGCTCGACGCCAAGCAGCTGCTCAGGCGCGTCGCGATCAAGATCGCCCGGGTGTGCCGCGTCGACCGCTGCTCGGTCGCCCAGTGGGAGGGCGGCGAGGTCACGCCGCTCATGGCGCAGTACGCCGACGGACGGAAGACTCCCGCCCAGTGGGCGGCCTTCCAGGGGATGGCCTCGCGGCTGCTCCACGAGATTCCGGCGACGGCGCGCGCTCTCGACACCCGCCGCCCGGTCGTCGTGAACGACGCGCGGGAGAGCGACCTCGTGCCGCGCGAGTGGGTCGAGACGTTCGCGCTCGGATCCTACCTCGTCGTGCCGTTGATCCGGCGGGACCAGGTCACCGGCATCATGACGCTGGACTACTGCGAGCGGCCGACGCCCTTCGAGCCCTGGCAGGTGGACCTCGCGATGACGATCGCGGGCCAGCTCGCCCTGGCGCTGGCGAACGCGCGCCTGTACACGGAGGCCCAGGAGCGCCTCCGCGAGACGACGACGCTCATGAGCGTCGCCCAGATCCTCTCGCGACCGGAGCCCGTCGCCGAGCGGATGCGGCAGGTGGCGCACGAGGTCGGGCGGGCGTTCGGCGCCGACATGGTCGGCGCGTACTTCCTCGACGAGCGGAAGGAGACGCTGGTGCCGCTGGGCGGCTACCACGTGCCGCGGCACCTCGTCGCGCGGTTCACGACGCGGCCGATCGTGCTCGCGCGGGTTCCCGAGCTTCTTCCGGCGTGGCGGGCGGGCCGCGCCGTGTGGAGCCCCGATCCGCGACACGATCCGCGCTTCGACCCCGAGTGGGTGGAGGGGCTCCCGCCGCACTCCGTCCTCCTCGCGTCCGCGACGGCGCACGGCGAGCCGATCGGCGCGCTGTTCGTCGTCTGGTGGCGCCCGGGACGGCGGTTCCTGCCGTCCGAGACCCGGCTCGTCGAGGGCGTCGCCGCGCAGGTGGGCCTCGTGATGGAAAACGCGGAGCTGGCGCGCCAGACCGAGGTCAAGCTGCGGGAGACGGAGACGCTGCTCTCCGTGAGCCGGACGTTCTCCTCGACGCTCGACCTCCAGGCCCTGCTGCGCCACTTCCTCCGTCGCATCACGCAGGCCGTCGACGCGGACTCGGCGGGCGTCTGGCTGCGCGACGGCGACGGCGAGTGGCTCGAGCCCGTCGCCGGCTACCGGCTGCCGCCCGACCGCCTGGAGGAGCTCCGTCGGATCCGGCTCTCGCTCGTCCGGGACCCATTCTTCGCGGAGGCGGCGCGCACGAAGCAGCCCGTCGCCTCGTCCGACGTGGCGGCCGACCCTCGCGCCTCGGCGGTCATGCGGGACGTGGTGCCACACCGGAGCCACCTCTTCGTGCCCATCATCGCCAAGGAGCGAATGATCGGCGGGTTCGGCCTGATCTGGTACGAGCGGGTGCGCCAGTTCTCCGCAAGCGAGCTGGCGCTGATGGAGGTGATCGCCAACCAGGCGGGCGTGGCGATCGACAACGCGCGGCTCTTCGAGGAGAACCGCCGGCAGGTGGAGGAGCTCGCCGTCCTCCACGAGCTGTCGCGGGCGGTCACCGGCCAGCTCGAGCCGGCGGCGCTGATCGACGCGATCCACGCCCGGGTGGCGCGCGTGCTCGACGTTCGCAACATGGTCATCGCGCTCCACGATGAGGAGCGCCACGAGCTCGAGATCGTGCTCCGGATCGTGGACGGCGTGCCCGACGCGCGGCCCCCACTCCGCTACCCGGACCGCGCGTCGGGTCTCATGTCGGTCGTGCGGAAAACGGGGCGCGCGATCCGGACCGACAACTACGAAGCCGAGTGCACGCGGCTCGGCGTCGAGCCCATCCGGACCTCCGCCGCGCTCGGCCACTGGCTCGGCGTGCCGATGGTCGCGGGCGACCGCGTCCTGGGCGTGCTGGCGCTCCGCGGCGGGGCGCGCCCGTTCACCGAGCGCGACGAGCGACTCCTGACCAACCTCGCGCACCTCGCGGCGCTCGCGCTCCGGAGCGCGCGGCTCTTCGAGGAGCGCACCCGCGCCTACCGCGAGCTGGCCGCCGCGCAGGACCAGCTCGTGCGCACCGAGAAGCTCCGCGCCCTCGGCGAGATGGCGTCGGGCGTCGCGCACGACTTCAATAATCTGCTCGCCTCGATCCTCGGGCGTGCCCAGCTCACCCTGCAGCAGGTCAGTCAGCCGCAGCTCCGCCAGTGGCTCCAGGTGATCGAGCGCGCGGCCCTCGACGGCGCGCAAACGGTCCGGCGCCTCCAGGAGTTCACGCGGATCCGGCGCGACCAGCCGTTCGTCGCCGTCGACCTGAACGAGGTGGTGCGCGAGGCGCTCGAGATCACGCAGGCGCGCTGGCGCGAGGAGGCCGTGAGCCGCGGCGTCATGCTCGAGGTGCGCAACGATCTCGCGGCGCTCCCGAAGGTGGCCGGCGACCCCGTCGAGCTCCGCGAGGCGCTGACGAACCTGATCCTCAACGCGGTGGACGCGATGCCCGGCGGCGGCGTGCTGACGCTCACGACCGCCGTCGTGGACGGCGAGGTCGTGGTCACGGTGAGCGATACCGGCGTCGGCATCCCCTCGGCGATCCGCGACCGGATCTTCGACCCGTTCTTCACGACCAAGGGGCCGCAGGGGACGGGGCTCGGGCTGTCCATGACCTATGCCATCCTCGAGCGGCACGGCGCGCGGATCACGGTCAACAGCGAGGAGGGGCGCGGCACCACCTTCCGCCTGACCTTCGTGCCGACCTGGGAGCTGGCCGAGCCGCCGACGGAGCCCCCCGCGCCGCCGCCGTCCGGCGAGGTCTCGCTCCGCTGCCTCGTGGTGGACGACGAGCCGACGGTCGGCGCGATGCTGGGCGACGTGCTCGAGACGGGCGGGCATCGCGCCGTCGTCGTGACGGACGGCAGCGAGGGGATCGCGCGCTTCGGCGCCGAGCCGTTCGATGTGGTCTTCACCGACCTCGCGATGCCGCGCGTGTCCGGGTGGCAGGTCGCGCGGGCGATCAAGGAGATGGCGCCGGCCGTGCCCGTCATCGTCGTGACGGGCTTCGGCGTGGAGCTCTCGGCGGAGGAGCGTCGCGCGCACGGCGTGGACCTCGTCCTGGTGAAACCGCTCAAGATCCAGGAGATCCTGG
>QHSA01000095.1 GCA_003220315.1 Candidatus Rokuibacteriota bacterium
CCCGCGTCGGGCAGCAGGAAGCCGTTCAGCACGTTGAAGAGCGTGGTCTTGCCGGCGCCGTTCGGTCCGATCACGCCGACGATCTCGCCGGTGCTCACGCTGAAGCTCACGTCGTCGAGCGCGCAGAGGCCGAGGAACGCCCGCGAGACGCCCCGCACCTCCAGGAGCGCGGCGCCGCGCTCCACCGGCGTGCGGCCCGCCACGGTCGTGTCGGTGCGCGGCGCCGCCGCACTCACGCGCGGCGCCTCGACCGCGCGCCGCGCCGGACGCAAGGCGTGGAGCCGCCAGTAGATCCCCTCGGGCGCGAAGAGCATCACGAGCACGAGCGCCGCGCCGTACACGACGCCCTGGATCCCGGGTAGCCGGTCGCCGACGGTGGCGTCCAGCGTCTCGCTCATCGGCACCATGATGGCCGAGCCGATGAGCGGGCCCCACTTGCTGCCCACGCCGCCCACGAGGCAGACCACCAGCGTCTGCACGATCACGAGCACGCCGAAGACGGCGTCGGGCGTGACGACGAAGAGGATGGCGTGGGCGTAAATGGCGCCGATGACGGCGGCCGGCGCGGCGCTCAGCGTGTAGGCGACCATCTTGGCCCGGAACGTGTCGACGCCCGCCGCCTCCGCCGCCTCCTCGTTCGCCCTCAGCGCGCGCAGCGCGTAGCCGAGCCGCGAGCCCTCGATCCAGTGCGAGAGCAGGAGCGTGCCCCCCAGCGCGGCCAGGGCGAGGAGGTCGTAGGCGCGCGGATCGCGGAACTGCATGTACGCCGCGGGGCGGTCGCGCATCATCGGGATCGGAACCTCCTGGTAGCCCAGGAACTCCATGCCGATCCGGAAGATCAGCGGGTAGGCGAGGGTGGCCAGCGCGAAGTAGATGCCGGCGAGCCGGAACGTGGGCAGGCCGATGAGCACGGCGGCGACGACGGCGGCCACCATCCCGGCGGCCATCCCGATCCACGGGGTGAGGCCCGTGGTGACGACGAGCAAGACCGTGACGTAGGCGCCGATGCCGAAGAACGCCTGGTGCCCGAAGGACGTCTGGCCCGCGTAGCCGCTGATGATGTTCCAGGCGAGCCCCATCGTGGCCCACACGAGCACGAGCGTCAGCACGCGATGGTGGTAGCGCTCGGCGAGCGTGAACGTCAGCGCGACGCCGACGAGGACGACCAGCGCGATCGGCAGGAGCCGTCGCATCAGACGGCGCGCAGCCGCTGGCCGAAGAGACCCTGGGGCCGGAGATAGAGCACGAGCAGGAAGGTGATGAAGACGCCGACGTTCTGCAGCTGAAACGGCAGCACCAGCAGCGTGAGCGACTGCACGAGCCCGATCAGGAGCCCGCCGGCGAAGGCGCCCGGAATCGAGCCGAGGCCCCCGAGCACGACGGCGACGAACATGAGGACGATGAAGTTGACGGCGACCGTCGGCTCGATCGGGTGGTAGGTAGCCAGGAGCCCGCCCGCGGCCGCGACGAGCGCGATGCCGACGCCGAAGGCGAGGCCGTGCATGGCGCGGACGTCGATCCCCTGGTAGCCCGCGGCCTCCGGGTCATCCGCCGCCGCGCGCAGCGCCTTGCCGAGATCGGTCCGCGTGAGGAACACGTAGACGACGCCGGCGAGCACCAGCGCCATCAGGAAGGCGTAGGAGCGCGCCTGGTTCAATAACACGGGGCCGATGGCGAAGGCCTGCGTCGCGTAAGCCGTCTTGATCCCGCGCGGCATGGGCGTGAGCAGCATGGTGGTGCCGTTGGTGATGATCAGCGAGAGCCCGAGCGTGAGGATGAGCTGCGCGTCCATCAGGCGCTGCGGGTCGCCGCCGCCGGTGACGCGGACGAGCAGCGCACGGTGGACCCCGACCCCGACGAGAAAGAACGGCGGGATCGTCAGGAGCGCGCCGAGCAGGGGATCGACGCCCGAGACGACCGCCAGGAAGTACGTGAGGTACATCCCCAGCATCATGAAGTCGCCCTGCGCGAAGTTGACGACGCGCATGACCCCGAAGATCAGGGCCAGGCCGATGCTCATGAGCGCGTAGACGCCGCCCACGAGCAGGCCCGTCACCACGTACTGCGCGAGGTCGCTGACCGACATGACGCCGCTACTTGGCGCCGTGCCAGATGGGTTTCTTGGTGGCGTACTCCACCGGCACGACGGTGAACGGCTCGCCGTTCTGCCACTGCACGATGATGGGCGCGGCGCCCACGCGGCGGCCGCGCTCGTCGTACTTGATCCGCCCCGGCGCCAGCGTGCTCGCCGCCGGCCCCGATTTGAGGTCGAGCTTCGCCACGGCGTCGCGGATCGCCTTCGGGTCGGCGGACTTCGCCATCTCCGCCGCCTCCTTGATGATCCAGACGTGGGCGTAGGTCATGAGCGGGTCCTGCGTCATGAACGGCTCGCCGGTGCGCTCCGTGAAGCGCTTGACCAGCTCCTCCTGGCCCTTGAGCGGGTGGGCGGCGGTCACGGTCATGATGTTGTCGAGCAGCTCTTTGCCCACCGTCTTGACGTACTCCGGCGTCACCAGCCAGGCGCCCACCCCCTGGATCGGCACGTTCAGGCCGAACTCCTTGACCTTCTGGAGCACCTGGATCGAGTCCGGGAAGTTGGTGGCGCCGTAGAAGACGATGTCCGGCTGGGTCGAGCGCACCTTCTGGACGATGGCCGTCGCATCGGCGAGCGGCGGCGTCCAGATCTCGTCCACGACGATCTCGATCCCTTTGGCCTTGAGGAGCTTCTCGCGCAGCGGCTTGAAGAAAAAGACGGTGGCGGCGGTGTTGTCGCCGACGATCGCCGCCTTCCTGAGCGTCTGCTTGTTGCGCTTCGCCAGATCAACGACCAGATCCAGCGCCTGCTCGGCCTGCAGCGAGGAGACCGGACTCGTCTGGAATGTGTACTTGAAGCCGCGCTCCGTGATCGAGTCGGCGTAGGAGAGCGTGAACCACGGCACCTCGAGCCGCTCGGCCACCTCGGTGACGCCGAGGGTGAAGGAGCTGAGCCACGCGCCGATCCCCGCGCTGATCTTCTCGCGCGCCAGCACGCGCTGGGCCGCGCTCACCGCCTTCTCCACGCTGTCGCCCGCGTCCGCTTCGCGCAGGACGATCTTGGCGCCGCCGAGCGCCTTGATCCCGCCCTGGGCGTTGATCTCCGCGATGGCCATCTCCGCGCCCATCTTCTTGAGCTGGCCCTGGCGCGCCCACCGGCCGGAGAGCGGCGCCACCAGCGCGATCGTGAAGTCGTCGGCCGCGGTCGCGACGGGAGGGGCGAGCAGCATCGGGGCCGCGACGAGCACGGCCAGCAGGATCGCGAGTGGCTTCATCGGTCTTCTCCTCACGTGTAGTTCGGGTTGCGCTTCTCGAGAAACGCCCGCACGCCTTCCTTGAAGTGATCGCTCTTCCGCACGCGGTCGCCGAGCTCCTGCTCCAGCGCTTCGCGCGACGCCGCGTGGTCGGCGATGGTGCTGCTGATCTGCTGCTTGACCGCCTGCACGGCGGTCGGGCTGTTGGCGGCGATGGTCTCCGCCGTCCCGAGCGCCCACGGCATGAGCGCGTCCGCCGGCACCACGCGGTTGACGAGCCCGATCCGCGCCGCCTCCGCGGCGTCGATCAGCCGGGCCGTGAGCAGCAGCTCCATGGCGTGGACGTAGCCGATCTGCTGGACCAGCTTCACGGTCGCGCCGCCGAACGGATAGATCGACCAGCGGACCTCGGGCAGGCCGAAACGCGCGTGCGGCGCCGCCGCCCGGACGTCGGTCGAGAGCAGGAGTTCGAGGCCTCCAGCGACGCAATCCCCGTTCACCGCCGCAACGATGGGCTTCGCGTACGCGCGATTCTTGAGCAGCGCGTGATTGACGATGCGCGCCGTCTCTGGGTCGGCGGAGAGATCGCCGCTCACGTCGGCGCCCGAGCTGAACGCGCGCGCGCCCGCCCCGGTGAGGACGATGCAGCGACAGGTGCCGTCGCGCTCGAGCCTGTCCCAGAGCGTGGCGAGCTCCGCCATCATGGCGCGCGGCATGGCATTGCGGCGCGGCTGGTTGTCGATGGCGACGACGACGACGTGCGGCCCGTGTGGCTCCGCGCGAAGCTCCATCAGGCGCGAAGCTCCGGCATGATGACGACCTTGCCGTGCGCCTTGCGGTCGCTGAGCAGGCGAATGGCCTCGGCGCCGCGCTCGAGCGGCAGCCGATGTGTGACGAGCGGCTTCAGCGTGCCCTTCGCGTACCACTCGAGCAGCTCCTCGACAGACCGACGGAGCTTGTCCGGCGCGTGCCAACGGAAGTAGCGTAACGACGAGCCGAGCGCCGCCCGGTGCTTCACGAGCAGCCGGTTGGCGGGAATATTCGGGATCCCCCCGACGAAGCCCATCAATAGTATGCGTCCGCCCCAGCCGAGCGAGGACAGCGCGGCGTCGAACAGATCGCCGCCGACCGGGTCGAAGCACACGTCGGCGCCCTGACCGTCCGTGAGCTCCATGACGCGCTCGGTCAGCTTCTCCGTGGCGTAGTTGATGATCGCGTCCGCGCCGTGCTCGCGCGCCACCGCCAGCTTCTCCGCGGTGCTGGCGCCGGCGATGACGCGCGCGCCCATCGCCTTGCCGATCTCCACCGCCGTCAGGCCGACGCCGCCCGCGGCGCCCAGCACCAGCAGCGTCTCGCCAGCCTCCAGCCGGCCCTGCCAGCGGATCGCCACGTGGCTGGAGATATAGGCGATCGGGAACGCGCCCGCCTCGTCGAACGGCATCGCGTCGGGGATGGGGAACGTCTCGGCCTCGTCCGCCAGCGCCTGCTCCGCGAACCCGCCGTAGGCGAGAATCGCCATCACGCGGTCGCCGGTCTTGAAGCGAGTCACGCCCTCGCCACGGCGCGTTACCACGCCGGCGGTCTCGAGGCCGGGACTGAAGGGGAACGGCGGGCGCGTCTGGTAGCGGCCAGCCACCATGATGGAGTCCGCGTAGTTCACGCCCGTCGCCTTGATGTCGATCACCAGCTGGCCAGGGCCAGGCGTTGGCGGCGCGACGTCCTCGAGCTTGAGGTCGTCCACGGGTCCCCACGCGCGGCAGATCACGGCTCTCATTCATCCGGAAGAATACACGGGGGAGGCCCCTTGCGGTGGGCGGGACACCGATGCAGACTGCGGGGGGTCGTCATCCCGGCAACGAAGGAGCACGACCATCGAGCCTGTCCGTGTCTACATGCGCGTGCCCGGAACCCAGCCGATGCCACGGCTCGTGCGGCTCGTCCAGGACATCGAGGCGGCGGGATTCGACGGCGCCGGCATTCTCGACAGCCAGCTCCTGTCCCGCGACACGTTCGTCGTCCTCGCGCAGGCGGCCACCTCCACGTCACGCCTCACGCTCTTTCCCGCCGTCACGAACCCGCTGACACGCCACGCCTCCGTCCTGGCCGGCGCCATCCAGAGCGTCGAGGAACTGGCGCCGGGGCGGGTGAAGTTCGTGATGGGCACGGGCTACACCTCGGCCAGCACCATCGGCCGGCGCGCGGCGACGCTGGCGGAGATGCGCGAGTGCCTGCGCACCGTGCGCGCGCTGCTGGGAGGGGAATCGGTGGATTTTGGCGGGACGCCGGGGCGGCTCACCTTCGCGGCGAGGCGACCGATCCCGCTGATCATGGCGGCGTCTGGCCCAAAGGCGATCGAGCTCGCCGGCGAGATCGCCGACGGCGTGCTGCTGCTCGTCGGCTTCAACCGTGGGATCGTGCAGCGCGCGCTCGAGCACCTGGAGCGCGGCGCCAAGCGGGCGGGGCGACGGGTCGAGGACCTCGAGGTCATCTGGGCGGCGCGGACGGCGACGGCGGCGACCACGGCCGGGGCGCGCCGACTCGCGCGGCCGACGGCGGTTCACTGGGGCGTGCTGCGGTGGGGCGGGTACTGGCTGGAGCCCGCGGGCATCCGGCTGCCGAAGCTCGAGATTCCGGAGGCGGTCCACACGATCTATCCGGATCTGTCGCACGCGCGGGACTGGGAGGCGGCGATCGACGCCACGTCGTTCGTCTCCGACGAGGTCGTCGCGCAGCTGTGCGACGCGCTCGGATTGATCGGGGCGCCGGGGGATTGCGCGGGGCGGATCGCGGAGATGGCGAAGCTCGGCGTGAGGAACCTCTATCTGATGCCGACGCTGACCTTCGGGCCGCCGGAGCAGGAGATCGCCGCATTCCGCGACGTTGTGTTCCCACGGCTTCTGGAGGCCGGGCTCAAACTTGGAGTCTGAAGGCGGCGTCGACACAACGGTCACGATCGACTCGCTCTTCAACGCTCGCTGCGGGCCATTCGCGACGAGCTCAGGCAACCACGGCGCGAGCTCGAGTGAGAAGTGACGTGCGGCCATGATCTCGGCGATTGTCTCGGCTCTCCACGTGCTCGCGCTCGCACTCGGGCTGCCGAGCATCTTCTTCCGCGGGCGCGCCCTCAAGGGTTCGCTCGACGGTCCGGGGCTCCACCGCCTCTTCACGGCCGACACGGTCTGGGGGATTGCCGCGCTGCTCTGGCTCGCGACGGGCCTCGCGCGCGCGTTCGGAGGCCTCGAGAAGGGGAGCGCCTTCTACCTCGCCTCCCCGCTGTTCTGGCTGAAGATCACCCTCTTCGCGACCGTGGCCCTGCTCGAAGCCTGGCCGATGGCCACGTTCATCCGATGGCGGCGGGAGCTTCGCCGAGGCGCCGCCCCGGATACGAGCGCAGCGTCCCGCCTCTACATCATCAACCATGCGGAGATGGGCCTCGTGGTCGTGCTCGTGTTCGTCGCGAGCTTCATGGCTCGGGGGTTTGGGCTCCGGTAGGCGACAGCGCACACCGAGCCGGGGGCGGCGCCTTGCACGCCTGCGCGTGATCGTATAGGTTGGCGGCGCGATCGCACCTCGCTCGGCGACGGAGGCTTCCCATGAGCGTGACAACGGCGTGGCTCGCACTGGTAGCGCTGATGATCGGGCCCGGCATGGCGGTCCCGGCGGCGCCCCAGCCGGCGGGGACGCTGGTCGTGGGCCTCGTCGCCGAGCCGGTGAATCTCGACCCGGCCCAGGTGACCGACCTCAACTCCAACCGGGTCGGGCGCCGTATCGTCGAGACGCTGGCCACCTTCCCGGACGAGAGCACCCAGATCGTCCCCGGGCTGGCGGAGTCGTGGACGGTCTCCAAGGACGGCCTGCGCTACACGTTCAAGCTCCGCAAAGGCATCAGCTTCCACGACGGCACCCCGCTCAACGCCGAGGCCGTGAAGTTCTCGATCGAGCGCCAGATCAATGCCGAGCACCCGTTCAACAAGCTCGGTAAGTATCCGTTCGCCAACTACTTCTTCGGCAACGTCAAGGCCGTCGAGGTCGTCGACCCTTCGACCGTCGAGTTCGTGCTCAAGGAGCCGCGGGCGTCGTTCCTGGCCATCCTCACGGCGGGCGCCGCCTCCATCGTCAGCCCGACGGCCGTGAAGAAGCTCGGCGTCGACTACGCGCTGCAGCCGGTGGGCACGGGCCCGTTCAGGTACGTGGCGTGGGATCGCGGGCAGCGCGTCGTGCTGGAGAGGAACGCGCAGTACTGGAAGTCCCCGGTGAAGGTGGAGCGCGTCATCTACCGCCCGATCGTGGAGGACCAGGCGCGACTCACCGAGCTCCTGACCGGAGCGCTCGACCTCATCGTCGGCACACCGCCCGACTTCGTGGCGCAGCTCGAGAACAACCCGAAGGTGACGCTCCTCAAACAGGTGGGCGCGCACGTCTGGTACCTCGGGATCAACAACCAGAAGAAGCCCTTCGACGACAAGCGCGTGCGGCAGGCGCTGAACTACGCGGTCAACAAGGAGGCGATCGTCCGCGACGTGCTCAAGGGCACGGGCTCGATGTCGGCCGGCCCGGTGTTGCCCGGCACGTGGGGCGCGGACGCCGGGCTCAAGCCCTATCCCTACGACCCCGAACGCGCGAGGAAGCTCTTGGCCGACGCCGGGTACCCCGGCGGGTTCACCACCAGCATGTGGGTGCCGGAGTCGGGCTCGGGGATGCAGTCACCGGTCGCGATGGCGACCGTGATGCAGTCGAACCTCAAGGCGGTCGGCGTCAACGTGACGCTGCAGACCTTCGAGTGGGGCGCGTTCATCGCCAAGCTGCGCAGCAAGGAGCAGGAGCTGTTCGCGCTCTCCTGGATGGCGGGCAACGAGGACCCCGACATGGTGATGTACCCGCTGCTCCACTCGAGCCAGTGGACGCCGGGCGGCCCCAATCGCGCGCTCTACAAGAGCGACACGTTCGACGAGCTGCTGCACCAGGCGCGGCTGACGACCGACCAGGCCAAACGCGCCGAGCTCTACCGCCAGGCCCAGCGCATCCTGGCCGATGACCCGCCGTGGATCTTCGTCGACCACGAGATCCAGACCGCCGTGCACAGCAAACGCGTCCAGGGGTTCAAGCTCCACCCGAGCTTCGATCTCCGCGTCGAGACGATCTCGCTGAAGTGAGGCGCTACCTCGCGCGCCGGCTCCTGCTGCTGGTGCCGGTCCTGGCGGGGGTGTCGGTCGTCATCTTCATGGTGCTCCACCTGTCGCCGGGGGATCCCGTCGAGATCATGCTCGGCTCGCAGGCGACCCAGGAGGACCGCGCGCGCCTGCGGGCCGAGCTCGGGCTGGACCAGCCGCTGCACGTGCAGTACGGTCGCTGGCTCGGCCACGTCGCGCGCGGCGACCTCGGCCGCTCGCTCTGGATGAAGCGCCCGGTGCTCGATGAGGTGCTCGGGCGCTTCAAGGCCACCCTCGTCCTCACCGGCACTGCGCTGCTGCTCTCGTCGCTGGCCGGCGTCGCGCTCGGCGTGGCGTCGGCCACCCGGCCCAACTCGGTGCTCGACCGGCTCAGCGCGGTCGCATCGCTGTTCGGGGCGAGCATGCCCACCTTCTGGCTCGGCATCGTGCTGATGGTGATCTTCGCGCTCTGGCTCGGGTGGCTCCCGGCCTCGGGGATGTACGCGGCCTACGGCGGTGGCGATCTCCGCGACCTGCTCGCGCATCTCGTGCTGCCCGCCGTCACGCTGGCCGCCGCGTCGGTGACGATCATCGCGCGGCTCACGCGCGCGACGATGCTGGAGACGCTCGGCCAGGACTACATCCGCACGGCGCGCGCCAAGGGCGTCGTCGAGCGCGCGGTCGTGCTGCGCCACGGGCTCAAGAACGCGCTGATCCCCATCGTCACCGTGGTCGGCGTCCAGGCCGGCTACCTCCTGGGCGGCGCCGTGCTGACGGAGACGGTCTTCGCCTGGCCCGGTGTGGGCACGCTGATGGTGCAGGGCATCCTGGCGCGCGACTTCCCGCTCGTGCAGGGCTGCGTGCTGGTGGTCGCGCTGAGCTTCGTCCTCGTGAACCTCGCCGTTGACCTGCTCTACGCCTGGCTCGATCCGCGCATTCGGTACGAATGACGGCGAGGGGCGCGACCCCGTGATCGTCCGGGTGGCGGATGGCGGCCGCGCCGACGCCACGGAGCTCGGGGCCGAGGGGCGTCTGACGCGCTCGCTGGCCCGGGTGGCGCGCGGGAACCGCCTCGCCGTGCTCGCCGCGCTCGGCCTGCTCGCCGCGGCGACCCTCGCGCTGGTCGCGCCGTGGCTGCCCCTGCTCGACCCGGACGCCGTGGACACGGTCGAGCGGCTGCGTCAGCCCCTGACGCCCGGCCATGCGCTCGGCACCGACGAGTTCGGGCGCGACCTGCTGGCGCGCCTGGTGTGGGGCGCGCGCGTGTCGCTGCTGGCCGGCGTGGTGACGGCGGCGGCGGCGATGCTGATCGGCGTGACGCTCGGAATCTTCGGCGGCTTCTACACGGGCTGGATCGAGAACGTCGTGATGCGGCTGACCGACATCCTGATGGCGTTTCCCTACATCCTGCTCGCCATCGCCATTGTGGCCGGGCTCGGCCCCGGCCTCCGCAACGCGATGATCGCCATCGCGATCGTCGGCTTCCCGATCTACGCGCGCCTGGTGCGCGGCGTGGTCCTCTCGCTGCGGGAGCGCGAGTTCGTGGAGGCCGCCCGAGCGCTCGGCAGCGACGATGCCCGTATCCTCGGCCGCCACATCCTGCCCCACCTGCTGTCGCCCGTGATCGTGGCGTTCAGCCTCGACGTGGGCGCGAAGATTCTGGCGACGGCCGGGCTGTCCTTCCTTGGGCTCGGCACCCAGCCGCCGACCGCCGACTGGGGCAGCATGCTGGCCACGGGGCGGCAGTTCGTCATCCTGAGCCCGCACGTGGTCCTGCTGCCGGGGCTCGCCATCTTCGGGATCGTGCTCGCGCTGAACTTGCTGGGCGACGCGCTGCGAGACGTGCTCGATCCGCGCATCCAGGCGCGCTGATCAGGCGCGGCGCGCCGCTCGCCTACGCGCTGGGCAGCGGCCGGCCGCCCCAGCGCTCCAGCGTCGCGAACTCCGCCACCGTCTTGCGCTTGAGCTTCGTGAGCGTCCGCAGCGGGCGCCCGAACGGCATGACGGCGGCCACGGCGACGTGGCGCGGGAGGCCGAGCAGCTCCTGGACTTTCGGTTCCTGGGCCACGGCCAGCGTCGTGATCGTCCCGCCGTAGCCTTCGTGGCGCGCGGCCATGAGGATGTTCCAGGCGAACGGGTAAATCGAGGCGCCGCTGATCACGCCGACGCGATCGAGCAACTGGTCCGTCGACGCCACGACCTTGAGGTCGACGCAGACGACGAGGACGACCGGCGCCTTGACGAACGGCTCGGTGAGCCGGGCCGGCGGCGGCGTGCGCTCGATGGTCACGGCGTCGACCCTGGTGGGGTCGATCGTGTTCCAGGGGCTCTCGCCGGCCTGGACCTGCGCGGCGTAGCGCTTGGCGGCGGGCGCGGCGCAGTCGGAGAGCGCCTTGCGGGTCGCGGGATCGCGGACGACGATGACGCGCCAGCCCTGGCGGTTGCCGCCGTTGGGCGCGTAGCGCGCGTGGTCCAGGATCTTGAACAGCACCGCGTCGGGCACCGGCTCGTCGGTGAACTCGCGCGCGGCGAACGTCGTCCGCATCACCTCGTAGAGCTCCATGGCCGCCTCCTGACTGGTGCGGAATGGTCGCTCATTGCGGGCCTCGCCCGCAAGCGGCAGGGTGGCGATGTGTTTGCCTGCTACTTCGTCTTCCGCCGCGCGTCGCCCGCCGCCCGCCAGAGATACCACGCGGCCACCGAGCGGTACGGCTTCCAGCGCTCGCCGAACACGCGTAGCGCCTTCGGCGTGGGCTGCGTGCGGCGGCCGTAGGCGTGGCGGAAGCCCTCGCGCACGCCGAAGTCGTCCACCGGTAACACGTCGAGCCGCCCGAGCGTGAAGATGAGCAGCATCTCCACGGTCCAGCGGCCCACGCCGTGGATCCGCGTCAGCCGCTCGATCATCTCCTCGTCACCGAGCCGCCGGCACGCGCGCCGCGTCGGCACCACGCCCTTGACCGCGTGCCGGGCGATGTCCTTGATGGCGCGCACCTTGGCGCGCGAGAAGCCGGCGCGGCGGAGCGTGGCCGCGCGGGCCGTGAGCACCGCCGCCGGTGCGGGGAAGCGCCCCTCCGGGAACAGCGCGACGAAGCGACCCAGGATCGTCTCGGCGGCGCGGCCGTTGAGCTGCTGATGGGCGATGGCGCGCACCAGCGTCTCGTACGGCGAGCGCCCGTGAGGCTCGAGCCGGTACGGGCCGTGCCGGCGGATGAGCCGGCGCATCACGGGATCACGCGCGAGGTGCCGGTGGGCCGCCGCGGTCATGCGTCGCGCCGGATCAGCATGACTCGCTTGCTATCACAGCGAGGTGTGTCCGTCTAGGGACTTTGGGCGACCGACCTCGCGATGGAGGCTGGCCTGCTACAATCCGGCCCCAAGATCACCTGGCCGAAGTCCCGGAGAGCCTCCTCGTGTGTCAGCGTGGACGCGACTGGACGGGCGGGGTCGTGTGCGCCGTCGCCCTGGCCCTGGTCGGATGGGCGCGCCAGGGATCCGGTGCCGCCTGGGCGGCGGCCATCCAGAAGTCGCTCGAGGAGGCGCAGGCCGCGCGGGCCGAGGCCGCGCGTCAGCAAGCGGGAGGAGGATCACCGGCGCCTCCTCGCCGAGGCGATCGCAAAGGTCGGCAACTAGCCGAGGCGTCGGTGAACGGGAGAGAGCGCGATGAATGAGGCCCCTCGATCCTGGCGACTGAAGCTCTGGCGCCTGTTGAAGACGTTTGGCTGGCTGATCCTGCTCGTGCTGATCGCCCAGCAAGTGTGGTGGGCGCCCTTCCGCGCCGATGCGGCACGGGCCAGAGTGATCGAGCGGTTCCAGCAAGAACGGAAATCCCGGGTCATCGCGATGATCCATCGGCAGGACACGCAGAGCCTCTTCGGCGTGCCGGTCAGCCAGTCGATCACGATCGATGACTCGGAGGCGATTCTCCGCGCGATCCGCCTGACCCAGCCCGAGCAGCCCCTCGACCTCATCCTGCACACGCCGGGCGGTCTCGTCCTCGCCGCGGAGCAGATCGCGAAGGCGCTCGTCGAGCACAAGGGGAAGGTGACCGTGTTCGTGCCGCACTACGCGATGAGCGGCGGGACGCTGATCGCGCTGACGGCGGACGAGATCGTGATGGACCCGAACGCAGTGCTCGGGCCCGTCGACCCTCAGATCGGCGGGTTGCCGGCGGCCTCGATCCTGAAACTCGTCGAGCTGAAGAAGCCCGCGCAGGTCAGCGACGAGATGCTCGTGCTCGCGGACATGGCCGCGAAGGCGCGGCTCCAGGTCGCGGCCTTCGTGGCCGAGGTCCTCCTGAAGCACCATCCCAAGGATCGGGCGGCGGCGCTCGCGCTCGTGCTCAGCGAGGGACGCTGGACCCACGACTTTCCCATCACGGTGCAGGCGGCCCGCCAGCTCGGCATTCCAGTGTCGGTGAACATGCCGCCAATCATCTACGAGCTCATGGACCTCTACCCGCAGGGAAGGGCGGGCCGTCCGTCGGTGCTGTACGTACCGATCCGCCGCGACCGAGACAGCCCGCGCGAGTTCGGCGGATCGCCGCCGCCTCGCGCCCCGGCAGAAAAGTAGCGGCGAGCGGGCGCGGACGCAGCCGTGACAAGGGCGCCAACCCTGGCGGGCCCCACCAGGTTACCTCGGCCTCCCGGGTGTGCACGGTCACGTCGGCGTGCCGCCGGCGCTGATCGCCTGATTGACGCGACGACGCTCGGCGAGCACAATCAGGCGGACACAGACCCAAGGTGCAATGATACGACCGCTGCTCCTGACGTTTATCCCACTCTTCGTCGCCGTGGACGTCGTCGCCGTTGTCTTGGTCTATCTTGGAATCGGTATGCCGCTCGACGAGACCGCGCGTCGGCGGCTGGTGCTCGAAGCGACGATGACGGCCGCGGCCATTGGGCTCGGCTTTTTGCTGGTCGGCGACGCCGTCCTGCATTTTCTCGGGGTGACCGTCGGAGATTTTCAGGTTGCCGGCGGCGTGCTGCTGCTCGTGCTCTCCATCTACGATCTCCTCCATCCCGAACTGCCACTCCGCCAGCCCGGTGCTCATCTCGGGGTCGTACCACTCGGCATCCCCATGATCGTGGGCCCCGCGACACTGACGACCCTGCTCACGCTCGCCCGGACCCATGGGTACACCATGACCCTGATCGCCTTCGCGCTGAACCTGGTCATCGTGTGGGCGGCGCTGCGCTGGGCCTCGCTAATCGGTCGCGTGCTGGGAGACGCCGGTTGCCGGGCGATCACCAAGGTGTTCAGCCTCGTCCTCGCGGCGATCGCCGTGACCTTCGTTCGCCGCGGGGTGATGGCGGCACTGACGAAGCCCTAGCGGGAGCGTCGAAGCGAGGTGGCGGTGATGGGTCCGCCGGCGTTCGTGTTTGATGAGAGTCCGGACGTCAGGGCAGCTCGTGAGTCCGCTGGGGAACTCTGTCTCACCTATAGACACTGCTGCGGAGCAAGCCCATACTCCCCGCAGGGCGTCGGCCGAGCTCCAGACACTCGCGGAGCCAGGGACCGTCGATCATGAAGATTCGCCGACTTCTTCACCCCACGGACTTTTCGTCCGCTTCGGGTCCGGCCTTCAAGCTGGCCCTGGAGCTGGCGAGGAACCGCGCGTCGCTCCTTCTGCTTCATGTCCTCCCACCGGTGCCTCTCGTGCCCGACGTGTACGTCGCCGCCAGCGTCTACGAGCGCCTGCGGCAGGCGTACGAGGAGAGCGCGCGCAAGCGACTGGATCGTCTTCGGCGGAAAGCCGTGGCGGCTGGCGTCCGTGCCTCCGCGCTCCTGCGCGACTCAGCAAGCGCCCCGGAGGAGATCGTGCGTGTCGCGCGAGCGAAGCGCATCGACATCATCGTGATGGGGACTCACGGCAGAGGGGGAATCGCCAAGATGTTTCTGGGCAGCGTGGCCGAACGGGTCGTGAGGACCGCGACCCGCCCGGTCCTGACGGTCCGGGGGAGGTAAAGGCGAGGAGTGGCGGCGCCAGTGGTCGCCGAGGACGACCAGACCCTCGCTGGTGCGATCGCTCAGCTCGCACGGCGCGGTTTTGCCGAGAGCCTGTCGGTCGTGGGGGATCGGCTGCGAGCCGTCGAGACACAGAAGACGTTTCGGGCAGAGGATGTGGTGATCCGAGAGTATCACCGGTTTGAAGGCGTCTCCGACCCAGACGATACGGCCATTGTGTACGCGATCGAGGCCACCGGCGGGATGCGCGGGACGTTGGTCGATGCCTACGGAGTCTATTCGGACCCTGACGTCGGCGCCTTCTTGGAAAGGGTACCGATCGTGGAGAGAACCCGATGAGCATGGAATCGATCAATCCCACCACCGGTGAGGTCCTGCGAATTCTCGAGTCGGTCTGGATCGTGGAGTAGGATTCCGGCGGACCTGGAGCGAATCGTGGGGCCAGCCACAGCGGTGAAACTTTTCGGGTCGATTCTCGCGATGCTGGTCGTCTTGAGCGTCCTGGCATTGGTGCCATTGATCGCCCGTCGGACGCAGCCGGCGCCCGATTGCACCAGTCGAGTCGTCATCGTCAAAGGCCGTCATGGCGAACCGGTCGAGTGTGTCTGCGTTGGTGGAACGCTCTCCACGTGCTTCGATCCGGGGCCGTAACGTCGCGGTCGGGAGCCGCGTGAGCACGCGCACGCGGGAGGCGGAGCGGTCCGAGCTCGTCCGGTGGGCCATACTCGTCGGCGCAGGCGTTTTCGCAACCACCTTCGCGCAGCCGGCGGTCCTCAAGCTTCCGCTCCAGTACCTGCTGAAGTCCGACCTGCACGTCTCCCGCGACGCCATGGCGGCGTTCTTCGCGGCCGGCGCGCTCGCCTGGTACTTCAAGCCGCTCGCCGGGATCCTCTCCGACAGCGTGCCGCTGTTCGGGACGCGCCGCCGGCACTACCTGCTGCTGAGCGGCGTCGCGGCCGGCGGCCTGTGGCTGCTCATCGGCCTCGTGCCCCGCACCTACGCCGCCCTCCTCGCGGCCGTGATCGCGATGAACGCGATGCTGGTCGTCGGCAGCACCGTCGTCGGCGGCGTCATGGTCGAGATCGGCCAGCGGTACCGCGCGACTGGCCGGCTCAGCTCGGCGCGCTACTTCGTCCAGAACGCCTGCGTTCTCCTCGGCGGGCCCGTAGGCGGATTCCTCGCGGCGCGGTCCTTCGGGCTCACGGCGCTCGTCGGCGCCGCGGTCGCGCTTTCCGTGGTCCCCGTCGCCTGGTGGCTGCTCCGCGAGCCCCCGGTGGCGGGGACGGGCGCGGCGGCGTGGACGCGCGCGAAGGCCGAGCTCCGCACGCTCATGCACTCGGGCACGCTCTGGAGCGCGGCCGGGCTGCTCTTCCTGGTCTACATCGCCCCGGGGTTCCAGACGCCCCTCTACTACTACCAGACCGACACCCTGGGGCTGTCCCAAGAGTTCATCGGCACGCTGAGCTTCTTCAGCGGGGCGTTCGGGCTGGTCGGCGCGTTTCTCTACGGCGTCCTCTGCCGGCGGCTGCCGCTCCGATGGCTGCTGGCGCTCGGCATTGCGCTCAGCGCGCTCGGCACGCTCGGCTACCTCTTCTATCGCTCAGGCATGGCGGCGGCGCTGATCGAGGGCGAGAACGGTCTCCTCGTCACGCTCGCGGAGCTGGCGCTGATGGACCTCGCGGCACGGGCGACGCCGCGCGGGAGCGAAGGGCTCGGCTTCGCGCTGATGATGAGCGTGCGCAATGCTGCCCTCGCGGTTTCGGACATCTTCGGCTCGTGGCTGATCGAGCGGCACCAGGTGAGCTTCTTCAGCCTGGTGTGGCTCAACGCGGGCACGACGGCGCTGGTCCTACTGGCGGTACCGTTCCTGCCGCGGGGGTTGATTGATCGGCGCGACGACGCGCCGGGTGTGGAGATCACTCACAGTCGGCCGTGCAGTCCTCCGGGCGATGCCGCTGTGGGTTCTCTTTGATCTCCCGTTCGAACTGGTCGAGCATCCGTGCCGCGCCGGGATGCTCGCGCCGCCAGTCTTCGTCCCGCACCCGCCATCGGTCACTGTCCCAGAAGTGTTCCTCCTCGATCGGCCTCGGTGTCGCGCCGTGATGGTCGGGCCGGGCCAGCATCGATAACGCGAGGGTTCCGACCAGGAGCACGAGCATCCGGAGCGTCACGAGCGACTCACCATTGCCCAGCCGGATCTGCGGAGATCCTCGGTGAGGTCCAGTTGGCGGCGGTCCAGGCGGCGTCGCTCGGCCGCCACTCGTTTCCGGCGCCAGCGTCGCTCTCCCATCCGACGGTCCAGCACCACGCCCACGGTCGTGCTGTCCATGACGAGCCGGAGATAGGCGTAGCGTGCCAGGTCCGTGCGCGCGGTGACGACAAGCAGACGGGCCACGACTGGATTCGCCGGACGAATGAGCATCGCCCCCTTCCCTTGCGTGCGAGCGTCGACGGAGCAAACAGGGTGGAGCCAAAGTCGTGCCAACTGTCGTCGAGGTCAAAAAGCTTCTGCCATCAGGGAGTTGACCTCGCGCCGACCCCGATGGCTCTGCAAACGAAGTCACAGTGTGCAGGAGATTTCGATCGACAGGCGAATCCCGATCAGTAGGAAGTGCTCGCTGTCCGGGGAAGGGCCGCAGGGTGCCGATCACACACGGAACGCCGGCTTTCCGTCTCGACGATACTCGATGTAGTGAGCGGTCTCGTCGGCGACCTCGCGGCCGAAGAGGCTCTCCACGACGTAGAAGGCCATGTCGATGCCCGACGCCACCCCAGCCGAGCTGATGACGCCGTCGTCCACGACCCGATGCTCGCGCTCCACCGTGACCCCCGCGTCGAGGGCGTCGAGGGTGCCCAAAGCTCCCCAGTGCGTCGTCGCGTGCCGGCCCTGGAGGAGCCCTGCCTTGGCGAGGAGGAGCGAGCCGGTGCACACCGAGGTGACCTGCCGCGCCCGCGCTGCCGTCCGACGGATCCAGTCGAGCGTCTCGGCGTCATGGAGGAGCACGCGGGTCCCCCACCCGCCAGGCACGACCACGAGGTCGGTCTGGGGCGCGTCGGCGAACCCGTAGTGGGGGATGACCCGAAGACCACCGGTCGTCCGGATCGGCGCCGCGGTCTTGGCGACCGTGAAGACGTGGAACGGCGCGCTGTCGTCCGAGCGGCGCGATTCCGGGCCAGGCACGAGCCGCGTCCGCGAGAAGACCTCGAAGGGACCGGTGAAGTCGAGGATCTCGACGTCGTCGAAAATCAGAATGCCGGCGTTCCACTTCTCCATCTGACCCTCCTGGAAGAACGCATCACGCGACAGCCTCGACGAATCTCGCACAAGCAGGCGGGGTCACATTCTCAAAAAGGAAAGCGGCGGATCCGCGGTCCGCCGCTTTCTCAAGAGCCGGGTCTTGTGTCTCTACCGATTCGCTAGCTACGTGCTCCGTGGACGCCCTTCTCTTCCCCAGGCCTAACTCCCAGGGTGCGCGGATAGTCCCGCTCCGCTGGGGTTTTTGTCAAGTCCTATGTGCGTGCCCGCCTATCCACATTTCCAGTCTGGCGATCCTCCGCAAGGAACCGCGCCGAATTCCCCCGTGCCATGGGCTTGCCCGCACTCCGTGGAGCCGTGGACGCCCATTGGATGCGGACGAACGACTGCGATCCTCTCGCGCCCACAATGGTCAGGGCCGTTCTTGACCCGGCTCTACTCCGGCGCTAATTTCGCCACACCGCTCTGACCCTGACTGGTCCGGTTGGTGGTGGAGCACGCGCTGAGGAATCGGCACAGGAGGGAGAGGGCGCATGGTCACCTTGAGAAGCAACCTCAAAGCGCCGCTCACCGGCATCCTCTTCCTGGCTGCCGTTGGCGTCGCCTCACCGGTCCCGACCCCGGCTCAGCAAAGCTCAGCGGTGAAATTCAGGACGCTGAATCCGCCAAACGGTGACTTCGTCATAGCGGTACCGTCGGGCTGGGGATTCGAAGAAAACAAGTTCGAAAATCCTATCACGGTCGCGCCCGCTGGCGGCGTCGGACCGTCAGCGACGATCTGGGCGATGATCTGGGTGACCGGACTGGCCGAGGACATGATGGCTCCCGACATCCTTCGACGCGCGCGCGCGTCCCTCAATGCCTGCGGGCCGATGGCCCAGGTCATGTCCGTTCACACGACTCGCTGGAACACGAGCGACGCGCTCGGTCTCATGGTGGCCTACCTGCGCAGGACCGGCCAGCCGGCGCAGCTGGTTTCGAAGAGAGTCGTGTCCGGAGGCCAATCGATGGAGGCCATGCTGCGCTCCCTAACACGCGGCGTACCCAAGGATGCTCGTCTCATCGTCTCGATGGCGCACTCGCCGAGCCCTAGTTACTCGCCGATCGTCGCCATGGCGCACCAACAGTGCCCCGGCATTCCCGTCCTTCCAGCGTGGGAAAGCTTCGCATTTCTGACGAGCTGCAGCGCGCCGGCGGGGACACTGGCAACGTGGGAACACGTCTGCGCCGCAATTTTCGCGTCGTTTCATCCCCGCGGGAACTGGCTCGTGGCGTACGCTCGGCAGTTCGCCCAACAGATGAAGACGAGCGCCGCGCAGGTCGATCAGATCACGGCCAGCATCCGTCATGTCGGGAAGATGCAGTTGCAAAGCCACCTCGACTGGATGGCCAGCAATTGGGCGACTGGCCAGCGGACCGGCGATGTGCTGGGCCGCAACATCCGGCTGACTCACCCGCAGACTGGCCAGCAAGTCTTGCGCCCCGACGACTACGAACACTACTGCGAAGATCGCGGCGGCTGGGTCTGGGGGACGAACGACTCCGCGGTGTTGAAGACGTCGGACTGTGCCGTCGTCCTGAAGAGAGAGCCGGACCGCCTCCGCTGACCGTGCTCGATGGACGAGGCGATGTGACCTCGACCCGCAGACCTCGACTCGCTGTATTGACAACGCGCGGGCCGCCGCCTACACTCCCCGAAACGTTCCGCTCGTTCACCGTCCGGAGACGAACGAGGTGATCCAGGCATGGACGATCTCACCAAGACCGCGGCCCCGTCCGACGTCAGCCGCCGCGCGTTTCTGAAGCAGACCGGCCTCGGGATTACTGGCGCATCCCTGGCCACCATGCTCGAGGCCCGCCAGGCGCCGGCCCAGATCCGGGGCACGAGCCTGCGCATCCTCCTCTGGAGTCACTTCGTCCCCGCGTACGACGTCTGGTACGACCAGTTCGTGAAGGAGTGGGGAGACAAGAACGGTGTCCGGGTGCGCGTGGACCGCATTC
>QHSA01000096.1 GCA_003220315.1 Candidatus Rokuibacteriota bacterium
GCTGACGCGCCGGTGGGCACGCTATTCCTCGAGCTGGCGACGCCGCGCGCCGGCGAGATGGACGTGCTCGCCGACCTGCCGCGCTCGCTCCGCATCGGCGTCGGCGTCGTGAACCAGAAGCGCGAGCGCGTGGAGCCGGCCGAAGAAGTCGCCCGCCACGCGCGGCGTGCCGTCGACGTGTTCGGAGCCGAACGCGTGCTGTTCACGCCGGACTGCGGCTTCGCCACGTTCGCCGACAATCCCGTCGCCAGCGCGACAGTGGCGGAGGCGAAGCTGCACGCGCTCGTCACCGGCGCCGCGCTCGTGCGACGCGGTTGAACGTCGAGCTCCGGACAGAGAAGATCGGTGGTGTATCTCCCTCTACCCCGAACGGAGTCGTCCCATGCCGAACTGGAATGAGCTCGAGCAAACACTGACGCGTCATCTGAACCTGGACCGCGCGCCCGTTGCGATCACCTTCTGCGATGGCGCGCCGGCCGGCGTGCGAAAGTTCGACGGGTCGGTGCCGTCGGGCTGCACCTTCTGGAAGGTCGCGGCCACGGCGCCCGCGGGGCGGGGGGCGTTCTACACCGTGGCGGCGGATCACCAGAACTGCCCGATCGGCGCCCATACGCACAACGTCCTGCAGGTCGATGGCGGCAGGATGCTGAACGAGATGCTCGGCATGATGGCGGGCCTGGGCTACGTCAAGATGGAAGAGGTCCCACAGATCCCACGCTGGCCTCGGACGCCGGCCGCGGTGGTCTACGCCCGGCTCGGCGAAGCCCCTCTCGCGCCCGACGTGGTCATCTTTGCGTGCCGCGCGTCGGCCGCGATGTACCTGGGCGAAGCCGCTCGCTCCGTCGGGGCGGCCTCAGCGCTGCCGCCGCTGCTCCGCCCGACGTGCATGGCGATTCCCGCCGCCGCGGCGCACGGGGCGACGATGTCGCTCGGCTGCATCGGCAATCGCGTCTACACGGGGATCCCGGACGATCACGTCTACATGATGGTGCGCGGCGCCGACCTGGGGAACGTCGCGGACGCTCTCGATGGCATTATGAACGCCAACGCGCAACTCACGACGTTTCACCAGACCCGTCTCCCGACGCTCACCAGCGGAGAAGCGGGACGAGCGTAATCATTCACGGCCCGCTGCCGAGCGAAGACGCGGCTCTGGTCCTACTCTTCACCCTCGTAGCGAGCGGGAAGATCGAGTTGCGCAGGACCGACGGCTGACGGAAGATCGCTGCGGTGCTCAGCCAGCACGCGCCGGTAGCCGCATGACCTGGGGACCGGGGCTCGACACGACCGGAGGTCGCGAATCTCCCTGCATCAGGAGGTCACCATGCGAAGGATCGTCGCGTCGCTAAACGCAGTGCTCATGCTGGCCGCCGTCACCGCGGTGGCGCAGGAAAAGATGAAGGATCCACCCAAGGTCGGCCACGAGGGCAAGGCCAAGGCCGGCGGGGCCAAATCCGCCGCCGCCGTCATCGCGAAGGCGACGAGCGCCGCGCCGCCGGACATCGGCCGGAACGCCGCGGTCATGGGCATGGGCGCCGACGGCAAGATGAAGGAGCTGCGCGCCGGCACCAATGGGTGGACGTGTATGCTCGATCTCGCCGGCGACTCGATGTGCCTCGACAAAGAGTGGCAGGCCTGGGGCGACGCCTGGATGAACAAAAAGGACCCGCCGAAGCCGAAGACGGTGGGCGTGGCCTACATGCTCAAGGGCGACAAGGGCGCCAGCAACACCGATCCGTACGCGACGAAACCGACGGCTGACAACCAGTGGGTCGTGAGCGGACCGCACATCATGCTCCTTCCGACGGACGTCAGTCAGCTCGACGCGTATCCGACGGATTGGACCAAGGGTGGTCCGTGGGTGATGTGGAAGGGAACGCCGTACGCTCACATCATGGTCCCGACGACGTCGATGGCGAAATCGGCGTCCAAGGCACCGGCTGAGAAGAGGGCCGCCGACAAGAAATAGACGCGGCGAGGCAGGACGCGCGTGGCGGCGCTGCTCCTGGCGCTCGGCCCGAGAGTGGCGGCCACGCGATCCTAGAAAGCGAACCGGACAAGGGAGAAACGGTCCCCACCAGCATCACGGCGAAGACGCCGCGGTCCCTTACTCTTTCACGCTCTCCGCGACCGAAACCGCTTTCGTCTTCATCCGCGCCACGAGATCCTGATACGTCGACGTCTGAATGATCGCATTGAATTGCGATCGGTAGTTAGCGACAAGGCTGATCCCCTCGATGACGACGTCATAGACGAGCCAGCGGTCGCCACGCCTGTGCATTCGGTAGTCGACGGGATGCGATCGGTAGTTAGCGACAAGGCTGATCCCCTCGATGACGACGTCATAGACGAGCCAGCGGTCGCCACGCCTGTGCATTCGGTAGTCGACGGGAATCTCCGTGCCCTGCTTGGTGACGATCTTGGTGCGCACGGTCGCTAGCTCGCCCTCGGCCGACTCGCCGGTGTAGCGGATCTTCTCGCCGGCGTACAGCTCGAGCTTGGACACGTAAGAGCGCTCCATGAGGTCGGCGAACAGTTCGACGAATTCTTTCTGCTCGGCCGGCGTGCGCCCGTGCCAGTGCCGCGCCAGAGCACGCTTTGTCATCTCGTCGAAATCGAAGGCCTCGTTCGCGATCCCGCGGAGGGCGGCCCGCCGTTCCCTGGTCCTGATTTCCTTTCGGAGGTCTGGATTCCCCAGGGCCTGGAGGGCCCGATCGATGGACTCCCGCAGTTGATCGGTTGGCGGCCCGGCGGTGGCGCCACGACCGGTCAGCAGCACGAGGGCGAGGGCGCTCGCCAGCACAAGGCAGGCACGACGGAGAGGCTTCATCGGCGCACCTCCGGTCGGCTATCGTCGATCATCTTCTGCCGCCGTTGCAGATACCCATTCCGCACTGCGCTGTAGAGGTCGACGGTGCTCTCCTCGACGTTCTCGTACAGATCGAGGTTGAGCGCCCGCTCGTCGACGCGCTTCCCGACCGCTGTACCCGCCAGGGCGGCGACGGGGAAGATGACGTAGGTGAACGGATCGAGCGCTGCGTCCACGGCGAAGCCGATCCCATCGCGGGCCGTCAGAGGAGGCAGAAACGGCAACACCAAGTACGGCCCGGGCCCCACGCCATAGCGGCCCAACGTCTGGCCGGTGTCCGCCTCGCTCGCTTCGAGACCGAAAACTTTGGCGACGTCGAACAAACCCGCGACCCCGAGGGTCGTGTTGAGGCCGAACCGAGCCAGTTCCTGACCGGCGCCTTTGAGCTTGAGCTGGAAGAGGTTATTCACCAAGCGACGCGGCATGCTGAGGTTATCGAAGGCCCTCTTGAGGCTCCGCTCTACCGGGTCGGGTACGATCTTGTCCCACGCCTTCGCAACCGGCTTCAACGCGTAGCGGTCGACCTTCCGGTTGAAAGAGAACACCGCCGTGTTAAAGGGCTCCCACGGGTCGTAATCCTCAGTAACGGTCTCCTCAGCGGTCTCGGACGAGCCCAATGGACGTTCTGTAGGATCCGAGGGGGACCGCGTCAGACCTTTCGCCCTTTCGGCTGCCTCGGAGGTTGGGGACGGCGACAGGGACGGATCGTCGATGGCTGAAGCGGCCGCATCGGTCCTCGCGGTCGGCACGCTGGCACAACCGGCGATCGCCATCGCGGAGCCAAGCGCAAGCACCCACCATCGCAACCCGCTCATGGCCCTCTCCTCTCCCACACGAGTACACGAATTCCAGCACTTTCCCGACAGTCCTTCAGACGGGCGGTCCTTCCCGCGGGATTCGCCCTCGAAAAAAGAAATTGCGCGGGCGTAGCTCATCCTCGAGGTCAGTCCCGCGGGCGTCAATGAGGACCATGAGAGTGTCGAACGCGCGTGCCCGGAGTTCGATCGGCCGGGCGTCGGCGAGCAGCGCTCGGCGATGCCGAATTGCCGTAAAGCGACCGAATTCAATGGTTTGTGACAGATCCGCCGCCCAGCCATGGCGAACGGGTTCTACCCCGGCCGGCAGCTCGCGGCGATCGCGCACCTTGAAGCGGCTGAGCTCGACGGGCGCGGGCGGGTTGGACACCGTCCCATGCCGGTCGATTGCACAGGAGCGCTTCAGGAGTTTTCACAACGAATCAGTCCGAGACAAAGACTCCTCAGCAGCGACCGCCTACGATCCGTCTCACGATCGCGATCCGCGATCCTCCAGACATCGGAAGAGCTGAAGAAGTGTCTTCAGTCAGGAGACAAGACATGAACCTGCTGTCTCCAACCCTTGCGACGACCAACGCGGTCTCGCCTCAACGACCCGCGGTTCCGATACGGGTCGATCCCGATGCCAAGCTCCTCGCCGCATTGCGGCGGAGAGATCGGACGGCGGCGGAGTGCCTCGTCGCTCACTACGGCAGTCGCGCTTATCGGCTGGCGATGGGTATCACGCGTAATGCCCAGGATGCCGAGGAAACCGTGAATTACGCTCTCTGGAGCGTAATCCGAAAGATCGAGACCTTCCGGGGTGACTCGTCTCTCGGGTCCTGGATCTACCGGATCGTCGCCAACGCCGCCTACGAGAAGCTACGTGGCCGCGCGAACCGACGTGACGAGATCTCGCTGGACGAGGTGCTCCCTTCATTCCACGAGGATGGGCTGCACAGCGGTCCGACCAGCGACTGGTCGGCGAGCATCGACGACCCAGCCGTGCAGACCGAACTTCGGGCCATGCTGGACTCGGCGATCGGCGAGCTCCCGGCCCATTACCGCGCCGTGGTGGTTCTGCACGATGTGGAAGGCTTATCGATGGCCGAGGTCGCGGGCTCCCTGGGAATCACAGTAGCGACCGCAAAGTCGCGCGCCCACCGCGGCCGACTATTTCTCCGCAAACGTCTCGCAGTCTTCATGTCAGACGCAACGGCTTCCATCGGCGCTGCGTCCTAAGAGCGGGACGTGGGGTCGCCGGAGGTGGTCAAGATCAAGAGAATGCTCGCCGACTTGGAAGGGAGCCTCGAGGCCAAGAAAATGCCGGCAGACGCCACACGCAGGGGGAAAATGATGCCCATGTTGAACGAGATCGAAAGGCTCTTGAAGGACGTGCATGCCTATGGCTCGAATTAACTGGCGATGGCGAAGATGAGGGTGGCGCAGGTACCGAAGGCGGGGGCGGATTTCGAAATCGCCGAGCGGGAGATTCCGCAGCCGGGCACGGGAGAGGTGAATGAAGCCTACGCGCGCATGATGAGCGGGAAGGCGGAGTTTCGCGTCGTTCTGACGATGGAGGCTCGTCACGGGCACCACGCGCCCCGGCGGTAGAGACGGTGGCAGGGGAACAGTGGCCACAGGAGCGGGCCGCCCCGACCAGGCGCCGCTCCCATGAGAGATTCCTCACGACCGATTCACGCCGTTCTCACGTGTCCCCGCTAACCTCACGCCTGGCCGAAGCCGTGCCGCGCGCCTCCGCGTCGCCGCGGGAACGTCCGTAAGCGCTGGCTCGCGATTCACGCGGCTTTCGCGTTCTTGCGGAAGAGAAGCGCGCATGCAACGAGCCACCCCACCCGGCCGTCTCAAGAGCGAGTAGGGTGGGAGGAGGGACAGGTGGCGCGGCTAAGGCTCGGCTTCCTTCTGGCGGTCGTGGTGCTTGTCGTGAGCGTTGCACCGGCCCACGCGTGGGTCGCCGTCCACGGCTTCCACGGCCCGCACGTGTTCGTCGGCCCGCGGGTGTTCATCGGCCCAGACCCGTTCTGGTACGCGTATCCGTATCCGACTTACCCGCCGGTGGTCGTCCAGCCGTCGCCGCCGGCCCAGGTTTACGTGCAGCCACAACAGGCGCCCCCGGCCGAGTCGTACTGGTACTACTGCGAGAATCCCAAGGGGTATTACCCCTACGTCTCTCAGTGTCCCAAAGGCTGGATGCAGGTCGTCCCGGGGACCAAACCTCCAACTCCGTAGATGGGGAGGGACGCGCAGATGCGGACGGGAGTCCTCGCATTGGTATTCACGCTCTCCCTCGGTGCCTGCGCGACGGTGCCGCTCGGCCCGAGCGTCATGGTGCTGCCCGGGACGGGCAAGTCGTTTGATCAGTTCCAGGCCGACGATGCCGTCTGTCGCCAGTGGGCGTCCGTGCAAGCCGGGACCACGCCGCAGCAGGCGGCAGGGTCGAGCACGGCTAAGAGCGGGGTCCTTGGCACGCTCCTCGGTGCCGGGCTGGGCGCCGCCATCGGTGCCGCCACGGGCCACCCCGGCGTCGGGGCCGCGGTCGGGGCGGGCGGTGGACTGCTGGCGGGTACGGCGGTGGGCGCAGGCGCGGGGGAGACGGCGGCCCACCAGGTTCAACAGCGATACAACAACGCCTACGAGCAGTGCATGTACGCCAAGGGAAACCAGATCCCGGCGGCGGCGCTCCCGTCTCCGCGCGGGACCTCCTTCGCAGCGCCTCCGCCGCCCCCGCCCTTGCCACCAACACCGGTGCCTGGCGTGGTGTCTCCTCCGGCTTCGATGGGCCGATAGACGCGGTCAAGGGGTGTCGCCGGCCTCGCGGCAGGGCCCGGGGGCGCCCCCCACATCCTACAAAGGTCTAACCGTCGGAGGCCCCGCCGGCCCACCGCGCACACCGTTCCCGTGTGGCACGAGGGGCGCGTCACGACGATGTCGCGGACCGAGGCAAGCTCTGAGGCCGATGTCTGAAACTCGAAGCAGAGGAGGGCTCTCGTCATGAGCGGGACGCAAGACATCGGGATCGAGGCGCTCACCGAGCTCGCGCTGAACCTGCGCTGGTCGTGGAACCGCAGCACTGACGACCTGTGGGCCCAGCTCGATCCCGAGCTCTGGGCCTTGACCCATAACCCATGGGTCGTGCTCCAGACGGTTTCCCCAAGCAGAGTTCAAGACCTCCTGGCGCGACCGGATTTCCGAGAGCGGGTGAAAGACCTGATCGACCGGCGACATCAGTATCTGAGCCAGCCGGCCTGGTATCAGCAGGCACACCGGCAGTCGCCCCTCACGCGGGTGGCCTACTTCAGCATGGAATTCGCGCTCAGCGAGGCCCTGCCGATTTACTCCGGCGGTCTCGGCAACGTCGCGGGCGATCAGCTCAAAGCCGCCAGCGATCTCGGGGTGCCAGTGATCGGCGTCGGCGTGTTGTATCAACAGGGATACTTCCGCCAGGTGATCGCCGCCGACGGCAGCCAGGAGGCGCTGTACCCCTACAACGATCCCGACCAGCTACCGATCACCCCGGTGCGAAATGAGGGCGGGGACCTGCTGCGCCTCCCGGTCCTGCTGCCGGGCCAGAAGGTCTGGCTCCGCGCCTGGCAGGTCCAGGTCGGTCGCGTGGTGCTCTACCTCCTGGACAGCAACGACCCGGCCAACCCGCCTGCGATCCGCGGCATCGCCAGCGAGCTGTACGGAGGCGGAGCGGAGCTGCGGCTGCAGCAGGAGCTCCTGCTCGGGATCGGGGGCTGGCGGTTGCTGCGAGCGCTCCGGCTCGAGCCCGAGGTCTGCCATCTCAACGAGGGGCACGCGGCCTTCGCCGTGCTGGAGCGCGCCCGGAGCTTCATGGAGGACACCGGGCACCCGTTCGACGTGGCGCTGGCGGTCACCCGTGCGGGAAACGTCTTCACCACCCACACCCCGGTCCCGGCGGGCTTCGACCGCTTCTCCCCGACCCTCATCGAGCGCTTTCATCGGGAGTACGCCGAGGAGCACCTTGACGTCTCGCTGCGCGACCTGCTGGCGCTCGGCCGGGAGAATCCGGACGACCCGAATGAACCCTTCAACATGGCGTATCTCGCCATCAGGGGCAGCGGCGCGGTCAACGGCGTGAGCCGCCTGCATGGCCAGGTGAGCCGGCGCATCTTCCAGTCGCTCTTTCCTCGTTGGCCGGACATCGAGGTTCCGGTCGCCTATGTCACCAACGGCGTGCACACCCCGTCATGGGAGTCTGCGGCGGCCAACGCGCTGTGGACGAAGACCTGCGGCGCCGAGCGGTGGCGCCAAACTCTGACGACGATCGAGCGGGACGTTGCGCGTGCGTCCGACGGCGAGCTGTGGGCCCTGCGGACCGCCGCGCGCAAGGTCCTCGTCGACTACGCCCGGGAGCGCATCGCGCAGCAGGTCGCCTCCATGGGCTTACCACCGGACGAGGCATCGGCGGTCGGCGTGGGCCTGGACCCCGCCGTGCTCACGCTCGGATTCGCGCGGCGGTTCGCCACCTACAAGCGTCCCAACCAGTTGCTCCACGATCCGGCCCGGCTGCTCCGGATCCTGACGAACGCGGAGCGCCCGGTCCAGCTCGTCATCGCGGGAAAGGCGCATCCGGCCGATCGCCTCGGGCAGGAGCTGATCCGGACGTGGATCCAGTTCATTCGTCGCCCCGAGGTGCGCGAACGGGTGATCTTCATCGCGGACTACGACTTGCTCCTGGCCGAGCACTTCGTGCGGGGCGTTGATGTGTGGATGAACACGCCACGGCGGCCCTGGGAAGCCAGTGGAACGAGTGGGATGAAAGTGCTTGTCAACGGCGGCCTGAATCTCTCGGAGCTCGACGGTTGGTGGGCCGAGGCGTACGAGCCTGATGTCGGCTGGGCCCTGGGGGACGGCCAGGAGCATGGCGACGATCCGACCTGGGACGCTGCCGAGGCCGAGGCCCTGTACGCGCTGCTCGAGCGTGACGTCGTGCCCGCCTTTTACACGCGAGACGCGCGCGGGATTCCGCAAGCCTGGATCGCGAAGATGCGCGCGAGCATGGCTCGCCTCACCCCGCGGTTCTCGACGAACCGCGTGGTACGGGAGTACACGGACACGTATTACGTGCCGGCGTCGGCGCGCTACCGGGCGCGGGCCGCCGACAAAGCCGCGCTCGGGACGCAGCTCGTGGGCTGGACGCGCGATCTCGCCCAGCACTGGCCCGACGGGCGGTTCGGCGCGGTCCGCGCGGCCACGGAGGGAACCCGGCACCACATCAGCGTCGAGGTCTACCTCGGTCGCCTCGACCCAGAGGCTGTCCGCGTCGAGCTGTACGCCGAAGCGGCGAATGGCTTGGAGCCGGAGCGCCACGCCATGGCGCGTGGCCGGAAGCTCGACGGGCCGAGCCATGGCTACGAGTACGATGTGAGGGTTCCTGCCGTGCGCGCGACCGACGACTACACGCCGCGGCTCCTCCCATACCACCCCGCCGCCGTGGTGCCCCTCGAAGCCCACGAGATCCTCTGGCAGCGGTGAACGGCTAAAGACAGGACTGAGACATGGCGATTTCGCCGCTCGCGGGCAAGCCGGCTCCCAGGGAGATGCTGGTCGACCTGGCCCGGCTCGAAGCGAAGTACTACGAGCACAAGCCGGACGTGGGAAACCCAGAGGAGCGTGTCAGCTTCGGCACCAGCGGGCACCGGGGCTCTTCGCTGCGCGGCTCGTTCACCGAGGCGCACATCCTGGCCATCACCCAGGCCATCTGCGACTACCGGCGGAGCCAGGGCACCGATGGTCCGCTCTACATGGGCAAGGACACGCACGCGCTGTCCCGTCCGGCCGAGCGGACGGCGCTCGAAGTCCTGGCGGCCAACGACGTGGACACCATCATCCAGCGCGACGATGGCGTGACGCCCACGCCGGTCATCTCGCGGGCGATCCTCGTTTACAACCGTGGCCGCACAACGCGCCCCGCGGACGGCATCGTCGTCACCCCGTCGCACAACCCGCCGCAGGACGGCGGCTTCAAGTACAACCCGCCGAACGGCGGACCGGCGGACACGCACGTGACGGGATGGGTGCAGGACAGGGCGAACGAGCTGCTGCGGCACGGCAACTCCGGCGTCAAGCGCGTCCCGTTCGCGGCCGCCATCAAAGCCGCGAGCACCCATCAGGAAGACTTCGTCCTGCCATACGTCCACGACTTGAGAAACGTGATCGACATGGACGCCATCCGCGACACCGGCCTTCCGCTGGCCGTCGACCCGCTCGGCGGCGCGACCCGAGACTATTGGGGGCCGATCAATTCCGTCTATCGACTCGACATCGCCATCGTGAACCCGGTGGTCGACCCGCAATTCTCCTTCATGACCGTCGACCACGACGGCCAGATCCGCATGGACCCCTCGAGCCCGTACGCCATGGCCCGGCTCGTCGGCCTCAAGGATCGGTACCGGGTCGTGTTCGCCACCGACCCCGACGCTGACCGGCACGGGATCGTCACTCCGTCGACGGGGTTGATGAACCCCAACGAGTACCTCGCCGTCGCCATCAGCTATCTCCTCACGAACCGTCCCCGCTGGCCGGCGCGGGCCGCCGTCGGCAAGACGATCGTGAGCAGCAGCATGATCGACCGGGTCGTGGAAAAGTGCGGCTACCCGTTGTGCGAGGTGCCCGTGGGGTTCAAGTGGTTCGTGCCGGGCCTGTTCGATGGCTCGCTGTGCTTCGGCGGCGAGGAGAGCGCCGGGGCGAGCTTCCTGCGGCACGACGGCACCGTGTGGGCGACCGACAAGGACGGTCCGATCATGGCCCTCCTGGCGGCCGAGATCACCGCGCGGACCGGAAAGGACCCGGGCGAGCACTATCGCGCGCTGACCGCGGAGTTCGGCACGCCGTACTACACGCGCATCGACGCGCCGGCGACGCCCGAGCAGAAGGCGAGGCTGGAGAAGCTCTCGCCCGAGGCCGTCCTTGAGTCGCAGCTCGCCGGCGAATCCGTCACGGCCACGCTGACCCGCGCCCCGGGCAACAATGCGCCGATCGGCGGTTTGAAGGTCATCGCTCGCGGCGGCTGGTTCGCGGCGCGGCCGTCCGGCACGGAGAACATCTACAAGATCTACGCGGAAAGCTTCAAGGACCAGGCTCACCTCGACGCCGTCGTGCGCGACGCGCAGGCGATCGTGAACCGAGCCCTCCGGAGGTGACGCGATGAACGCGACCCAACGTCTTCACGACCTGGGGCAGAGTCTCTGGCTCGACAACATCACCCGTGACCTGCTGGACAGCGGGACGCTGAAACGCTACATCGACGACCTGTCGGTGACGGGGCTCACCTCGAACCCCACGATCTTCGATCACGCCATCATGAGCAGCGCCGCCTACGACACGGCGATCCGCAAGAAGCCCGGCGCCGGGACATCGGCCGACGCCCTCTTCTTCGAGCTGGCGCTGGAGGATCTCGGCCGGGCGGCCGACCTCTTCCGACCGATTCACGACCAGACGGACGGCGTGGACGGGTGGGTCTCGCTGGAAGTGTCGCCCCTCCTGGCATACGACACGGCGAGCACGCTTGTCGCGGCCAAAGCGCTCTTCGCCCGGGCGAAGCGGCCGAACCTCTTGATCAAGATCCCCGGGACCAGGGAAGGCCTGCCCGCCATCGAGGAGGCGATCTTTGCCGGCGTGCCGGTCAACGTGACGCTCTTGTTCTCACGCGAGCACTACCTGGCGGCGGCCGAGGCGTTCTTGCGCGGCATCGAGCGGCGGATCGCCGTCGGCCTCAACCCCAATGTCGGCTCCGTCGCCTCGGTGTTCATCAGCCGCTGGGACGCCGCCGTCATGGACACGGCGCCGGACGCGCTGCGCGATCAGCTCGGCATTGCGATCGCAAAGCGGACCTACGCGTCGTACCGTGCGCGGCTCAGTTCGCTCCGCTGGCAGCGCGTCTACAACGCCGGCGCCCGCCCGCAACGCCTCCTCTGGGCGAGCACGGGGACCAAGGATCCCCGCGCGTCCGACGTCCTCTATATCACGGCGCTCGCCGCGCCGTTCACGGTGAACACCATGCCCGAGGGCACCCTGAACGCCCTGGCCGATCACGGCGACCTCGGCGGGACGTTGCCCGCCGACGGCGGCGACTGCGAGGACGTGCTGGCCCGCTTCGCCAGGGCCGGTATCGACATCGACGCCCTCGCGGCACGGCTCCAGGACGAAGGGGCGAGGTCGTTCGTGAAGTCGTGGAACGAGCTCATGGCGGTGATCGCCGGGAAGCGCGCCGCCCTCGCCAAGGCGAGCTGACATGCACCCGGCATGGAAGGCCCTCCGGGCCCACCACGAGAAGGTCGGCCACCTGCATCTGCGCCGGCTCTTCGCGGACGACCCCCGGCGCGGCGAGCGCCTGACGGCGGAGGCGGTGGGCGTCTACCTCGATTACTCGAAGCATCGCATCACCGACGAGACGCTGGGGCTCCTCCTCCAGCTGGCGGAGGCATCCGGCCTGCGCGCGCGGATCGACGCCATGTTCCGGGGAGAGAGGATCAACATGACGGAGGGGCGAGCGGTCTTGCACGTCGCCCTGCGCGCCCCGAGAGGGACGTCGATCGTCGTCGACGGCGAGAACGTGGTGGACCAGGTCCACGCCGTGCTCGACCAGATGACCGACTTCGCCAATCGGGTCCGGAGCGGCGCGTGGAAGGGACACACCGCCAGGCGTATGCGCAACGTCATCAACATCGGCATCGGGGGCTCCGACCTCGGCCCCGTGATGGCGTACGAGGCGCTGAAGCCCTACAGCGATCGCGCCATGACGTTCCGTTTCGTGTCCAACGTTGACGGCGCCGACTTGATCGAAGCGGTCCGTGACCTCGACCCGGCGGAGACACTCGTCATCGTCTCCTCGAAGACCTTCACGACGCTGGAGACGATGACCAACGCGCAGAGCGCGCGCGCGTGGTTACTCGATGGCTTCGGCGGAGACGTCAAGGCCGTGGCGAAGCATTTCGTCGCCGTCTCGACGAATGCGGGGGAGGTGGCCACGTTCGGCATCGATACCGCCAACATGTTCGGGTTCTGGGACTGGGTCGGCGGGCGCTACTCGATGGACTCGGCCATCGGTCTGTCGACGATGCTCGCGATCGGCCCGGACAATTTTCGGGCCATGCTGGACGGCTTCCATCAGATGGACGAGCACTTTCGCACCGCGCCGTTCGAGCGCAACCTGCCCGTGCTCATGGGCCTCCTGGGCGTGTGGTACAACGACTTCTTCGGTGCCCAGACGGTGGCGGTCCTGCCGTATGCGCAGCACTTGAAACGCTTCCCGGCCTATCTGCAGCAATTGACGATGGAGAGCAACGGCAAGCACGTCACGCTCGATGGCGACCCGGTCGTGGGCGATACCGGCCCCGTCTACTGGGGCGAGCCCGGAACCAACGGCCAGCACTCTTTTTACCAGCTGATCCATCAAGGGACCCGGCTCATTCCCTGCGACTTCATCGCGTTCGCGAAGCCGCTCAATCCCCTCGGCCGGCACCACGACATCCTGCTGGCGAACGTCGTTGCCCAGAGCGAGGCCCTGGCCTTCGGCAAGACGTCCGAACAGGTGACGGCGGAGGGGACGCCCGACTGGCTCGTGCCCCACCGGGTCTTCGAGGGCAACCGTCCGTCGACCACGATCCTGGCCGAGCGGCTCAACCCGGAAACGCTGGGCAAGCTCGTCGCTCTCTACGAGCACAACGTCTTCACGCAAGGCGCCATCTGGCAGATCGACTCGTTCGATCAGTGGGGCGTCGAGCTCGGCAAGGCGCTGGCCCAGCGCATCGTTCCGGAGCTCGAGAGCAAGGCAGAGCCAACGCTCGGTCACGACAGCTCGACGAACGGCCTGATCCGCCGCGTCCGGAAGCTGAAAGTGAGCCCATGCTGACCCTCGGCTTCGACCACCCCCTCTATGTGTTGCCCTTCGACCACCGCGGCTCGTTCCAGACGAGGATGTTCGGCTGGAAGGGGAGGCTGACCTCCGAGCAGACGGGAGAGATCGCTGCCGCCAAACGGGTGATCTACGATGGCTTCACGGCCGCCGTGGCGGCCGGCGTGCCCAGAGACAAGGCGGGCATCCTCGTGGACGAGCAGTTCGGGGCGTCCATCCTCCGCGATGCCGAGGCGCACGGCTATGTCACGGCGTGTCCCGCCGAGAAGAGCGGGCAGGAGGAGTTCGACTTCGAGTACGGCGAATACTTCACCGACCACATCGAAGTCGTCCGCCCGACCTTCTGCAAGGTGCTGGTGCGCTACAACCCGCAGGGCGATCCCGCCCTGAACCGGCGGCAGGCGGATCGCCTGAAGCGGCTGTCCTGGTATCTGCGCAACAAGAGTCGCAGCCGATTCATGTTCGAGCTGCTCGTGCCCGCGGAACAGGGCCAGCTCGATCGGCTCGGGGGAGACACGAAGGCCTATGACCTGGAACTCCGGCCCCGGCTGATGGTCCAGGCCATCCAGCAGCTTCAAGATGCGCAGATCGAGCCCGACATCTGGAAGGTCGAGGGACTTGATCGGCTCGAGGACTGCGAGAGGGTCGTCGCCACCGCGCGCCGGGGCGGTCGCGACACGGTGGGCTGCATCGTCCTGGGCCGAGGCGAGGACGCCAAGAAGGTGCGCGACTGGCTGGCGGCGGCCGCCGGAGTCCCGGGATTCATCGGCTTCGCCGTGGGCCGGACGGTGTTCTGGGATCCGCTCGTTGCCTGGCGGGCGAAGAAGACGACGCGCGAGGCGGCCGTGGCGGAGGTCGCGCGGCGCTACAAGGAGTTCGTGGACCTCTTCGACACGGCCCGGGGGGTCGTGACGGGAAGGACGGAGTGACAGCCATGCAGCTGGGAATGATCGGTCTTGGCAGGATGGGCGCGAACATGACGCGCCGCTTGATGCGCGGTGGACACGAGGTCGGCGTGTACACCCCCACGGCGAAGACGCGCGACGCCTTCGCGAAGGACACGGGCGCCGTCGCCGCCTCCTCGCTCGACGACCTGGTCACCAGCCTCAAGCCGCCGCGCACGCTCTGGCTGATGGTGCCGGCCGCGGCGGTCGACCAGACGCTGAGCGATCTCGGGCGAGCGATCCAGAAGGGCGACATCCTCATCGACGGCGGCAATTCGTACTACGTCGACGACATCCGACGGGCGAGGGCGTTGGCTCCCCGGGGGATTCACTACGTCGATTGCGGGACGAGCGGCGGCGTGTGGGGACTGGAGCGCGGGTACTGCCTGATGATCGGAGGCGAGAAGACGGTGGTCGAGCACCTCGATCCGATCTTCGCCACGCTCGCGCCGGGCCGCGACGCGGCGCCGCGGCTCCCGGGACGTGAGAAGGTCGGCGGCACGGCAGAGCACGGCTATCTGCATTGCGGGCCGCACGGCGCCGGCCACTTCGTGAAGATGATTCACAACGGGATCGAGTACGGCATCATGGCCGCCTATGCCGAGGGGCTGAACATCCTCCATCACGCCAACGTCGGCAGATCCGAACACGCGGTCGACGCGGAGACGACGCCGCTGCGCAATCCCGAGGAGTACCAGTACGACTTCAACATGCGGGACATCGCCGAGGTCTGGCGTCGCGGCAGCGTGATCGCCTCGTGGCTGCTCGATCTCACGGCGAGCGCGCTGCTCACGGACCCCGCCCTCTCCGCGTTCGCGGGCCGGGTCTCCGACTCGGGCGAGGGGCGATGGACGATCAAGGCCGCCATCGACGAGGCGGTGCCGGCGCCCGTGCTCACCACGGCGCTCTACGAGCGATTCAGCTCGCGCGGCGAGTCCGATTTCGCGGACAAGCTGCTCTCCGCGATGCGCTACGCGTTCGGGGGCCATCAGGAGAAAGCCGGCCGGTGACCGCGCGACATCCGGTCGTCTTCCTGGTCGACGTGGACAACACGCTCATCGACAACGATCACATCGCGGCCGATCTCAAGCGCCACCTCGAGCGCGAGATCGGACGCGAGCGGCAGGAGCGGTACTGGGCCATCTTCGAAGAGCTGCGGGCCGAGCTGGGCTACGCGGACTACCTGGGCGCGCTGCAGCGGTATCGGGTCGAGCATCCCCGTGATCCGCACGTGCTGACCGTCTCATCGTTCATGGTGGATTACCCGTTCGCGAACCGTCTCTACCCGAACTCGCTCGACGTGCTGGAGCGGTTCCACGGCTGGGGACCGACGGTCATCCTCTCCGATGGCGACGCGGTGTTTCAACCGCGCAAGATCGAGCGCTCGGGACTTCAAGAGATCGTGGACGGGAACGTCCTGATCTATATCCACAAGGAGCGCGAGCTCGACGACGTCGAGCGGCGTTATCCCGCCGACCACTACGTCCTGGTGGACGACAAGCCGCGCATCCTGACCGCCGTGAAGCGCGTCTGGGAACGCCGGGTCACCACCGTCTTCCCGCGGCAGGGCCACTACGCGCACGATCCGCAGGCGCTCGCCACCAATCCGCCGGCCGACCTGACGGTCGAGCGCGTCGGCGACCTCCTCGCGTACGACCTGCCCGCGCTCCTCGCCGCGGGGGCGCCCGCGATCCATCGCACGACAACGAGGGCGTGATGACCGTTCAAGACCTCGACGCGAAGCACATCGGGCGGTCCGACGCCCTGGTCTTCTTCGGGGCCACGGGCGATCTCGCCTACAAGAAGATCTTCCCATCGCTCCAGGCGATGGTGAAGCGCGGGCACCTCGACGTCCCGGTCATCGGCGTGGCGAGGTCGGCGTGGACCCTCGAGCAGCTCAGGGCCCGGGCGAGGGATAGTCTAGAAACGCACGGAGGACTCGACCCGGTGGCCTTCGAGAAGCTGTGCGGCTTGCTGCGCTATGTCGATGGCGACTACGCGGACCCGGCGACGTTCCAGACCATTCGCACAGAGCTCGGCGCCGCGCAGCGGCCCGCGCATTATCTCGCCATCCCGCCCGCGCTGTTCGGGCTGGTCGTGGATCAGCTGGCCAAGGCGGGCTGTGCCCAAGGCGCCCGCGTGATCATCGAAAAACCCTTCGGGACGGACCTCGCCTCGGCGCGGGCGCTGAACCGGACGCTGCTCGGCAGCTTCGACGAGACGACGATCTTCCGCATCGACCACTACCTCGGCAAGGGGCCGGTGCACAACATGCTCTTCTTCCGCTTCGCGAACGCTTTCCTGGAGCCCATCTGGAACCGCAACCATGTCGAGAGCGTGCAGATCACCATGGCGGAGAGCTTCGGCGTCCAGGGCCGGGGCGCCTTTTACGACGGGACCGGCGCCATCCGCGACGTGGTCCAGAATCATCTGTTCCAGGTCCTGACCAACCTGGCCATGGAGCCTCCCGTCGGAACCGGCGGCGAGTCCATCCGGGATGAAAAGGTCAAAGTCCTGAAGGCCGTCCCGCCGCTCAGTGCGAGGAACCTGATCCGCGGGCAGTTCCGCGGCTATCGAAAGGAGCCCGGGGTGGCGCCAGATTCCCAGGTGGAGACGTTTGCGGCGCTGCAACTGAGCATCGATTCCTGGCGCTGGCAGGGTGTGCCCTTCTACATCCGCGCCGGGAAGTCTCTTGCGGTCACGTGCACCGAGATCGTCGTCCGGCTCCGTCAGCCTCCCACCATGTATCAAGGGTTCGACCTCAAGCCGAACTACTGCCGATTGCGCATCAGCCCCGATATCACGTTCGCCGTCGGCGCGAACGTGATCGCCGCGGGGCAGGAGACGGTCAGCGCCACCACAGAGATGCTCGGAACCCACCACCCCCGCGCCGGCGAGATGGATGCGTACGAACGGGTGCTCGGCGATGCGATGGCGGGAGACCCGACCCTGTTCGCCCGCGAGGACCACGTCGAAGAGGCGTGGCGAATCGTCGATCCCGTGCTGAAAGCGAAGACGCCCGTCTACGAATACGATCCCGGCACCTGGGGGCCGAAGGAAGTTGACCAGAGCGTGTCGCCCTCCGGCGGCTGGCAGACGCCGGTGACGGGCTCGAACGCGCTATGAGGATGAGCACCATGCACGTTGCTGAACCGGTGACGGACACGAAGCTCGATCAACTGTGCGTCAACACCATTCGCACCCTCTCGATCGACGCGGTCCAGCAGGCCAGGTCCGGACACCCCGGCACGCCGATGGCGCTCGCGCCGCTGGTCTATACCCTCTGGAACCGCGTGATGCGCTTCGACCCCCAGGATGCGATCTGGCCCAACCGCGATCGCTTCGTTCTCTCGAATGGTCACGCCTCGATGCTGCTCTGGTCCGTGCTCCACCTCACCGGGACCCGAGCGGTGAACGCTGACTACGAGAGGCTGGGGCAGCCCGCGGTCACTCTCGGCGACATCCGACACTTCCGCCAACTCGACAGCAAGGCGCCGGGTCACCCCGAGTATCACTGGGTGTCGGGCGTCGAGACCACCAGCGGCCCGCTCGGGCAGGGCGTCGCCACCAGCGTGGGCATGGCCATCGGCCAGAAGTGGCTCGCGAGTCGATACAACCGTCCGGGCTTCGACATCTTCGACTACCACATCTATGCCGTGTGCGGAGACGGCTGCCTGATGGAGGGCGTCGCGTCGGAAGCGGCATCACTGGCGGGCCACCTGGGCCTCGACAACCTGTGCTGGATCTACGACAACAATCACATCACGATCGAAGGAGACACGCGCCTCGCGTTCACGGAGGACGTGGCCGCGAGGTTCCTCGGTTACGGGTGGAACGTGCAGCGCGTCGGCGACGCGAACGATATGGATCGCATCGAGCACGCCCTCGAGGTCTTCCGGCAGACGAAGGGCCGCCCCACCATCATCATCCTGGACAGCCACATCGGCTACGGCTCGCCGCACAAGCACGACACGGCCGAGGCCCATGGCGAGCCGCTCGGCGAGGAGGAGGTCCGTCTCACCAAGCGCGCTTATGGATGGCCCGAGGACGCCAGGTTCCTGGTCCCCGCCGGCGTCTACGAGCACTTCACGGCCGGGATGGGCGCGCGCGGCGCGGCGGCACGCCGTCGGTGGACGGACCTGTTCGAGGCCTATCGGGCTCAGTATGGAGCACTCGCGAACGAAATCGATCTGATGCAGCGGCGCGAGCTGCCGGCCAACTGGGACAGCAACCTTCCCGTCTTCCCGGCCGATCCGAAGGGGGTCGCCGGCCGGGACGCTTCGGGCAAGGTGCTCAACGTGCTCGCGCAGAACATCCCCTGGTTCCTCGGCGGTTCGGCGGATCTCGGACCGTCGAACCGGACCACCCTGACGTACGAGGGCGCGGGAGACTTCCAGGCCGAGAGCCCGGGCGGAAAGAACCTGCACTTCGGCATCCGCGAGCACGCGATGGCCGCGACCGTGAACGGGCTTGCGCTGTCGAAGCTCCGGGCGTTCGGCGCGACGTTCTTCATCTTCAGCGACTACGCGCGGCCAGCCATCCGGCTCTCGGCCGTGATGGAGCTGCCCACGATCTTCGTCTTCACGCACGACGCCATGGGGGACGGAGAGGACGGGCCAACCCACCAGCCCGTGGAGCAGCTCGCGTCGCTGCGCGCCATTCCCGGCCTGATCACCCTGCGGCCAGGCGACGCCAACGAGGTCGTCGAAGCCTACCGCTATGTCATGCAGCGCCGCCACGAGCCCGCCGTCCTGGCGCTGTCGCGGCAGCCGCTGCCGACCCTGGATCGGAACAAATACGCCCCCGCGAGCGGCCTCGCGCGCGGCGCCTACATCCTCGGCGACGCGCCCACCGGCAAGCCCGAAGTCATCCTCATCGCCTCCGGGAGCGAGGTCAGCCTCGCCGTGGAGGCCCACGAGCAGCTGCTTGCCGACGGCATCCGCTCGCGCGTGGTCTCGCTACCGTCCTGGGACATCTTCGAGCACCAGACGCAGGAGTATCGGGACAGCGTGCTGCCGCCCAGTGTGACGGCCCGCGTCGCGGTGGAGCAGGCCTCGACGCTGGGATGGGAGCGCTACGTCGGGACCTCCGGCCGCGTCATCGGCATGCAGACGTTCGGGGCGTCCGCACCGCTCAAGGAGCTGCAGAAGAAGTTCGGATTTCAGCCGGACCGCGTGGCCGCGGCGGCCAGGGAACAGCTGGGCCGGTGATCGCCGAAGGAAGCAGTTCGCCCCTCGGAGCGACGTGTTCTCACGAAGGCGTCAACTTCAGCGTGTTCTCGAGACACGCCACCGGGGTCGAGCTCCTCCTCTTCGAGGGTGTCGATGACAGAGAACCCTCCCGCGCGATCCGCCTCGATCCCGGGGTCCACCGCACGTACTTCTACTGGCACGTGTTCGTGCCCGGCGTGCGCCCCGAGCAGCTGTACGGATATCGCGTCGAGGGACCGTTCGATCCCGAAACCGGCATGCGATTCGATCCGACCAAGGTGCTCCTCGATCCGTATGGCCGCGGCGTGGCGGTTCCGGAAGGCTACAGTCGCGACGCGGCGCAGAGAGAAGGGGACAACGCCGCGACGGCGATGAAGAGCGTGGTGGTGGATCCCGGCGCGTACGACTGGGAAGGCGACGCGCCGTTGCGACGACCCTCCGCGCAGACCATCGTGTACGAGATGCACGTGCGGGGGTTCACTCGCCATCCCAGCTCCAGGGTGCCCGAAAAGACGCGTGGCACGTTCGCCGGGCTCATCGAGAAGATTCCGTATCTTCGCGACCTCGGGATCACCGCCGTCGACCTGCTGCCGGTGTTCCAGTTCGATGCCCAGGACTGCCCGCCCGGACTCGTCAATTACTGGGGCTACTCGCCGGTCTCGTTCTTCGCCCCGCATCAGGCGTACAGCTCGCGCCTGGATCGGCTGGGGCCCATCGACGAATTTCGCGACATGGTCAAGGCGCTGCACCGAGCGGGCATCGAGGTCATTCTCGACGTCGTCTTCAACCACACCGCCGAAGGCGGCCACGGCGGGCCGACGCTGAGCTTTCGTGGACTGGACAACGTGACGTACTACATCCTCGAGCGCGACCGGTCGCGCTACGCCAACTACACCGGCACGGGGAACACGCTCAACGCGAACCAGCCGATCGTCAGGCGGATGATCGTCGATAGCCTCCGGTACTGGGTCGAGGCGATGCACGTGGACGGGTTCCGCTTCGATCTCGCCGCGGTCCTCTCGCGCGACGCGTCGGGCCAGCCGATGCCAAATCCCCCCGTCCTCTGGGACATCGAGTCGGATCCCGTGCTCGCGGGCACGAAGCTCATCGCCGAGGCGTGGGATGCCGCCGGCCTGTACCAGGTCGGCAGCTTTGTCGGGGATAGCTGGCAAGAGTGGAACGGGCGGTTCCGCGACGACGTCCGGAGCTTCTTCCGGGGCGAGCAGGGGTCGGTGGTGCGCGTGGCCGACCGCCTGATCGGCAGCCCGGAAATCTACGGACACGAGGAGCGCGAAGCCGAGCAGAGCGTGAACTTCGTGACGTGTCACGACGGCTTCACCCTCGACGACGTCGTCTCCTACGACGGCAAGCACAACGAGGCGAACGGCGAGGACAACCGCGACGGCGCCGACGACAACCGGAGCTGGAACTGCGGCGTCGAAGGCCCGACGGATGATGCGGCCATCGAGAAGCTTCGGAACCGGCAAGTGAAGAACTTCCTGACCGTCACGCTGTTGTCGATCGGCATGCCCATGATCCTGATGGGCGACGAGGTGCGCCGCACGCAGCGCGGCAACAACAACGCCTACTGCCAGGACAACGAGACGAGCTGGTTCGACTGGACGCTGGTCGCCACGCACGCGGACGTGCACCGGTTCGTGGCGCTGCTCAACGGACGACGACTGCTGCGAGAGGTGGAGCCCGAACGCCAGCCCGTGAGCCTGGACCAGCTTCTCCGGGACGCGCATCGAGCCTGGCACGGCGTGAAACTCGACCAGCCGGACTGGGGGGATTCGTCCCACAGCCTGGCGTTCACCGCGAAGATCCGGAGCAGACAGCTGGTCGTCCACCTGATCCTGAACGCGTATTGGGAGCCGCTCGACTTCGAGCTGCCGTCGATGGGCGACGAGGCCCGAGACCCATGGCGCCGCTGGATCGACACGTCTCTCGACTCCCCCGACGACATCGGGCAGTGGCAGACAGCCCTGCCTGTTCCCGGCTTCACCTATCGGGCAGAGGCGCACTCCGTGGTGGTGCTCTTCGCAAACATCGGAACGCCGTA
>QHSA01000130.1 GCA_003220315.1 Candidatus Rokuibacteriota bacterium
ATCCGGTCGAGGTTCTGGGTCACCAGGAGCCCGATCTTCGCGAACGGCTCGAACACCGGCCCCTGGCCGTCCACGAGCGGGAAGCTCACCCGGGGCAGCTTCTCCCACTGGGTCTGGAGCGCGGCCGTCACGGTCGCCAGGCGGGCGTGGAACTCCTCCCGCTCCTGGGCGGCGCGCTTGACGATCGGCGTGATCAGGCAGTCGAAGGTCTCGCGCGCGCGCTTGCTGCCTTCCAGCGCGGCTTCGGCGAGCGGGACCACCTTGACGCCGAGCTCGGCAAGGAACCGCTCGAGGAGCCGGCCGAGGGAGTCCTGGAGCAGGAGCGCCGGCAGGGCCACCGTCCTCACCCCGCCGTGGCCCAGCTCCGCCGCATCCGCGTAGAGCTGCGCCCTGAGCCACTCGACGTGGGCGCGGTTCTCCGCGTCCTTCCACCACTGGCGGATCATCTTCTTGCCCCAGTACCGGATCGTCACGTAGTACAGGTCGCGCTTCAGGAGCTTCTGGGCGATCCCGCGCCAGGAGTAGAACTTCTCCATCGCCTTGATCGCGCCCATCTGCAGCTCGTAGGGGCTGATCCTGCGCGGTTGGTGGACGACGTGGTGGCCGTCGTAGAATTGCCAGTTCCGGCTGATGACGTACTTCTCACCCTGGGCGTAGATCGTGTCGTAGTCGGGCGACCCCGGGATCGGCGTCAGGATCATGAACTGGATCGAGTCGATGTCGTGCTTGAGCGCGAAGTCCGCGGTCGCGTCGATCGTCTCCAGGTCGTCCTCGTCCGAGCCCACCACGAACATCCCGTGGATACTGATCCCGTAGGCGTGGAAGCGCTCGATCGAGCGCTCGATCTTGCCGAGATCCTGCTTCTTGTTGAAGAGCTTGAGCGTTCGAGGATTGATCGACTCGAAGCCGACGTAGACGTTGAAGCAGTTCGAGTCGCGCATGAGCTGGAGGAGCTCCGGGTCGTCCACCGTCTCGGTCCGCACCTGCGCGCCCCACATCGGCGTCAAGTCCCGCGCGATCATTCCGTGGAGCAGCTCCTTCACACGCTTCTTGTTCGCCGTGAAGATGTCGTCGGCAAAGAACGTGTAGGCGTTCCCCTTGTGGACCCCGAGCTCCTCCAGCACGCGCGCGACCGAGTGGGTCCGGAAGGCGTGGCCGTACATGCCCGGAACCGAGCAGAAGGTGCACGAGAAGGGGCAGCCCCGCGACGTGGCGATCGAGACGACGCCACCGGGCTTCCAGCCCGCGATGAGGTGGTAGTCCGGGATCGGGTTGACGTCGAGGTTCGGGATCTTCGGGCGCTCCGGGTTGTGGACCGCCCGGCCACCCACCAGATAGGAGAGGTTCTGAATCTTCTCGAACCCCGCGCCCCCCTGGATGGCCTCGACGAGCTCCTGGAACGCGAACTCGCCCTCGCCGCGGACGACGAAGTCCGCGTGCTCGAGCCCCTCGTCGGGCAGGAAGCTCGTGTGGGTACCACCGATCACGGCGATGGCGCCGGCCGCCCGCACCTGGTCCGCCAGCCGATACGACTGCGGCGCCGTGGAGGTGATGGCCGAGATCGCCACGAGGTCGGCGGAGAGCACCTCGTTCATGTCGACCGGGTGGATGTCCTCGATGTACACGCGGACGTCGTACCCTTTGGCCCGCATGATCGTCGCGAGAAGGACCGAGCCGAGCCGCGGGATGCAGACGCGGCTGTAGATGTGCAGATGCGTCGACTTTGGCTCGACGAACACAAGCTTCCTCAGGGTGCGTGTCATCGGCGAAGTCTCCCGGGTTGGCTGTGAGACAGCAGGTGCAAGTTGGCCCACGCTACATCGGGGGCGCGGCGATGTCAATTCTCGCACGAGAGGGGTGTCCCACCATATCTGGGGCTCGACCGGCCCTCACGACCCCCATATCTTGGATTTTCCCCTTGACACGATTCCGGCGCCTCACTAGCATGCCGAGCAGAAGTACCCAGCGAACACGTGACCCGAAGGAGGTGAGTGGGTGAAGAAGAAGGCGGCGAAGAAGAAAAAGAAGTAAGCGCCGATGAGGCGCCCGGCCCTGTCGTGCTCCCGCTGCGACAGGGCCGTGCCGTCTCATTGAGCTGAGTTGGGAGACCCCCCTCAGACTCCCCCGCTACTTGGCCTTCGCGGCCGCCTTGGGCTTCCCGGCGGTCGCCGTCTTGGCCTTGTCGTGGCTCTGGAGGCCCTTCACCTCCTCGACGAACTGGCCGACGTCCTTGAACTTCCGGTAGACCGACGCGAAGCGCACGTAGGCCACGGGGTCGAGCTTCTGGAGGTGCTCCATGACGATCTTGCCCAGCTCCTCGCTCGAGATCTCCTTCTCGGTGCGGTCGTACAGCTGCGACTCGATCTCGCCGACGACGTCGTCGACCGCCTGGACGCCGACCGACCGTTTCTCGCACGATTTCAGGATCGACGCGCGGAGCTTCTGGCGGTCGAAGGGCTCGCGCCGGCCGTCCCGCTTGACGACGTGCGGCAGGACGTCCTCGATGTACTCGTAGGTCGTGTACCGCCGGTGGCACTTGAGGCACTCGCGCCGGCGTCGGATGAACTCGCCGTCACGCCCGACCCGCGAGTCGACCACCCGATCTTCCGTGTGACCGCAAAACGGGCATTTCACCGGCCGAGCCCCCCTCTCAGGCGCGCCGCTCCGTGTAGAGCGGGAAGCGGTTCGTCAGCTCCTGGACCTGGTCGCGAACCGAGGCTTCCACCGACGCCGCGGCGGGCTTCGACAGCACGCGGTCGATCACGCTCGCGATCTCGGCCATCTCCGGCTCGCGCATCCCGCGTGTGGTGACGGCGGGCGTGCCGAGGCGGATGCCGCTCGTGACCATGGGGCTTTTCGTCTCGAACGGGATCGTGTTCTTGTTCACGGTGATCCACGCACGGTCGAGCGCCTCCTGGGCCTCCTTGCCGGTGAGGCCGCGGCCCGTGAGGTCGACCAGGATCAGGTGGGTGTCGGTTCCGCCGGAGACGAGCCGGAAGCCGCGTGCCAGGAGCGCCGCGGCGAGCGCCTTCGCGTTCTTCACGATCTGCTTCTGGTACTCGCGCCACGCGGGGCGGAGCGCCTCCTTGAACGCGACCGCCTTCGCCGCGATGACGTGCATCAAGGGTCCGCCCTGGACGCCGGGCATCACGGTCTTGTCGAGGGCCTGGGCGTGCTCGGTCCGGCACATGACCATCCCGCCGCGCGGCCCGCGCAGCGTCTTGTGCGTCGTGGTCGTGACGAAGTCGGCGACGCCGACCGGTGAAGGGTGGAGCCCGGCCGCGACGAGGCCCGCCGGGTGGGCGATGTCGGCCATCAGAGACGCGCCCACCTCGCGCGCAATCTCGCCGAAGGGCTTGAAGTCGATCGCCCGCGGGAACGCGGAGCCGCCGGCGATGATGAGCTTGGGGCGGTGCGTCTTCGCGAGGTCGCGCACCTCGTCGAGGTCGATCAGCTCGGTGTCCTTCCGCACGCCGTAGGCGACGATCGAGTAGAGCTTCCCCGAATAGTTCACCGGGCTCCCGGCGGTGAGGTGGCCTCCGTGGGAGAGGTTCGGGCCGAGGACGGTGTCGCCGGGCTTGAGGACGGTGAAGTAGACCGCCATGTTGGCCTGGGCGCCCGAGTGGGGCTGGACGTTGGCGTGCTGGGCGCCGAACAGCTCCTTGGCCCGCGCGATGGCCAGGTCCTCGACGACGTCCACGACCTCGCAGCCGCCGTAGTAGCGGCGTCCCGGGTATCCCTCCGCGTACTTGTTGGTCAGCACGGAGCCCATCGCCTCCAGCACCGCCTCGGAGACGAAGTTCTCGGAGGCGATCAGCTCGAGGTTCCGGTGCTGGCGCTGGGCCTCCTCGCGGAGCGCCTTGGCGACGTCGGGATCGACGTCAGCGAGACGAGGCATGTGGCCTCTCCTTCGCGCGGTCGAGGGCGGCCAGCTTCTCGACCCGCCGCGCGTGCCGGCCACCGGCGAACTCCGCCGCGAGCCAGGTCGCGAGGATCTCGATCGCGGCCTCCCGGGCGGTGATCCGCGCGCCGAGCGCCAGGACGTTGGCGTCGTTGTGCTCGCGGGAGAGCCGGGCGGTGTAGGCGTCGGTGCAGGCCGCCGCGCGGATGCCGGGCAGCTTGTTGGCCGCGATCGCCATGCCGAGCCCGGTGCCGCAGACGAGGACACCCCGGTCGGCCTTGCCCGCGACGACCGCCCCGGCCACGGCGGCGGCGTAGTCGGGATAGTCCACGGACTCGGAGGACTGGGTGCCGCAGTCCACGACCTCGTGACCCCGCTCGATCAGCCAGGCCTTGAGGTCTTCTTTGAGGGGGAAGCCCGCGTGGTCCGCACCGAGGGCGATCGCGCTCATACCGCGACCATATCTGTAGGGGGTGAGGCGTGTCAAGCAACCTACATGTCGGGGGCGATCCCTCTCACCGCCCCCGCACGGGGCGTCAGGTGCGATCCGCGCCGTCTGCGGCGCGGGCGCCGCGTCACCGTACCATCGCGCCGTAGACGAGGTTCTTGTAGAGCATCCGCGTATGGATGCGGTTGGAGGGCGACTGCGCCATGAGAATCCCGACGAGCCCCTCCTTCGGATCGATCCAGAAGCTCGTCCCCCAGACGCCCGCCCACATGGCGTCGCCCTTCGAGCCCGGCACCCAGGCGACGCCCTCATGCAGCCGCACGCCGAAGCCCAGACCGAAGCCGTAGCCCGGGCCCGTCGTCGCGATCGTCGACCCGCCCATGCCGACCGTGTGGTCGGAGAGCATGAACTCCACGGTCTTCTTCGAGAGGTAGCGCCGGCCCTGGTACTCGCCGCCGTTCACGACCATCTGCGCGAACTTCAGATAGTCCTCGGTCGTCCCCACGAGGCCCGCGCCGCCCTTGAAGTAGCTCTTGCCGGCCGGGTTTTCCAGGATGCGGTAGGACTTGTTCAGCGTCGCCTTCTGCGGGTCGGAGTCGAGCGCCTCGGCGAGCCGCCCGACCTTCTCCTTGGCCGCCCAGAACGCCGTGTCCTTCATGCCGAGCGGCTCGAAGAGCATGTCCCTGAGCAGCTGGTCGAGCGGCTTCTTGGTGGTGCGCTCGAGCAGGAGGCCCAGGACGTCGACCGCGATCGAGTACTCCCAGAAGGTGCCGGGCTGGTGGGCGAGCGGGATCTGCCCCAACCGCTTCAGCATCTCGTCACCGGTGATATCGACGTCGCGTGCCTCGATGTTCGCGTTCTCGTACATCTCCTTGATGCGGGGCGACTTGGTGCCGCCGGCATAGACGAACCCTGCGGTGTGGCGCATCAGGTCCTGAACGGTGATGGGCCGGGTGACCGGTACGTCTTCGGTCGTGACCTTACCGTCCGGGTCGGCCTTCTGGGTCTCGACCCTCATCTCCTTGAGCTCGGGCAGCCAGGCCGAGATCGGATCGTTGAGCTTGAGGCTCCCCTGTTCGATCAGCATCATCGCCGCGACCGTGACGATCGGCTTCGTCATCGACGCCAGGCGGAAGAGCGCGTCCCTCGTCATGGGCTTGCTCTTCTGAGCGTCGAGGAAGCCGTGCGTCTCGTAGTGCACGATCGTCCCTCGCCGCGCGACGAGCGTCACGGCGCCGGGCAAGATGCCCTTGTCGATCTGCTCTTTCATGACCGGCGCGATGCGTGCCAACCGCTCACGCGACATTCCCGCGATCTCGTCCTTCGCGGCGGGCTGTGCGCCTTGGGCGTTGGCGCCGGCCGCCAGCATCACGGCAGCCGTCATCACGGCGAAGAGTCGGAGAGCTTTCGTTGTCACGGCGGCTCCTCCAGGCTTGTCGGTGGTGCACTGAGCATAGCGGAAGACGCGCGCGCGGGAAACACAAGGGTGAGCCGGCGAGAGCTCCGAGCGTGGGCGGCGCACGTCCCGCGGGGGCTCGACTCACTCGGCGACGGCGACCCGGGCCCGCGCTGGAAACTCAAAGGTCTCGGTCACGGCCCCCGCCGTGCCCTGGGCGACGAGCCGTGGGATGTCCAGTCGCGCCTCGACCGCCCGGACCTCCGCCTCGGACATGCGCGTCGCCGGGTGCGCCGGCACGAAGAGCGTGCAGCAGTCGGCGTCCGGCTCGATCGACACCTCGAAGGTCCCGAGCCGCTGCGCCTCCGCCGTGATCTCGAGCTTGTCCATGCCGATGAGCGGCCGGAGGATCGGCAGCGTGGCGGCCTCGTCGATGCGAGCGATGCTCTCAAGCGTCTGGGAGGCGACCTGCCCGAGGCTCTCGCCGGTCGCCAGCGCGAGGGCCGAGCGCTCGCCGGCGAGGGCCTCGGCGATCCGGACCATGAGCCGCCGATAGACGATCACGCGCGCGGGCGGCGGGACCGTGAGGACGACCTCGCGCTGGATCTCTCCGAACGGGACCAGGAGCAGGCGCGACTCGTACTGCCACGCGGTGAGCCGCTCGACGAGCGTCCGCGCCTTCGCCTGCGACGTCGCCGGCAGGTACGGCACGCTGTGGAAGTGCACGAACACGACGCGGCAGCCGCGCTTCATCATCCGCCACGCGGCCACCGGCGAGTCGATGCCGCCCGAGAGCAGCGCCGCGACCGTCCCCGACGCCCCCACGGGCAGGCCGCCGGGGCCCGGCATGCGATCCATGTAGACGAAGGTCTCCGACGGCATGACCTCCACGTGGATCTCGAGCTCGGGCTCTCGGAGATCCACGCGCGCGGCGACCTTCTCGAGGACGAAGGCGCCGAGGGCGCGGTTCAGCTCGACGGAGGTCATCGGATAGGTCTTGAACGCCCGGCGCGCGCTGATCCGGAACGAGGCGAACGTCCGCCCCTCGCAGAGCCGCCCCACCACGGCCTTCATCGCCTCGAGCGTCGAGGGCACGCGGTACGCGAGCGCGGCGCTCGCGACGCCGCACACGCGCAGGACCCGGTCGCGCACCTCGGCGGGCGCCGGGTGGTCGTCGAGGTCGAGGAGGACGCGGCCCGAGAGCTGGCGCAGGCGCACGGGCCCGAGGTCCGACGTGGCGCGGGCGAGGTTCCTCGCGAGGTGGCGCAGGAAGAGCGGGCGGTTGCCGCGTTTCAGCCCGATCTCGTGGTAGTGGACGATGACCGCGGGTCGCAGGCGGGTCATCGTAGCGGGGTCCGCGAGGCCGCTACACTCCGTGGGTGGCCTGCCCCAGGTACGCCCCGGCACCGTTCCGATCTCACCATCACGTGCGACCTGGCTGCGTCGCTCATGTCGCCATCACGTCGGACCCGGCTGCGTTCCGCGTGTCGCTCCTCATTCCATCGACAGGTGCGCTGCAACCTGCCGCGCGCGCTCCAGCTCCTCGGGCGTGTTGACGTTCATGAAGACGAGCGCCGGGTCGCGGTAGCGCGCGACCTCGCGCTCCGCGATCTCGACCACGCGGACGTCGTGGAAGAACTCGACGATCTTGAGCCGCCCGGCGACGAGCCGGGCCTCGATCGCCCCGAGGCAACTCTTCGCGTAGAGGGCGTGCAGGGTCTCGAGCTGCCCACCGACGCGCGGGATCACGACGTCGCCGGAGCCGACGCGCTCCACCACCAGGCGGACGACGTCAGCGTGGAGGAACGGCATGTCGCAGGCGACGGTGAAGGCGGCCCCGCCGGGCGCCGCCCGGAGCCCCGAGTAGATGCCCCCGAGCGAGCCGTGGTCGGGGTAGACGTCGGCGACCATCGGCAGCTTGAGGAACGCGTAGAGCTCGGGCGTGTTGGTCACGATCAGGAGGTCGTCCACCGCTGGCGTGACGGCGTCCACGACGCGCTCGATGATCCACCGACCGCCGAGCTCGAGCAGCGCCTTGGGCCGGCCGCCCATGCGCGTGCTCTTGCCTCCCGCCTGGATGACTCCCGTGACTCTCACCGGATCACACCGACACCGCGCCCTGGCGCAGGACGCGTGGCGGGTCCACGGTCGTGTCGAGGACGGTGGAGGGCTCGCCCCCCGCCGTCGCCCCGCCGTCGACCACGAGGTCGATCGCGTCGCGGAAGTACGCGAGCACCGCCGACGCCGTCGTCGGGGGTTCGAGCCCGCTCGGATTGGCGCTCGGGGCCGTGACGGGCGCTCGGAGGGCGCGGACGAGACCCAGCGCGACCGGATGCGGAGAGAGCCGTACGCCGACCGTGCTCGTCCCGGCGGTGACCTCCTCCGGAACGCCGGGCCGCGCGCGCAGGACGAGTGTGAGCGCGCCGGGCCAGTGGCGCACCATCAGCGCCCGCGCGCGGGCGCCCACCTCCCCGACGGCCTCCGCCATCGCGATCGAGTCCACGAGCAGCAGCAGGGGTTTGGTCTCGGGTCTCCCCTTGAGCCCGAAGATACGCCGGATGGCCGGCCGCTCGAGCGCCGCCGCGCCAAGGCCGTAGAAGGTCTCGGTCGGGAAGGCGACCACGCCCCCGCGCGCCAGCACGAGGGCGGCCTCACCGAGCGCCGTTCGGTCGGGCATCGCAGCGTCCACGCGAACGACACGCGTGCGGGGCGCCGTCACGTCCGGGGCGTCGGTCTCTTCGTCTGCTCGGCGACCCGGCGCGCACCCTCGTCCACTTCGTCGGCGAGGCCTCGCCGGTAGGCGTCCAGGCGCTTGCCGAGGGCCGGATCGCCCTGCGCCAGGATCTGGGCGGCGAGGATCCCGGCGTTGGCGGCTCCCCACTTGCCGATCGCGACCGTCGCCACCGGCACACCCTTCGGCATCTGGGAGATGGACAGGAGCGCGTCGAGCCCCCCGAGCGGCGTGGCGGCGATTGGCACGCCGATCACGGGCAGCGGCGTGAGCGACGCGAGGAATCCGGGGAGCGCGGCGGCGCCACCGGCGCCCGCGATGAGGACGCCGAGCCCCCGCGCTTGGGCGGTCGTCGCGTACTCCTGAGTGCGCGCCGGTGTCCGGTGCGCCGAGGCCACGACGACCTCACTCCCCACCTCGAGCGCGTCGAGGACTTTCACGGCCTCCAGCATCACCTCGAGGTCGGAGTCGCTGCCGAGCACGATGCCTACCCGTACGGGTCGCTTCACGCCGGTCTCCTTCGCCCGATGTCCCTCCGGTAGTGCATCCCCTCGAAGCGGATCGCCCCGACCGCGCCGTAGGCGCGCGCGATGGCGGTCGCGAGGTCGCCGGCCACCGCGGTGACGCCGAGCACACGGCCGCCCGCCGTCACGAGGCGCCCGTCGCGGAGCGCCGTGCCCGCGTGGAAGACCGTCACGCCCGGCGCCGTCTCGGCGGACTCGACGCCCTCGATCGCCGCACCGGTCCCGTACTTGCCAGGATAGCCGCCGGAGGCGAGCACGACGCACACGGAGGCCCGCGTGGGCCAGGGACCCACCTCGGGCCACGGACCGCCGTGGGCGGCCGCGACGAGCAGCGGCACGAGATCGCCGGGGACGCGGACCACGAGCGCCTGGCACTCCGGGTCACCGAAGCGGCAGTTGAACTCGATGACCTTCGGCCCCTCGGCGGTGAGCATGAGCCCGACGTAGAGGACGCCTCGATAGGGCGCGCCGTCCTTGGCGAGCGCCGCGATCGTCGGCCGCACGATCGTGTCCATCACCCGGCGCTCCATCGCCGCGTCGAACGAAGCCACCGGCGAGTAGGCGCCCATGCCGCCCGTGTTCGGGCCCTGGTCGCCGTCGAAGACAGTCTTGTGGTCCTGGGCGGCGGCGAGCGGCAGCGCGTCGGCGCCGTTGGCGAGCGCGAAGAACGAGACCTCCTCCCCCGACAGGAACTCCTCGACGACCACCGTCGCGCCTGCCGCGCCGAAGGCCGCGCGCTCCATGCACTCGGCGACGGCCTCGTCGGCGTCGGCGAGGGTCCGGCAGACGATCGCGCCCTTGCCTCCGGCCAGGCCGTCCGCCTTGACCACGAGGGGCGGGCCGACCTCGCGGCAGTAGCCGCGGGCGCGGGCGGGGTCGGCGAAGGTCGCGAAGCGCGCCGTCGGGATCGCGTTGCGCGCCATCAGGTCCTTCGCGAACGCCTTCGAGCCCTCGATCGCGGCCGCCGGGGCGATCGGACCGAACACCGCGAGGCCCGCGTCGAGGAGGCGATCGGCGAGGCCGGCGACGAGCGGCGCCTCCGGCCCCACCACGGTGAGGTCGATCCGCTCGCGCCGAGCGAACGCGACGAGACCGTCGAGCGCGTCGGCGGTGAGCGGGACGCACACCGCGTGGCGCGCGATGCCGGGGTTGCCGGGTGCCGTGAACAGCGCCGTGACGCGCGGGCTCTGGGCGATCTTCCAGGCGAGCGCGTGCTCGCGGCCGCCCCCGCCGACGATCAGCATCCTCATTGGAGCGGCGCCCGCGCGGCCGCGGCATTCGGTGGCTGGCCTGCGACAGGTGCGACCCGGCTGCGTTCCGTCACGCCGCTCTTCATTCCAACGGCCCGCGCGGCCACTGGCTCTCGTCGGGCGGCTCGACGAGCTCGAGGTGGGCGCGCGCGATCCGCGCCCAGGGGCTGCCCGCGTCGAGCTCGAGGTAGCGCTGCCAGTGTCGGACCGCCTCCGCGCCGCGCTCGACCCGCACCAGCGCGCCGGCGAGGTTAAAGTGGGCGTCGGCGTAGTCGGGCGAGACCTCAAGCGCCCGGCGGTAGTCGGCGATCGCCTCCTCGGTGAAGCCGCGGTCCTCGTGGAGGCTTCCGAGGTTGTAGGCGGCCTCACGGCAGCGCGGGTCGTGCGCGAGCGCCGAGCGGTACGCGGCCTCCCCCTCGTCGTAGCGACCGAGCCGGTGGAGCAGGAGCCCGAGGTTGTTCCAGGCGGCGGCGTACTTCGGATCGATCGTGACCACCCGCTGGTACGCCTCGATCGCGTCCTCCCAGCGCGCGGGGTCGCCGTCCCACTCGCTCGCGCGCTCGAACCATGTCTCGGCCTGTTCGAGAGGAGGCGCCAGGGGCCGCACCAGCCCCATCGCCAGGGTCGCGCTCGCCGCCTTCTCGAGCCCGCCCTCGTCTAGCGCCAGGACGAGCTGGCCGCTCCGCGGGTCGAAGCGGACGCGGTCGGACTGGGCCAGGAGGCGGTCGCCCTCGAGCACGAGCTTGAGCTCGGCCAGCGGCTGCTCGAGACGCGGGTCCTGCCGCCGGAGCGCCGCAAGTGCCTGCCTGATCTGTCGCACGGAAGCCCCGGCGTCGAGGAGCGCGCTCGCCGCGCGGAGCGCCAGCAGGTCACGGAAGGTGTAGCCCGACTCGCCGTGAAGGAGCTCGAGCCGGCGGAGCTGCGCGGTGCGCCTGGGGGTGAGCGTGAGGATCCGCGTGAGTTCACGCATCCCGTAGATCCGCTCGAGCTGGTGCCGGGTCATGGGCCGCTCGCTCGTTAGTGGCGGAAGTGGCGGATCCCCGTCAGCACCATCGCCATGCCGTGCTCGTCGGCGGCGGCGACGACCTCGGCGTCACGGAGTGAGCCCCCCGGGTGGATCACCGCCGTGGCGCCGGCCTTCGCGACCACGTCGAGGCCGTCGCGGAACGGGAAGAACGCGTCGGACGCGCACACGGTGCCGGCCGTCTCGAGGCCGACCTCACGGGCGCGCATGACCGCCAGGCGCGCGGAGTCCACGCGATTCATCTGGCCCGCGCCGACCCCGACGACCTGGCGGCCGGTCGCCAGGACGATCGCGTTCGATTTGACGTGCTTGGCCACGCGCCAGGCGAAGCGGAGCGCGTCCAGCTCGGCGGTCGTCGGCCCACGCTTCGAGACGGTCCGGCGCGCGGCGGTGTCCAGATCGGTCAGGTCGGCCTGCTGGGCGAGCAGGCCACCGAGGACGCTCCGGTATTCCGTGAGAGGTCCGGGCAGGCTCGCCCGATCGCAGGGGACCTCGAACACGCGGCACTTCTTCTTCGTGCGCCGGAGCGCGGCGAGCGCGTCGGGTGCGAACGTCGGGGCGAAGAGGATCTCGACGAAGATCCCGGCGAGCGCCTCCACGACGCCCATGTCGAGGGCACGGTTCACGCCGACGATGCCGCCGTAGATCGAGACCGGATCGCTCGCCTTGGCCAGGGCCATCGCCTCGCCGACCGTGGCGCCGAGGGCGACGCCGCAGGGATTCGTGTGCTTGACGACCACCGCCGCCGGCTCGTCGAACTCCAGCACGACGGCGAGCGCCGCCGAGAAGTCGAGGAGGTTGTTGTAGCCGAGCGGAGGGCCGTGGAGCTGCCGCATCGCCCCGAGCCCGTGGCGCGGCCCGTCGAGGGGCGTGTAGAACGCCGCCGCCTGGTGCGGGTTCTCCCCGTAGCGGAGCCCGAGGGCGCGCTCGGCGTCGATCCGGAGCCGGGGCGGCCACGCCTCCGGGGCCGCGGGCGGCGTCACCGTCGCCTGCGGGGACCGCAGATAGCTCGCGATCGCCGCGTCGTACTGGGCCGTGCGCCTGAACGCGTCCTGGGCGAGGCGATAGCGCGTGGCGTCGGAGAGCGCGCCGCTCCTCCGAAGCTCGTCGAGCACGCCGGGGTACTGGGACGGGTCGGTCACGACGCCGACGCTCGCGTGGTTCTTCGCCGCGGCGCGGATCATCGTGGGACCACCGACGTCGATCTGCTCGATCGCCTCGTCGAGCGTGACCCCGGGCCGCGCCACCGTCGTCTCGAAGGGGTAGAGGAGGACGACGACGAGATCGATCGGCGGGATCCCGTGCTTGTCGAGCGCTTCGAGGTGACCGGGGACGTCCCGCCGCGCCAGAATGCCGGCGTGGATCATCGGGTGAAGCGTCTTGACACGGCCGTCGAGCATCTCGGGGAACCCGGTGACGTCGGCGACGTCGCGCACGGCGACTCCGGCGTCCCGCAGGAGCTTCGCGGTGCCGCCGGTCGAGACGATCTCGATCCCCAGTCCACCGAGGGCGCGGGCGAACTCGATCACGCCGGTCTTGTCGTGGACGGAGACGAGGGCGCGGCGGACCTTCACCGGACGGTCACCCATCACAGGCTCGCCTCGGACGCGGGGGCCCCTGCCCCCGGACGTCCTGCGGCTCGCACAACCACTTTGCGGCCGCTGATCGTGAGCCTCCCTTCGGCGAACAGGCGGATGGCTTCGGGATACAGGCGGTGCTCCTCCACGAGGATGCGAGCCGACAAGGATTCCTCCGTGTCGTCGGGGTGCACGGGCACGCTCGATTGTAAAACGACCGGCCCGGTGTCCACGCCCTCGTCGACGACGTGCACGGTGGCGCCGGCGAGCTTGACGCCGTACTCGAGCGCCTGGCGTTGGGCGGCGAGCCCGGGAAACGCCGGCAGCAGCGAGGGGTGGACGTTCAGAATCCGTCCGGCGTACGCGCGGACGAAGCCGGCCGTCAGGATCCGCATGAAGCCGGCGAGGCACACGAGGCCGGCCCGTCGCGCCTCGAGCTCGCGCACGAGGGCGAGGTCGTAGGCTTCACGGTCGGGAAAGTCCTTCGGGTTGACGAAGCGCGCCTCGACGCCGGCCGCGCGCGCGCGGTCGAGTGCCTGCGCCCGCTCGCGATCGCTGACCACGACGACGACCCGCGCGGGGAAGCCGGGGCGCGCGCACGCCTCTAGGATGGCCTGGAGGTTCGAGCCGCGGCCCGAGGCGAGGACGCCGAGGCCCAGCGGCGTCGCCGCGGACGTCACGCCGCGAGCTCCACGCCGCGCTCGCCCGCCACGATCTCACCGAGGCGCAGGACGGTCTCCCCGGCGTCGCGCAGGACGTCGGTCGCGCGATCGACGTCCTTGGGCGGCAGGACGATCACGTAGCCGATCCCCATGTTGAAGGCGCGGAACATCTCGGTGTCGGCAACCCCGCCCGCGTGCTGGAGTGTCGCGAAGACCGGCGGCGGGGTCCACGCGGTACGCGAGATGCGCGCGCGACACCCCTCGGGCAGCACGCGCGGCAGATTCCCCGGGAGGCCGCCCCCCGTGACGTGCGCCATCGCGTGCACCTCCGCGCGCGGGAGGAGCGCCAGCACGGGCTTGGCGTAGATCCGGGTCGGCGTGAGCAGCTCGTCGCCGACCGTCCGGCCGGTGCCCGGCAGGAGGGCGTCCACCGTGAGCTTCATCACGTCGAAGACGATCCGGCGCGCCAGTGTGTACCCGTTCGAGTGGAGCCCCGACGAGGGGAGCCCGAGCACGACGTCACCCGGGCGGACCCGCGCGCCGTCCACGAGCCCCAGGCGCTCGGCGACGCCGACGGCGAAGCCCGCGAGGTCGTATTCGCCGGGCGCGTAGAGGTCGGGGAGCTCCGCGGTCTCACCCCCGACGAGGGCGCAGCCGGCGAGCCGGCAGCCGGCAGCGATGCCCTTCACGATCGTCTCCACGCGCGCCGGGTCGAGGCGCGCGGTGCCGATGTAGTCGAGGAAATAGAGGGGCTCGGCGCCGTGGACAAGGAGATCGTTGACGCCCATCGCGACGAGGTCGATGCCCACGGTGTCGTGGCGGTCGGCAAGGAACGCGACCTTGAGCTTGGTGCCCACGCCATCGGTGGAGGCCACCATGACCGGCTCGCGGTAGCGCGCGGGCATGCTCACGAAGGCGGCGAATCCGCCGACGCCCGCCAGGACCTCGGGGCGCGCGGTCGAGCGCGCGAGGGTCGCGATGCGGCGGACCGCGTCGTCGCCGGCGTCGATATCGACGCCGGCCGCGCGGTAAGTCAGGGGCTTCATCGAGTCGTCGGTGGGGTCCGTCAGCCGTCGAAGAGGCGGAGCTGGTCCGACGCCTCCGGCTCGATCCCCACACGGTAGTTGCCGGTGAAGCACGCGTGGCAGAAGTGGCTCGGGTCGGCGCCGGTCGCCTTCAGCATGCCGTCGAGCGAGAGGTAGCCGAGCGAGTCGGCCGCGAGGTAGCGCCGGATCTCCTCCGGCGCGTGGCTCGAGGCGATCAGCTCCTTCCGCGTCGGGGTGTCGATCCCGTAGTAGCACGGCCACTGGATCGGCGGGGACGAGATGCGTACGTGGACCTCGCGCGCCCCGGCGCTCCGGATCATCTTCACGATCTTCCGGCTCGTCGTGCCCCGGACGATCGAGTCGTCGACGACCACGACCCGCCGTCCCTCGAGCATCTCGCGCATGGGGTTCAGCTTCACCTTCACGCCGAAGTGGCGGATGCCCTGCTTCGGCTCGATGAACGTGCGGCCCACGTAGTGGTTGCGGATGAGCCCGAGCTCGTACGGCGTGCCCGCCTCCTCGGAGTAGCCGAGCGCGGCGCTCGTGCCCGAGTCCGGCACCGGGATGACGATGTCCGCGGGGACGGGGTGCTCACGCGCGAGCTGTCGCCCCAGTGCCTTCCGCACCGTGTGGACGTTCCGCCCCCAGAGGATCGAGTCGGGCCGGGCGAAGTAGACGTATTCGAAGACGCACTGCAGGCGCTCGGCGGGCGGGAACGGGTGGATCGAGCGGAGGCCCGCGTTCGAGACGACCACGATCTCGCCGGGCTCGACGTCGCGCTCCCACCGCGCCTCCATCAGGTCGAGCGCGCACGTCTCCGAGGCGAGGACCCAGGCGTCGCCGAGCCGGCCGATCGTGAGCGGGCGGAAGCCGTACGGGTCGCGGATCGCGTACATCGCGTCGGGCGTGAGGATCAGGAGCGAGTAGGCGCCCTTCACCTGGCCGAGCGCGTGGGTGATCTGCTCCTCGAGCGGGCCCGCCGGCGCCCGCGCCAGGAGGTGGAGGATCACCTCGGTGTCCGAGTTCGACTGGAAGATCGCGCCGTCGCGCTCCATGTCCCGTCTAAGCGTCTCGGCGTTGGTGAGGTTGCCGTTGTGGGCGATCGCGACCGGCCCGCGCGCCGTGTTGGCCGTGATCGGCTGCGCGTTCCTGATGTTCGAGCTGCCCGCCGTCGAGTAGCGCACGTGACCGATGGCGCGGTGGCCCGGCAGGCGACGCAACCGCTCGGGACTGAACACGTCGGCCACCCAGCCCATCGCCTTCTCGGTGTGGAAGCTGACGCCGTCGGTGGCGGCGATGCCCGCCGACTCCTGCCCGCGATGCTGGAGCGCGTAGAGTCCGAGGTACGTGACGTTGGCGGCCTCCGGATGGTTCCAGATGCCGAACAACCCGCACTCGTCGTGGAACCGGTCGTCGTCACGCCATGTGACGCTCAAATCCGCTCCTCCACGCGCGCTCGATCCGGTCCAGCGCGACATCCACGATCGTCTTCGTCCCGAGCCGGAGCACGAGCCGGTCGCCGCCCGTCGTCCCGATCCACCGCCATGGGATCGCCGACTCCGCCATCAGCGCCTCGAACTCGCGCACCCGCGGGGGCTCCACCGCGACGATCACGCGCGACGGCCCTTCGCCGAACAGCACGTGGTCGCCACGGCCGGACGCGTCGAGCGCCGCCTCTAGCCCTACCGGCTCCCGCCCGGTCACGCATCCCTCGGCCAGCGCCACGGCGAGCCCGCCCTCGGAGCAGTCGTGCGCCGCCGTCACCAGCCCCGCGCTCACGGCGGCGCGCACCGCCGCCTGAACCTTGCGCTCCGCCTCGAGGTCGAGCGGGGCGAGCCTGCCGCCGAGCCGCCGGTGGGCGCGCCAGAGATACTCGCTGCCGCCCAGGCTCGCATGCTCGAGGCCGAGCAGCGCGACGCGGTGTCCCGCCCCCTTGAACCACTGGGTCGCCCGCCGCCCCGCGTCCTCCAGGACGCCCACCACCCCGATGATCGGCGTCGGCAGGATCGCCTGGCCGCTGGTCTCATTGTAGAAGGAAACGTTGCCGCCCACTACCGGGATCTCGAGGGCACGGCACGCCTCGGCGATGCCGTCGATCGCCTGGGCGAACTGCCAACGGATCTCCGGCCGCTCGGGCGAGCCGAAGTTCATGCAATCGGTCACCCCGACGGGCGTGGCCCCCGAGCAGGAGACGTTGCGCGCCGCCTCACACACGGCCATGGCGGCGCCTCGCCGGGGGTCCAGGAAGACGTGGCGCCCGTTGCCGTCGGTGGACACGGCGAGCGCCCGCGGCGTGCCCTTCACCCGGAGGACCGCCGCGTCGGAGCCGGGGAGGACGAGGGTGTTGATTCCCACCTGCTGGTCGTACTGGCGGAAGACCCACTCCTTGGACCCGATGCTCGGCGACGCGCAGAGGGCGAGGAGCGCCTCACCGTAGTCGGGGGGCTCGGGCAGCGTGAGTGGGTCGAAGGCGAGCCGCTCGGCGAGCCACCCAGGCGGCGCCGTCGGTTTCGTGTATTTCGGCGCGTCGGCGAGGAGGCTCACCGGGACGTGGGCGACGACCTCGCCGCTGAGCCGCGCCGTGAGCGCGCCACCGGCGGTGACCCGTCCGATCTCCACCGCGTCGAGCTCCCACTTGGCGAAGATCCGCCGGACGTCGTCCTCGCGTCCCCGGCCGGCGACCAGGAGCATGCGCTCCTGCGACTCGGAGAGAAGGATCTCGTACGGGGTCATCCCCACCTCGCGCTGAGGCACTCGCGAGAGCTCGACGTCCATCCCCGTGCCCGCGCGCGCCGGCATCTCGGAGGTGCAGCACGCGAGGCCCGCCGCGCCCATGTCCTGGATCCCGACGACCGCGCCCGCCTTCATCGCTTCCAGGCACGCCTCGAGCAGGAGCTTCTCGGTGAACGGGTCGCCGACCTGCACCGTCGGCCGCCGCTCCGCGGCCGACTCGTCGAACGTCGCCGACGCCATCGTCGCCCCGTGGATCCCGTCGCGCCCGGTCTTGTTGCCGACGTAGAAGACCGGGTTGCCGACGCCCTCGGCGCGTGCCCGGAAGATCTGGTCGGCGCGGACGAGTCCGACACACATGACGTTGACCAGCGGGTTCCCGGCGTACTCGGGCGCGAAGGCGACCTCCCCACCGACCGTGGGGCAGCCGAAGCAGTTGCCGTACCAGCTGATGCCCGACACGACGCCCTCGACGAGGCGGCGCGTCTTCGGGTCGTCGAGCTCGCCGAACCTGAGCGAGTCGAGGAGGGCGATGGGCCGCGCGCCCATCGTGAAGATGTCTCTCAGAATGCCACCGACGCCGGTGGCCGCGCCCTGGAACGGCTCGATGAACGAGGGGTGATTGTGGCTCTCGATCTTGAACACCACGGCCCAGCCGTCACCGATGTCGATCGCACCCGCGTTCTCACCGGGCCCCTGGAGCACGCGCGGCCCCTCGGTGGGAAGCCGGCTCAGGTAGGCGCGCGAATGCTTGTAGGCGCAGTGCTCGGACCAGAGCGCCGCGAAGAGCCCGAGCTCGGCGTAGGTCGGCTCGCGGCCGAGGCGGCTCGTGATCCGGTCGTATTCTTCGGCGGTGAGGCCCGAGTCCCTCGCGAGGTCGAGCGTGACCTTCGGTGGTGCCTCCGTCAACCCCGGCTACCGCTTGAGGAAGCTGCCATCCTCGACGAGGCTCCCGAGGAGGGACTGGAACAGCAGGAGTCCGTCCGTGCTGCCCATCGCCGCCTCCGCCGCACGCTCGGGGTGCGGCATAAGCCCCAGCACGGTGCCCTCCGGGTTCACGATGCCGGCGATGTTCTCGAGCGATCCGTTCGGGTTCGCCGTCCGTGTCACGCGGCCGTCGGCCTCCCCGTAGCGGAAGACGATCTGCCTCCGCGCCTTCAGCGTCCGGAGCGCCTCGGGGTCGGCGTGGTACTTGCCCTCACCGTGGGAGATCGGCATCGTCAGCACCTGCCCCGGCCGTAGTCCACGGGTGAAGGCCGTCTCGACGTTCTCCACGACCAGGTGCGTAGACTGGCAGCGGTACTGCAGGCATTCGTTGCGCATGAGCGCCCCCGGCAGGAGCCCCGCCTCGCACAGAATCTGGAAGCCGTTGCAGGAGCCGAGCACGTGCCCACCGCGAGCGACGAAGTCCCGCAGCGCGTCGACGACCGGCGAGCGCCCCGCGACGGCACCGGCGCGCAGATAGTCGCCGTAGGAGAAGCCGCCGGGCAGGACGACGCAGTCGAGATCGTCGAGATCGCGCTCCCGGTGCCAGACGTACTTCACCGGTTGGTGGAGCACCTCGGAGATGACGTAGTGGAAGTCGCAATCGCTCCACGTCCCCGGGAAGACGACCACGCCGAATCTCATGACGCGTTCATCTTACCGGACCGCCCCACGACGGGCAAGGTCATCGGCCATCTCGATCGTGTAATCCTCGAGAACCGGATTCGCCAGGAGCTGCCGGCACATCTCGCCGACGCGCGCGCGGGCGGCGTCCGCCGTCGCGGTGTCGAGCTCGATTTCGATCACTTTGCCGACGCGGAGGTCGCTGACCTCCGTGAACCCCAGGCCGGCGAGTGCCTTCCGGACCGCCGCGCCCTGGACGTCGAGGATCCCGGGCTTCAGCCTGACGAGCACGCGGAACTTCACGCGGAGGTTCCGACGAGGCGTCGGTACACCTCCTGGTACGCCTCCTCCACGCCCCCGAGGTCGCGACGGAATCGGTCCTTGTCGAGCTTCTCCCCGGTCTGCCGGTCCCAGAGGCGGCACGTGTCGGGCGAGATCTCGTCGCCGAGGTAGCGCCGCCCACCGGCGCGCCCGAACTCGAGCTTGAAGTCGACGAGGATGAGCCCGCGCTTCCACATGTGAGGCCGGAGAATGCGGTTGATCCTGAGCGCCATCCGCCGCATCCACGTGAGCTCCGCCGGGGTGGCGAGCTTCATCATCCGCACGTGGTCGTCGTTGATCATCGGATCGCCGAGCGGATCGGACTTGTAGTAGAGCTCCACGATCGGCTGCCGGATCGGCGTGCCCTCGTCGAGGCCGGTGCGCTTGGCCAGGCTGCCCGCGACCACGTTGCGCACGATCGTCTCGATCTTGATGATGTCGAGCCTCCGGCAGAGCATCTCACGGTCGGAGAGCGCCCCGAGGTAGTGCGTCGGCACCTTTGCGCGCTCGAGGCGCTCGAACATCGCCGCCGACACCCGGTTGTTGACGACGCCCTTGCCGACGATCGTTCCCCGCTTGAGCGCGTTGAAGGCCGTGGCATCGTCCTTGAAATACTGGACGATCAGGCGCGGGTCGTTCGTGGCGTACACGATCTTGGCCTTGCCCTCGTAGAGCTTCGCGCGCGTCTCGACGTTCACCGGCGCCCCCCGCGTGTTCACTGGATGAGCCCCACCCGCCGGAAGATGGCGTCCACGTTCCGGAGGTACCACGCCGGATCGAAGCAGGCCTTCAGCTCGTCGCTCCCGATCCGGTCCGTCACCGTTGGGTCGGCCGCGAGCACCTCGAAGAACGGCCGCCGCTCCCGCCAGGCGCGCATGGCGTGGCGCTGGACGACCTCGTAGGCCACCTGGCGGGCGAGTCCCGCCTCGGTGAGCTTGAGCAGCACGCGCTGCGAGTAGACGAGCCCGTGACTCAGCTCGAGGTTCTCGGCCATCCGCGCCGGGTCCACCTCGAGCCCCTCGACGATGAAGGTCGTGAGGTGGAACAGGTAGTCGAGCAGAATCGTCGAGTCGGGCAGGATCACGCGCTCGACCGACGAGTGACTGATGTCGCGCTCGTGCCACAGCGCGACGTTCTCCAACGCGGCCAGCGCGTTCCCCCGGAGGAGCCGCGCCAGGCCGCAGATCCGCTCCGAGAGCTCGGGGTTTCGCTTGTGGGGCATCGCGCTCGAGCCCTTCTGTCCCTCGCCAAACGGCTCCTGCGCCTCGAGCGTCTCGGTGCGCTGGAGCCCCCGCACCTCGAGCGCGATCTTCTCGAGGGATGCGCCCGCCACGGCGAGCGTCGCGCAGAACTCGGCATGGCGATCCCGCTGGACGATCTGCGTGGACACCGGCGCGGCCTCGAGCCCGAGCTCCCCGCACACCTCCGTCTCGAGCTCGGGCTCGACGTGGGCGAAGTTCCCGACGGCGCCAGAGAGCTTTCCCACCGCGACGGCGGCGCGAGCGCGCCACAGGCGCTCCAGGTTCCGCTGCGCTTCGGTGTACCACACCGCCGCCTTCAGCCCGAAGCTCGTCGGCTCCGCGTGCACACCGTGCGTCCGCCCAACCGTCAGGGTGTCCTTATGGCGGAGCGCCAGCGCGCGGAGCGCGTCCCGGAGGCGCACCTGTCCCGCGATGAGGAGGTCGGCGGCGTCCCGGAGCTGGAGCGCCAGCGCCGTGTCCCAGACGTCGCTCGTCGTGAGGCCGATATGGACGAAGCGAGAGTCCGGACCGAGCTGCTCCTCGAGGCTCGTGAGAAGCGCGATCATCTCGTGCTTGACCCGCTCCTGGATGGCGAGGATCCGCGCGACGTCCACGCGCGCCGTCTGGCGGATGCGCGCCATCGCGTCGGAGGGGATGCGGCCGCGGCGGGTGTAGGCCTCGCACACGGCGAGCTCCACTCGGAGCCACGCCGCGTATTTGGACTCCTCGCTCCAGAGGCGGCCCATCTCCGGGCGGGTGTAACGCTCGATCACGCCCTCACCTTAGAGCAAAACACCCCGCAGTGGAAGTGCGAGCCGGAGGACGTCGCGGGGCTGGGGCCCCGCCGTCCGAGGCGAGCGAAACACGAGAATCGTGCGAGCCGGAGGACGTCGCGGGGCTGGGGCCCCGCCGTCCGAGGCGAGCGAAACACGAGAATCGTGCGAGCCGGAGGACGTCGCGAGTCGGGGGGTTTGGGGGGCCATGTCGGGGCGGCGTTCGCAGACGCGATCGAGCCTCAGGCTCGATCGAGACGCGAGTCGGGGGGTTTGGGGGGCCATGTCGGGGCCCCCCAATATCAACGATGCAGTTCGCGCGGGAGGTTGCGGCGATCGAGGGGTCCGAGCGTGGTCAGGACGAGGCGGTCCTCGTCGAGGAGGTCGGTGACGAGCGCTTGCACCTCCTCGTGGCGGACGGCGTCGATCGCCGCGAGCATGGCGTCGATCGTGAGGAACGAGCCCAGGTGCATCTCGTGCTTGGCGAGCCGATTCATCCGGCTCGACGTCGACTCGAGCGACAGCATCAGGCTGCCCTTCAAATGATCCTTGGAGCGTCGGAGCTCCTCCTCCGTCACGCCGCTCTTCTTTATCTCACGGAGCTCCTTGAGGATCGACTTGAGGACCTTGGAGAAGTTCGGCGCGTCGCTCGCGGCATAGATGTAGAGCGTCCCCGTGTCGACGTACGCCTGGACGCCCGAATGGATCGCGTAGACGAGCCCCTGGCGCTCCCGCACCTCCTGGAAGAGGCGCGAGGACATGCTGCCGCCGATCACATCGTTCAAGACGAACAGGGCGTAGCGCTCGGGCGCCGAGTGGTGCAGGCCCGGGAAGCCCATGATGACGTGGACCTGCTCGAGCGGCTTGTGGACGATGTTGACCCCGGCCTTCATGAGCGGGGGCGTGTCCGTGCGCGGTGTCACCGCGCGGGTGAAGCCGTCGAAGCCGCGCCCGAAGAGGTCGACGACCCGGTCGTGGGTGACGTTGCCCGCGACCGCGATCATGATGCGTGGCGGCACGTACTCCTCGCCGAAGTGGGTGAGCACCGCCGCGCGATCGTAACCGTTCACCGCCTCGCGCGTGCCGAGGATCGGGCGTCCGAGCGGATGGCCCTCCCAGAGCTGTGCGGCGAAGAGGTCATGGATCAGGTCGTCGGGCGTGTCCTCCACCATCTTGATCTCCTGGAGCACAACCGACTTTTCGCGCTCGAGCTCCTCGGCGTCGAAGACCGGATGCAGGAGGATGTCGGTCAGGAGATCGACCGCGAGCGGCAGGTGCTCGTCGAGCACCTGGACATAGAAGCAGGTGTGCTCCTTCGTGGTGAAGGCGTCCATCTGGCCGCCGACCGAGTCCATCGTGCGCGCGATGGCCTCGGCGGTGCGCGTCTCGGTGCCCTTGAAGACGAGGTGCTCGATGAGGTGGGACATGCCGATGCGGCCCTCTGGCTCGTGCCGGGAGCCGGCCTCGACCCACACGCCGACCGCCACGGACCGGACGTGCTCCATCCGCTCCGTGACGACACGGATACCGCTCGGCAGGACGCTCTTCCGGTACCCTTCGCTCACGGGGACCACCTTTCAGGCGCGCGGAGGATTCGCCGCCTGCGGGTTCTTCAGCTTTTCCTTGTCGGCGAGCGCGGGCTGGTCGCGCAGCGCCATCTTGCGGGAGAGCCGCATCTTGCCGCTGCCGTCGATCTCGATGACCTTCACGAGGACCTCGTCGCCCTCGGTCAGCACGTCCTGGACCGACCGGATGCGGCTTTCGGCGATCTGCGAGATGTGCAGCAACCCCTCGGTGTTGGGGATGACTTCCACGAACGCGCCGAACTCGACGATCTTCTTGACCTTGCCGAGATAGATCCGGTCGAGCTCGACCTCGCGGCAGATGTCCTGGATCATCGCGATGGCCTTCTGCACCGACGCCTGGTCCGACGAGAACACGGTGACCCGGCCGTCGTCCTCGATGTCGATCTTGGTGCCCGTCTGCTCCTGGATCCCCCGCACGACCTTGCCGCCGGGGCCGATGATCTCGCGGATCTTCTCCTGGCGGATCTTGATCGTGACGAACCGGGGCGCGTACGGGCTGAGCTCGGGGCGTGGCTTCTCGATCGCCTCGCGCATCTTGGCGAGCACGATCATCCGCGCTTCGCGCGCCTGCCGGAGCGCCTCGCGCATGATCTCGAGCGAGACCCCCGCGGTCTTGATGTCCATCTGGAGCGCGGTGATCCCCTTCTCCGTCCCGGCCACCTTGAAGTCCATGTCGCCGTAGTGGTCCTCGCTGCCCATGATGTCGGTCAGGATCCCGACTTTGTCGCCTTCCTTGACGAGGCCCATCGCGATGCCGGCGACGTGCGTCTTGATCGGCACGCCCGCATCCATGAGCGCGAGCGAGGCGCCGCACACCGTCGCCATCGAGGAGGACCCGTTCGACTCGAGGATGTCCGACACGATGCGGATCGTGTACGGAAAGTCCTCCTTCGCCGGCAGCATCGCTTCGACCGCACGCTCGGCGAGGGCGCCGTGGCCGATGTCCCGCCGCGAGGGCCCACCGAACCGACGGACTTCACCCACCGAGAACGAGGGGAAGTTGTAGTGGAGCATGAAGTGGCGCCAGGTCTCGCCCTCGAGCGTCTCGATCTTCTGCTCGTCGGACTTGGTGCCGAGCGTGGCGGAGACCAGCGCCTGGGTCTCACCGCGCGTGAAAATCGTCGAGCCGTGGGCCCGCGGCAGGTACGCCATCTCGATCGTGATCGGCCGGACCTCGTTGACCTTCCGGCCATCCACGCGGATGCCCCTTTCGACGATCAGCCGCCGCACCTGCGCGGCCTCGATCGCCTCGAAGGCGGCGCGCGCCTGGCCGCGCTTGGACTCATCGAGGGCCAGCGCCCCCCAGACCTCGTCGAAGACATGGGAGACGGCCTCCGCCCGCGCGTGCTTCTCGGGCGTCGCGAGCGCCGCGGCGAGCTTCGGCACGGTGAGCGTCCGCACGCGCGCCTCGAGCTCCGGGTCCCGCCCGGCGTTCGGGTCGAACGGCCAGCGCGGCTTCCCCGCCCGCGCGGCCAGGTCCACCTGGAGCCGGGCGAGCCGCCGGCACTCGGCGTGGCCGAACGCGATCGCCTCGAGCATGGTCTCCTCGGGCACCTCGCTGGCGCCCGACTCGACCATCAGGACCGCCTCCTCGGTGCCGGCGATGACCAGGTCGAGGCTCGAGACGGCCTGCTGATCCTTCGTCGGGTTCGCCACGAGCTGGCCCGCCACGAGTCCGACTCGGACCGCGCCGACGGGACCGTTGAACGGGATGCCCGAGAGGGTGAGCGCCGTGGAGGCGCCGTTCATCGCCAGGATGTCGGGGTCGTTCTGCGCGTCGGCGGAGATCGCGAGGCAGATGACCTGGACCTCGTTGCGGAAGCCGTCGGGGAAGAGTGGGCGGATGGGCCGGTCGATCAGCCGGCACGTGAGGGTTTCCTTTTTCGACGGTGCGCCTTCCCTCCTAAAATAGCCCCCTGGGATCCGGCCGCCCGCGTACATGCGCTCCCGGTACTCGACCGTCAGCGGGAAGAAGTCCTGGGCCTCCTTCGCGGTCTTCGCGGTCACACAGGTGGCGAGCACCATCGTGCCGCCGTAGCGGACGACGACGGCTCCGTCGGCTTGTTTGGCAACCTTGCCGGTCTCGATGGAGAACGGCCCGCCGTTGATCTCGGTCTGTACAGTATGACTCATCTGGGAGATCGTCCTCGGGCCCCCGGAGTGTTTGCGTCCGAGGACCAATCCATGGTTGTGAGGCCTGCCGTCACCGGCGGATTCCGAGCCTGTCGATGAGGGTGCGGTAGCGCTCGGCGTCCTTGTCCTTGAGGTACTCGAGCAACCCCCGGCGCTTGCCGATCAGCATCAAGAGGCCGCGCCGAGAGTGGTGGTCCTTGGTGTGCTGTTTGAAGTGATCGGTGAGGCCGTTGATCCGTTCCGTCAGGAGCGCGACCTGGACCTCCGGCGACCCGGTGTCGCCCGCGTGGGCGCGGAATTGCTCGATCAAGCTCTTCTTCTTGTCGACGGTCAGCGGCATGGGGGACCTCCCTCAATCGCCACGCCCCGGGGAGCCGCCTCCGTCCAGGACGGGTTCAAAACCCCTTTTTTTGTCAACAGATAGCTGTTACCGTACCACGACGATCCCGGGAAGTAAAGCGCGGGCTTCAGGGGTTCTCCCGGGCGGCGAGGACGTCGAGAGCGATCTGGTTGCGGAGGGCCTCCACGTTCGGGAACTTGCGCTCGTCCCTGAGACGCCGGAGGAACGTGAGCCGAATGCGGCGGCCGTAAAGATCCCCGGAAAAATCGAGGAGATGAGCCTCCACCGCGAGCTCCGTCTCGCCAAAGGTCGGCCGTACGCCGACGTTGATGACCGCCTGGTAGCGTGTGTCCTCCACATCGACCTGACAGGCATAGACCCCGGGGGGCAGAAGGAGCGGACGCGCCGTCTTGACGTTCGCCGTGGGAAAGCCGAGGGTTCGGCCGCGACCCGCCCCGCGCACGACCTCGCCCTGGATCGCGTAGGCGCGCCCGAGTAGCCGCGCCGCCTTCGTGAGGTCGCCGCGCTGGAGCGCGCTCCTGATCTCCGACGACGACACGGGAACACCATCGACGGTCGTCGGGGGAACCGTGTGCGCCCTGAACCCGAGCTCGCGCCCGAGCCGCTCGAGGAGCGTGGCATCGCCGCGGGCGCCGCGCCCGAACCGATGATTGAAGCCGACGACGATGTCCCGCGCCTTCAGCGTCCCCACGAGGACGCGGCGGACGAAGTCCTCCGCCTCTACCGCGGCGACGGCGCGGGTGAAGACGACGACCACGGTCGTGTCGATCCCCGTCCCGGCGATCAGCTCGAGCCGCTCCTCGAGGGTCGTAATCGGAACGGGAGAGCGCTCGGGCTGCAGCACCTCGAGCGGGTGCGGATCGAAGGTGCACGCGAGGGCCACGAGGCCCTCCCGCCGCGCCTGAGCCACGGCGGTCCCGAGGATCGCACGATGGCCCAGATGGACGCCGTCGAACGCGCCGAGCGCGACGGCGCTCGAGAGCGCGTCAGGCGGGTAGGATTCGAGTCCCCGGACGATCCGCATGCAGGATTCGGACGGGTTTCACGCGGCGCCCGTCCTCCGTGATCACGCCGACGCCGATGAGCGTACCGGTGACGTCGTGGACGCGGACGGAGGAGCCGCCCTCGCCGCGCGCGGGTGCCCGGACCTCGACCGCCTGGCCGTGCCCGAACGCGACGGCCGCGCGCTCGTCGAGGGTCACCCCTTGCCAGCCCGCCAGCGCCGATTCCGGCGGCGTGACGCGAGACCAGAGCACTGCCGGCTCGGCGCTGACGACGTCGGCCCAGGGGATCGCGTCGGCGAGGTGGAAGGGGCCGACACGACACCTGACGAGGCACTCGACGGCGCCGCCGTAGCCGAGCGCGGCCCCCAGGTCGGCGGCGAGCACCCGCACGTAAGTGCCCTTGCCGCAGACGACACGGAGGGTGGCCCGAGGCGGGGCGACCTCGTCGACGGCGATCGAATGGACGACGACTTCCCGCGGCTCGCGGTCGACCTCGATCCCCTCGCGCGCCAGCTCGTAGAGGCGCCGCCCCTCGTGGTGGACCGCCGAGTACATGGGCGGGATCTGCTTGATCCGACCGACGAACGGCCGGCTCGCCTCCTCGAGGTCACGTCGCTCGAGTCGGGAGACCGTGACCTCCGAGAGGACGCGACCCTCGGTGTCGTGAGTGTCGGTCGTGAGCCCGAAGCGGACCGTCGCGACGTACTCCTTGTCTTGGTCCATGAGGTACGGCGTGAGCTTGGTCGCCTCGCCGATCAGGACTGGTAGGACGCCCGTCGCCGCGGGGTCGAGCGTGCCGGCGTGACCGACCCGGCGGACGTGGAGCCGCCGACGGACGAGCGCCACGACGTCGAACGACGTCGCCCCCGCCGCCTTGTTGACCGCGAGCACGCCCGAGCCGCCGACCCTGACGCTCACCTCGTCCGGGCCCCGGGCGCGGCGGCCAGCGCGGCCCGGACCGCCGCGAGCACGACCCGCGTCGCCTCGGCCAGCGGCTTCGCGAGCGTGCACCCGGCCGCGTTCGGATGGCCGCCACCCCCGAACTGCGCGGCGATCCGCTGCACGTCCACGTCGCCTTTGCCGCGGAGACTCACCTTCACCTGGCCAAGGTACTCGCGGAAGAGACACGCGACGCGGACCGTCGCCACCGAGCGCGGATAGTTGACGAGCTCCTCGGACTCGATGACCTTCTCCGGCACGGACCCCGACGGGAGGATCAGCCACGCAACCCGCCCGTCGTCGCTCACCTCGACACGTCCGAGCGCCGCGCCGAGCCAGCGGAGCGCATCGGGGGCGCGGCGTTCGTAGAGCCACTCCGAGACGAACGCGGGATCGGCGCCCGCCTGGACGAGCGCCGCGGCCGTCCGGAACGTCCGCGGGGTCACGTTCGAGTAGCGAAAGGAGCCGGTGTCGGTGTGGAGCGCGGTGAACAGGTTGGTCGCGATCGGGGGCGTCAGCGGGGCGCCGAGCGCCACGAGCAGCTCGTAGACCAGCTCGCCGGTGGCCGCGGCGGACACGTCGATCCAGTTCACGTCGCCGTAGCGCCGGTTGTCGGGATGGTGGTCGATGTTCACGACGGTGGCCGCGGCTCGGCGCGCCTGGTCGATGAGCCCCTCGGTGCGTTCCGGATTCGGACAGTCCGTCAGCACGGCGACGTCGAACCTGCCGTCGAGGGCGTGGAGCTGCTGGTACCGCTCGATGCCGGGGAGGAAGGCGAGCGCGGCCGGCGCCGGATGCGGGCCGCCATAGGTCACGCGCCAGCCGCGGGCCTCGAGCGCCTCACCCAGCGCCAGGAGCGTCCCCAGCACGTCGGCGTCGGGGTGGACGTGGCCGAGCATGAGGGCGTGGCCCCCCGGAGACCGGAACGGAGTCAAGACGGCCTCGGAGGGCGCGGGACCGGTCAGGGTGATGGCGCTGCTCACGACGTCGGGTCGTCGTTGAGTCGCCGGAGCAGCGTCTGGATCCGCGCCGCGTGTTCCATCGAGCGATCAGCCCGGAAGTCGAGCTCCGGCGTGACGCGAAGGTCGAGGTGGTGGCGGAGCCACTGGCGGACGAAGCCCCGGGCGCTTCCGAGCGCGGCCAGCGACGCCGCCCACTGCGCCTCGTCGCCGAGCACCGAGACGAAGACCTTCGCCACGCGCAGGTCCTTCGAGGTCTCGACTTCGGTGACCGTGACGAAACCGAGTCGCGGGTCCTTGAGCTCCCGCTGGAGGAGGGTCGAGACCTCCTCCTTGATGAGCTGGTTCACGCGGTCGAGCCGTTTGCTCTGCATCAGAGGATCTCCACGAACGTCTCGAGGACGCGCCCCTCGACGTTATCTTCGATGAAGGATATCGCCTTGGAGACCACTTCGTTGGCGTGCCGCGCGTCGGCCGAGACGTAGGCGACCGCCAGGGTGGCGCGTTGCCAGACGTCCTGGTGATCAACCTCTGCGACCGACACCTCGAAGCGTGCGCGCACCTTCTCCTTGAGGCCCTTCAGGACGTGCCGCTTGCCCTTCAGCGAGTCGACATCGGGAAGATGGAGCTCCACCATTCCCAGCGCGACACGCGCCGTCGCCACGGTTCCCCCCGGCGCAAACGCTCTAAAGCGTGCGCGCCACTTCCTCGACCGTGTAGACCTCGAGGATGTCGCCCGGCTGGACCCCCGTCACGCCGTCGACGCCGATGCCACACTCGAGCCCGGCCAGCACCTCGCGGACGTCGTCCTTGAACCGCTTCAGCGAGCCGACCGTGCCCTCGCCGACGACCTCGTCGCCGCGCCGCACGCGCACCTTCGCGTTGCGAACGATCTTGCCTTCCGTCACGTACGAGCCACACACCGGGCCGAGCTTGGAGATGACGAAGATCTGGCGCACCTGCGCCCGGCCGAGCGTCGTCTCACGGATCTCGGGCGCGAGCATGCCGGCCAGCGCGGCCCGCAGGTCGTTGATCGCGTCGTAGATGACGTTGTAGCTGCGGATGTCGACGCCGTTCGCTTGCGCCTGAGACGCCGCCTTGGTCTCGGGCTTGACGTTGAACCCGATGACGATCGCGTTCGACGCCGAGGCGAGCATGACATCGCTCTCGTTGATCGCGCCCACCGAGCTGTGGATGACCTTCAGCTTGACCTCCTCAGTCGACAGCCGCTCGAGCGCCTCCGCCAGCGCCTCCACGGAGCCCTGCACGTCGGCCTTGAGGACGAGCCGAAGCTCCTTCACCTCCCCCGACTGGATCTGCTTCTGGAGCCCCTCGAGCGTGATCCGCGTCGCGGTCTTGCCCTTGAGCTTGTCGCGGTCCTGCCGCATGGTGGCGACCTGTCGCGCCTTCCGCTCGTCGGACACCGCGACGAGGACGTCGCCCGCGGCGGGAACGCCGCTGAGCCCGAGGATCTCGACCGGGTCGGACGGGCCGGCGCTCTTGACCTTCTTGCCGCTCGGGTCGCTCAGCGCTCGGATCCGGCCCGAGTGGGCGCCGACGACGACCGCGTCTCCTTCTTTTAACGTGCCGGCCTGGATCAGCACGGTCGCGACGGGGCCGCGCCCACGATCCAGCCGGCTCTCGATGATCACGCCCCGGGCCGCGCGGTTCGGATTGGCCTTGAGCTCGAGGATCTCGGACTGGAGCGCGGTCATTTCGAGGAGCTGGTCGATGCCCGTCCCCTTCTTCGCCGACGTCGCGACATAGATCGTCTGCCCTCCCCACTCCTCCGGGATCAGGCCATGGTTGGCGAGCTCACGCTTGACGCGCTCGGCATCGGACTCGGGCTTGTCGATCTTGTTCACGGCGACGATGATCGGCACGTTCGCCGCCCGCGCGTGGTTGATCGCCTCGACGGTCTGCGGCATGACGCCGTCGTCGGCGGCCACCACGAGGATGACGATGTCCGTCGCCTGAGCGCCACGTGCGCGCATCGCCGTGAACGCCTCGTGCCCCGGCGTGTCGAGGAACGAGACCTTGCCGTGCCGGGTCTCGACCTGGTAGGCGCCGATGTGCTGCGTGATCCCGCCGAACTCCTTTTCGGCGACCTTCGACTTGCGGATCGCGTCGAGGAGGGAGGTCTTGCCGTGGTCGACGTGGCCCATGACGGTGACGACGGGCGGGCGCAGCTTGAGCTGCGCGGGGTCGAGGTCCTCCTCGTCGACGACCTCGCCTTCGACGGACCGGACCTCGAGGTCCACGCTGAACTTGTCGGCGACGAGCTTCGCGGCCGTTGGGTCGAGCAGTTCGTTGACCGTCGCCATGACGCCGAGCTCGAGCAGCGCCTTGATCACCTCGCCCGACTTCCGCCGCATCTTCTCGGCGAGCTCGCCCACCGTGACGGACTCGGGTACCCGGATGAGCTCGCGCTTCACCTCGGCCGGCGGGGCTGGCGGCGCCTCGACGGCGGCAGCCGGACGGGCCGGCGCGGGCGCCGACGCCGCGGGTTGGGCGGGGCGCGACGGCGCGGCGAGCGCCGCGGGCCGCGGCACCGTGGTCACGCGCGGCGGCGCGAACGGCGGCGCCGGCTGACGGGCCGGGCGCGGAGGCGCGGGCGCAGGCCGCTCGATCGGACGGAACGGGACGATCTTCGGCTCGGGCTTCCTGGTGGGCGCGCCCGGCGCCGCGGGCGCGATCGGCGCCGGCTTCGCCGCGGCCGGCGGCGCCTCGGGTGCGAGCGTCACCACGCTGGGCTCCGGAGCGATCTCGGACTCGCGCTTGGCGACGAGCGGGGGCTCGGCCACGGTCTCCGGCGCGGGCTTCGGCTTGACGATCGTCGCCGCGGGCTTGATTTCCGCGGGCGACTCCTCGAGCGTGACGTCGGCGGCCTTCTTCGACCGCGCCGGCGCCTTCTTCGTGACCGGCGCGCCGTCAGTCGCCGTGGTCTCCGTCGCGGCCTTCGGCCTCACGGCGCGCTTCGGCTTCGGCTCCTCGGGCAGCTCGCGGCCACGCCCAAGCTTGACCCGCAGCGCGTTCGCGAGCGTCGTGTCGAGAGGGCTCATGGCACGCAGCCCCTTGTGACCCATCTCCTCGGCGGCGACCATGAGCTCCTTGCTCGTCACGCCGAGCTCTTTCGCGAGCTCCATCAGCTTTACCTTTGCCGCCACGGCCCCCTCACCTCCTCCGAACCGTTTTCACCGCTCGCCTCTGACGGCGGGGCCTCGATCACAGGCCCGCCTCGCCTTCTCGGCGCGCCTCGCACCGCAACCCCGCGCAATCTCGAGGTCTGCACGACTCCCATCTCTTCGCTCGCCTCGGACGGCGGGGCCCCAGCCCCGCGAGATCCGGAGGTCCGCACCGCCATCGCGAGCTCCGCGCTCGCTTCACAGGGCTTCCTGAACGCGTGGGTGAGCCGCGCGCGCGCGAGCGCGCGCCCGAGGCACAGGTCGTCCGCGCACACGTAGGCGCCGCGACCCGGGACGGCGCCGCGTGGATCCGTGACCACCACGCCGTCGCGCCGCCGCACGAGCCGCACGAGCACCCGCTTGGGCCGCACCCGCCGACACCCGAGACACGTGCGCCGAGGCTCCTCGGTCATGCGGGCGCACCCGTTTCCTCGGAGGCTCCACTCGGCTCTGACGCGGCGACGTGGGCCGCCACCCACTCGACGGCCGCGGCGTGGATCGCCTCGGCGCGGGAGCCGACCTCCGCGACGAGCCCGAGCTTCCCGGGTCCGGCCTTCACGATCGCCGCAGGCGAGCCGAGCCCCGCCGCGACGAGCGGCTCGACGAGCTCCGCGCCGGCGAGCGCGGCGAGCGCGGCGCGGTCCACCTGCGGCAGGCCCTCGCTCGCCGTCCGCTCGGCTTCGACCTCCGCCTCGCTCTTGATGTCGATGCGCATGCCCGTGAGCTTGGCCGCGAGCCGCGCGTTCTGGCCCTTCTTGCCGATCGCCAGCGAGAGCTGGTTGTCGGGGACGATGACGAGCGCCGACGGCTGACCGTCGGGCTCGCTCGGCTCCGTGATCACGACGGACGACACTTTCGCCGGCGACAGCGCGCGCGCGACGAATGTCGCCGGGTCGTGCGACCACTCGATGATGTCGATCTTCTCACCTCGCAGCTCCCGGCTGATGACCTGGATGCGGGTACCGCGCAACCCGACGCACGCGCCGATGGGATCGACGTCCCGCTTGGTTGACGCGACCGCGACCTTGGCACGCTCGCCGGCCTCCCGCGCCGTGGCCTTCACCAGGACGATGCCCTCCTGGATCTCCGGGATCTCCGTCTCGAAGAGACGCGCGAGATAGCCCGGGTGGGTCCGCGAGAGCGAGATCTGCGGGCCCTTGGCCGTGCGGCGCACCTCGAGGACGTAGGCGCGGATGCGATCGCCGGGGTTGTACCGCTCGCCCGGGATCTGCTCCCGCTCGGGCAGAATCGCCTCGGCCTTGCCGATCTCGAGGATCACGTTGCGCTTCTCGATCCGGTGCACGACGCCGCGGAGGATCTGGCCCTCCTTGCCCGCGAACTCGGAGTAGATGCCCTCGCGTTCCGCGTCCCGGACCTTCTGCAGGATCACCTGTTTGGCCGTCTGGGCCGCGATCCGACCGAACTCCTGCGGCGGCCGCTCCTGCTCCAACTCGAGCTCGTCCCCCAGCTCGGCCTCCCGGTTGAGTGCCTTGGCGTCGGCCAGGCTGATCTCGAGCTTGTCGTCGGTCACTTCCTCGACGACCTTCTTACGGCAGTAGACGCGCAGGTCGCCACTCTTGCGGTCGATGTGCATGCGCACGTTATCGGCCGGCCCCAGAGACTTCCGCGACGCCGACAGCAGGGCAGACTCCAGCGCCTCGAAGAGGATCTCTTTGTCGATCCCCTTCTCGCGCCCGATCTGCTCGATGACGCTGATCAGCTCTCGGTTCATCGATCCCAACGCCTGCCTGAGATTCTACGCCTTGCGCGGCCAGGGGACTTCCGCCTCCAGACGGGCCTTCGTGACGCCGGTGCGCGGGAGGTCCACCCGCTCGCCGTCGTGCTCGAGCACGAGCTGGTCCGGCTCCACGGCCACGAGTCGGCCGCGCATCTCACGCCCGCCGGCGAGCCAGCAGCGCACGCGCTTGCCGACCGCCCAGCGGAACTCGCGCTCCTTGTGGAGGACGCGATCCAGCCCGGGGGAGGACACTTCGAAATCGTAGGACCCTTCGACGATCGCGGCCGCGTCGAGCACGTCCCCGATCTCCCGGCTGAGCCGTTCGCAGTCCCCGATCCCGACACCGCCGGGCTTGTCGACGAAGAGACGCAGAACCCCGCGCGGACGGAGCGGGCGCCACTCGATGTCGACCAGCTCGAGCCCGTGGTCACGCAGGACCGGCATCACGACCTCCTCGATCTGGTCGGCCTGTACCGCGTCGTCCATCGGGCGTTCCCCTTGCCCGTCGCTAAACTAAAAAAAGCGGGCAACGCCCACTTTTTCAGGAATTTAGCACGTCTCGAGGGCCGAGGCAAGGCTGGTCGAGGCCCGGCCGGCCTATCGCCGGGCTTCGGCGGCCTGGATCGCGCGGATGGCGTCGACGACTTTGTCCTTGGGGACGCGGCTCTCCTGGCGCGTCTTGCGGGAGCGGACCTCGACCAGGCCCTCCTTCACGAAGGCGTTGCCGATCGTGACGCGCACGGGCAGGCCGAGGAGATCGGCGTCCTTGAACTTCACCCCGGGCCGCTCGTCGCGGTCGTCCAGCATCGCCTCGAGACCCTGCGCCCAGCACGCATCGTGGATCGCCTCGGCGGCATCTCGCTGGGCCTGGTCTTTGACGCTCACGCAGACGATGTACGCGTGCAGCGGCGCGATCGGCCACGGCCAGACGATCCCGTCCCCGTCGGCGAGCTGCTCGATCGCGGCGGCGGCGATCCGGGCCGGACCGATGCCGTAGCTCCCCATGACGATCGGCTGCTCGCGCCCCGACTCGTCGAGATACGTCGCCCCGAGCGCCGCCGAGTACTTCGTGCCGAGCTTGAAGATGTTGCCGATCTCGATGACCTTCTCGACGCCGAGTGGCTTGCCGCACTCGACGCACGCCTCGCCGGCGGTGACGGCGTGGAGGTCGGCGAACCGGCAGTCGAAGTCACGGCCGGGGCTGACGCCGCGCAGGTGGAACCCCTCGCGGTTCGCGCCGACGACGTAGACGCCGCCCTTGAGATGCTCGTCGGCGAGCACCGGCACCCGGCCGCCGACCGGGCCGACCGACCCTGCCGGCGCGCCCAGGTGCTGGCGGACCTCGTCGGGGTGCGCCGGGCGGACCTCTTCGCCGAGGGCGCGGGCGAGCTTCCGTTCGTGGAGCGCGTGGTCGCCGCGGACCAGCACGAGCACGGGCCCGGAGCTCTGCCCGATATAGAGAAGCGACTTGAGCGTGAGGCGCGGATCGATCGCCAGGAGCCGCGAGACCTCGGCGATCGTGCGCGCGCCTGGCGTCGCCACCTCCTCACGCGCCCAGGCAGGGAACGGCGGCGACGCCGGGACCCCGCGGGCGATCTCGATGTTCGCGGCGTACCCGCAGCCCTCACAGATGGCGATCTCGTCCTCACCCGCCGCAGCCGGCGCCATGAACTCGTGGGAGCCGAGGCCGCCCATCATGCCCGTGTCGGATTGTACGACCCAGTAGCGGAGCCCGCAGCGGTCGAAGATTCGCCGATAGGCGCGCTCGTGGGCCGCGTACGAGCGGTCGAGCGCGGCGACGTCGGGGTCGAGGGTGTAGGCGTCCTTCATGAGGAACTCGCGCGTGCGCAGCACGCCGGACCGCGGACGCGCCTCGTCGCGCTCCTTGGTCTGGATCTGGTACCAGATCTGCGGCAGGTCGCGGTAGGAGCGGATCTCGCGCGCGGCGAGCCACGCGACGACTTCCTCGTGCGTCATCCCGAGGCACAGGTCGCGTCCGTAGCGATCCCGCAACTTGAACATCTCCGGGATGCCCCAGCGGCCCGACTGCTTCCAGATGTCGGCCGGATGGATCACGGGCATCGTGATCTCCTGCCCGCCGATCGCGTTCATCTCCTCGCGGATGATCGCGTTGACCTTGTCGAGGACGCGCTGCCCGAGCGGCAGGAACACGTAGACGCCGGCGGCGAGCTGACGCACGAGGCCGGCGCGAAGCATGAGCTTGTGGCTCAGCGCTTCGGCGTCGGCGGGATCCTCCCGGAGGGTGGGAACGAGGGACTGCGAGCGGCGCACGGCTACTTCGCGCCCTTCTTCTTGTTGGCCCCTCCGACGCCGGGCGCGTACTGGAGGCGCGCCACGGGCTTCCCGGCGACGATGTGCGACTCGAAGATGTCCCGGAGGTCGCTCTCCTGGACGCCGCAGTACCAGACGTTGTCGGGATACACGACCATCATCGGGCCGTGCCCGCACTGCGAGAAGCAGCCGGCCTTGTTGATCCGGACGTCGTCCTTGAGGCCGGCCTTCGCCGCCTCGCCGCGAAGGTACTTCACGAACCCCTCGACGTCGCCCTGGGTCGGGCAGGTATCGCCCCCGGTGCACACGAAGACGTGGACGCGGTACTGACCCATCAGTCGTCGGCCGGTGCCGTCGCTCGCGCGGCCTTCCGCTCGGCGACGAATCGGTCGACCTCCTCGCGCATCGCCTTCACGATATCCTTCTCGGCGACCTTGCGGATGACCTCGCCGTTCTTGAAGATGAGGCCGATCCCCCGCCCGCCCGCCACGCCGATGTCGGCCGCGCGCGCTTCGCCGGGGCCGTTGACTTCGCATCCCATGACCGCGATGTGGATCTCCTCGTTCAGCCCACGGAACTCGTCCTCGACCTCCTTCGCGAGCTTGACGAGATCGACGTCGGCGCGGCCGCACGAGGGGCACGAGACGAAGGTGAGGCCGCCCTTCCGGAGGCCAAGCGATTTCAAGATGTCGATCCCGACCCGAACTTCTTCGGTCGGATCCGCGGAGAGCGAGACACGGATCGTGTCGCCGATGCCCTCGGAGAGGAGCGCCCCGAGGCCAACCGCCGACTTGATCGTCCCGACGCCGGGCGTGCCCGCCTCGGTCACGCCCAGGTGGAACGGGTAGTCGACCTGGTCGGCGAGCATCCGGTACGCCTCGATCATCATGCGCGGGTCGGAGGCCTTCAGCGAGATCTTCATCGCCTGGTACCCACAGTCCTCGAGGATCCGGATGTGTCGCAACGCGGATTCCACCATTCCTTCGGGCGTGGGGCCACTGTATTTGGCGAGGAGGTCCTTTTCGAGAGAACCCGCGTTGACCCCGATCCGCACGGGAATTTGCTTTTCCTTGGCGACGTTCACGACCTCCTGCACGAAGGGCTTGCCGCCGATGTTTCCGGGGTTGAGGCGCAGGCCGTCGACGCCCTGCTCGAGCGCGATGAGCGCCAGCTTGTAGTTGAAGTGGATGTCGGCCACGAGGGGAATGCGGATCTGCCGCTTGATCTCGCCGAGCTTCTCGGCCGCCTCGCGGACGGGCACCGCGCACCGCACGATGTCGCAGCCGGCCGCTTCGAGCGCCCAGATCTCGAGCAGCGTCGCCTGGACGTCGCGCGTGTCGGTCTTCGTCATCGATTGCACGGTGAGCGGCGCGTCGCCGCCAATCTCCACGCCGCCCAACCGGATCTGTCGCGTCTTCCGCCGTGTGATCATGGAGTCGTCCTATTTGAACATTCGAAACGCATCGATCCTCACCAGGTCATTGTAGAGCGCGTAGACCATGAGGAGCATCAGCAAAACGAACCCGAGCTGTTGCGCCGCTTCGCGCTTCTTGAGCGACAGCGGCCGCCCCATGACCGCTTCGATGACGAAGAAGAAGAGGTGCCCGCCGTCGAGCATCGGCACCGGCAGGAGGTTCAGCAGCGCCAGGTTCACGCTGATGATCGCCGTGAACACCGCGAGCGAGGCGACGCCCTCTTTCGCCTGGCGCCCGGCCTCGGCCGCGATCTGGATCGGGCCGCCGATGTTCGAGGAGTCGATCTGCCGCGAGACGATCTTCCAGAGGCCCTTGGCCGTGAGCAGGGTCATGTCCCACGTCCTGACCCAGCCGTACGCGGCCGCGACGAGCGGGTGATAGGGCTCGTAACGCACGACGCGCGTCACGATGCCGACCCCGATGCGCCCGACCTCGACCTCCTGCCCGCTGGGCCCTTTCTCCCTGACGGCGGTGGCCGTGACGGTCAGCGTCTCGGGCTTGCCGTCGCGTTCCGCGACGATGTCGAACGTCTGGCCGCCACGCTTCTGGATCGCCTGCATGAGCTCGTCGGGCGTGAACACCGCCTGGCCCGCGACCGCCAGGACCCAGTCCCCGACGCGCAGGCCCGCCGTCTCGGCGGGCGAGCCCGGGTTCACGGCGCCGATCTGCGGGGTGAGCTTCGGCCCCACGCCGAGCTCCCACGCGTCCTTCGGGTCCCGGAAGATCGGGTCGCGCACGGTCGTTCGCCGCGGCGTCACGCTGAACGTGCGCTCGGCCCCGCCGCGTCTGACCGTGAGCACGAGCGTCCGTCCGTCCGACCCGGCGACCGCGCGGTCGAGGTCCTCCCAATAGCCGATCGGGCGCCCGTCCACGCGCGTCACGACGTCGTCGGTCAGGAGGCCCGCCGCGGCCGCGGGGCTCCCGTCGGTGACCCGGCCGACGACCGGCGGCCACACCGGCCGTCCGATGGTCGCGAGCACGACCCCGAAGATGAGCGCGGCGAGGACAAAATTCATCCCGGGGCCAGCGAAGACGATCAGGAACCGCACCGGGAGCGGCTTGAGCGCGAACGACTTCGCCGGGTCGAAGGGCACGGCCCCGCCGCCGCCCTCGAGCGGGTTCTCCTCGCCCATCATCTTGACGTAGCCGCCCATCGGGACTGCGGAGAGACAGTACTCGGTCTCCTTCCCGCGCCAGCGCACGAGCACCGGGCCGAACCCGATCGAGAAGCGCTCGACCCCGACCCCGGTGAGGCGCGCGACGATGAAGTGCCCGAGCTCGTGGATCAGGATCAGGATGCCGATGACAACGAGGAACGAGACGAGCGTCGTCACGCGGAAGGGCCTCCGCTGCGCGCGTCGATCCTCCGCCCGACCCGCAGCCGGGTCTCGGCGTCGACCGCCACGCACTCCTCGAGCGAGCGCACGGCGACGGCGCTGGCGGCGTCGAGCGCCCACTCGATCAGCTGAGCGATCTCCGTGAATCCGATGCGCCGATCGAGGAAGGCCGCGACCGCGATCTCGTTCGCCGCGTTGAGCACGACCGGTGCGGCCCCGCCGCGCTCGAGCGCCCCGCGCGCCAGCCCAAGGCAGGGGAACTTGTCCGCGTCGGGCTCGTAGAACGTCAGCTGCCCCGCCCGCGTGAGATCGAGCCGGGCGGCCGGCGTCGGCCGCCGCTCGGGATACGTGAGGGCGTAGAGGATCGGCACCGCCATGTCGGCGACACCGAGCTGGGCGAGGACCGACCCGTCCACGTACTCCACCATCGAGTGCACGATCGACTGCGGATGGACCACGACCTGCACCTGGTCCGGGCGCACGTCGAACAGCCACCGCGCCTCGATGATCTCGAGCCCCTTGTTCATGAGCGTTGCCGAGTCGATCGTGATCTTCGCGCCCATCTTCCACGTGGGATGCTTGAGCGCGTCCTCGACGGTCATCGCCGCCAGGTCGGCCCTCGGCGTCTCGCGGAACGGTCCGCCGGACGCGGTCAGCACGATCCGGTGGACGTCGGCGCGGTTGTGGCCCGCCAGGCACTGAAAGACCGCGCTGTGCTCGGAGTCGACGGGCAGGAGCCTCACCCCACGCGCTCGCGCGGCGGCCGTCATCAGGCTCCCCGCCATCACGAGCGTTTCCTTGTTGGCGAGCGCGACGGTCCGTCCCGCGAGGATCGCGGCCATCGTCGGCAGGAGCCCGGCGCCGCCGACGAGCGCCGAGACGACGACGTCGGCGTCGACGTCGCGCGCCAGGGCCACGAGGCCGTCCGGCCCGCTGAGGAGCTCCGGCCGCGGGGCCGGCAAGAGCCGCGCCAGCTGATCGAGCGCCCCGGCGTCGAGAAGCGCGACGGCGCGGGGCGAGTACTTCCGGCACAGATCGGCGATGCGCTCGACGTTGGATCCTCGCGCCGCGAGCCCGGCCACCTCGAACTCCTCGGAGAAGCTCGAGACTAGATCGAGTGTCCGAAGACCGATGGAGCCGGTCGCGCCGAGCAACGTGATCCGTTTCATGCCCGCCCCCGTTCCACCCCACCGAACCGGCGAGTCCGCCGCTGGAATTCGGCGATCGCGCGGTAGAGGTCGGCGACGGCGAAGTCCGGCCAGAGGGTCGGCGTGATCCACAGCTCCGTGTAGGCGATCTGCCACAGGAGGAAATTCGACACCCGCATTTCGCCGCTCGTCCGAATCAGGAGGTCGGGGTCCGGCACGTCGGCGGTGTACAGGGCACGCTGGATCTCCTTCTCCCCGATCTCCTCGGGCTGGAGCTCCCCCGCCTGGACCTCCCGCGCGAGGGCGCGGCAGGCGTCGATGAGCTCGTCGCGCCCGCCGTAGTTGAAGGCCATCATGAGGGTGAGGCCCGCGTTGTCGCGCGTCGCCTGGACGACGTGGTCGATCCCCCGCCGCACCTGGACCGGCACACCGTGCGGGCGGCCGAGCACGCGGAGACGCACGTTGCGTCGCATGAGCTCGGGAAGCTCCGAGCGGATCGCCCGTTCGAGCAGGCTCAGGAGGGTCGACACTTCACCCTCCGGCCGGCTCCAGTTCTCGGACGAGAACGCGTAGAGCGTCAGGTAGCGCAGGCCGAGCGCGTCCGCGGCGCGGACGATCGTGCGCGCCGCCTTCACGCCTTCCCGGTGGCCCGCGACGCGCGGCAGGCCTCGCCGCGTCGCCCAACGACCGTTGCCGTCCATGATGATCGCGACATGCTCGGGCCGCGGCTGGCCACGCACGACCGCGAGCAGCTCGGCCTCGCCGAGCCCGGCGAGCTCCACCTGCGCCCCGACGCCCACGGGTTCTAACGCCATGCGACGGTCATCTCACACACGGGCTAGAAGGACAAAATTTCCTGCTCCTTCTTCTTCAGGAGCTCGTCCACCTTCGCGATGTATTTGTCGGTGGTCTTCTGGATCTGGTCGTGACCACGGCGCTCCTCGTCCTCGGAGATCTTCTTGTCGCGCGCCATCGCCTTGAGCTTGTCGTTCGCCTCGCGCCGGATGTTCCGGATCGCGACACGGGCTTCCTCGGCGTGCTTGGCGACCGTTTTCGCGAGCTGCTTCCGGCGCTCCTCGGTCGGGGGTGGGATCGTGAGCCGGATCACCTTTCCGTCGTTGATCGGCGTGAGCCCGAGGTCCGACGCCATGATGGCCTTCTCGATCGCCTTGAGCTGGCTCGCTTCCCACGGCTGGATCGTGAGCGTGCGGGCGTCCGGCACCGAGATGGACGCCATCTGGTTGAGCGGGGTCGGCGTGCCGTAGTAGTCCACGCGGATCGCGTCCAGCAGCCCCGTCGAGGCGCGCCCCGTCCGCACCGTAGCGAACTCGCGCCCGAGCGCCTCGAGCGCGGCGCCCATCCTGGACTCCGCATCTTTCAGCACCGTCTGCATGCCTCACCCTCCAGACGACACGATCGAGCCGACCGGCTCGCCGAGCACGATCCGCTTGATGTTCCCGGACCGGGTCAGATCGAAGACGATGATCGGTAGCTTATTGTCCATGCAGAGCGAGATCGCGGCCGAGTCCATCACCTGGAGCCCCCGGTTCAGAACGTCGATGTAGGTCACGCGGGCCAGCCGCTGGGCCTGCGCGTCGCGCTGCGGGTCGGCCGAGTAGATGCCGTCGACCTTCGTCGCCTTGATGATCGCGTCGGCGCCGATCTCGACCGCGCGGAGCGCGCCGGCGGTGTCGGTCGTGAAGAAGGGGTTGCCGGTGCCCGCGGCGAAGATGACGATCCGGCCCTTCTCGAGGTGCCGAATGGCGCGCCGGCGGATGTACGGCTCCGCCACGGCGCGCATCTCGATGGCGGAGAGCACGCGCGTCTGCAGGCCGGCCTTCTCGAGCGCGTCCTGCAGCGCGAGCGCGTTGATCACCGTCGCGAGCATGCCCATGTAGTCGGCGGTCGCGCGGTCCATGCCGCCGGCGCTCGCCGCGAGACCGCGGAAGATGTTGCCCCCGCCGATGACGATCGCGACCTGGACGCCGAGCGTCGTGACGTCGCGCATCTCGGCGGCCATCCGCGCGAGCACCTGCGGATCGATCCCGTAGCCCTGGCTGCCGGCGAGCGCTTCCCCCGACAGCTTCAGGACGATACGGCGGTACGCCGGGCGCGCGGCCCCTGCACCCGCCGTCATCCCTACCCCGCCTCGCCGACCAGGAACCGCGCGAAGCGTTTGACGACGACGCGCTCTCCCGTCTTGGCGTTCACGCCGTCGACGAGATCCCGGACCCGCGTCTTGCCCGACGCGTCCTTGACGAAGGGCTGCTCGAGCAGGCACTGCTCGCCGAAGAACTTCTCGAGCTTGCCCTCGACGATCTTGTCGATGATCTGCGGCGGCTTCTTCTGATCGGCGAGCTGGGCCCGGTAGACCTCGCGCTCCCGCTCGACGACCGCCGGGGGCACGTCCTCGCGCGCGACGTAGGCGGGGTTCGCCGCGGCGATCTGCATCAAGAGGTCCTTGGCGAGCGCCTGGAACGCGTCGGTTTTCGCGACGAAGTCCGTCTCGCAGTTGACCTCGACGAGCACGCCGAGCTTGGCGCCTAGGGGGTGGATGTAGGCCGCGACGACACCCTCCTTCGCCTCCCGGTGCGCGCGCTTCGCCGCCTGCGCGAGCCCTTTCTTCCGGAGGTATTCGAACGCTGATTCTAGATTTCCCCGCGCCGCCTCGAGGGCCTCTTTGCAGTCCATCACCCCCGCCCCCGTCCGGTCACGGAGCTCCTTCACGAGCTGGGCGCTCGACGCCATCGCTAACCCTCCGCCTCGACCCCAGCCACCTCGGCGGGTTCCGCGGCCGTCTCGGCCCCTTCGGCCGCCGCCCCCGTCTCGTCTTTGGCCAGGGTGCCCCGCCCCTCGTTGATTGCGTCCGCGATGCGCGCGGTGATCAGCCGCACGGCACGGATCGCGTCGTCGTTCCCCGGGATCGGGTAGTCGATCCCGGACGGGTCGCAGTTGGTGTCGACGATGGCGACGATCGGGATGCCGAGCCGCTGCGCCTCCGCCACCGCGATCTTCTCCTTGCGGGGGTCGATGATGAAGACGGTCGAGGGCAGCTGCTCCATCGCCTTGATGCCGACGAGCGCCTTCTCGAGCTTCTCTCGCTCGCGGTCGAGCTCGAGCGCCTCCTTCTTCGGCACTCGCTCAAACTCGCCCGTCTCCTTCATCTCCTCGAGCTTCTTGAGTCGGGCGATCGACTTGCGGATCGTCGCGAAGTTCGTCAGCGTGCCGCCCAGCCAGCGCTGGTTCACGTAGAACATGCCGCACCGGGTCGCCTCCTCGAAGACCGTCTCCTGCGCCTGCTTCTTGGTGCCGACGAAGAGCACGGTGCCGCCGCCGGCGGCCAGGTCGCGGACGAACGCGTAGGCCTCGCGGAACTTCTTGAGCGTCTTTTGTAGATCGATGATGTAGATGCCGTTGCGCTCCCCGAAGATGTACTTCTGCATCTTCGGGTTCCATCGCTTGGTCTGGTGGCCGAAGTGTACTCCGGCCTCCAGCAGCTCCTTCATCGTCAGCGTCGCCATGCCTCCTCCTTCGGTTTGCCTCCGCCGCGCTTTGTAGGCTCGCCCCGGACGGCGGGGACTCGATCACAGGCTCGCCTCGCCTACGGCTGCGGCTCGCACTGCGGCCCCGCGCGATCCAAAGGTCCGCACTACCACCGAAAGCGCGCGGCGTGCGTGATGGTGGACTACGTCGTGTATTTGGCGTTGATGCGCACGTACTCCTCGCTCAGGTCGCAGGTCCAGACGCGGTCCTCGCCGCGGCCGAGACCCAAGTCGATCGTGATCTCGTACTCCCCGCCCCCCATGATCTCCCGGACGCGCTCCAGGCGCACGCCCTCGCGCAGCAGGCCGCGCTCGACGACCCGCTCGCCGCCGAAGGCGATGGCCACCTTGTCCTGCTCGACCCGCGCCGGGGACTTGCCGAGGGCCATCATGATCCGCCCCCAGTTCGGGTCGGCGCCGTTGAGCGCGGTCTTGACGAGCGGCGAATTCGCGACGCTCCGGGCAGCGCGCAGCGCGTCGCGCCGGCTCGTCGCCCCTCGCACGGCGATCGCGACGAGCTTCGTCGCGCCCTCGCCGTCCGCGACCAGCGCCCGCGCGAGCCGCTGCATCAGCGCCTCGAGGCCGGCGGCAAACTGCGGGAGCCCCCGCCCCCGCTCGAGGGGTCGGTTCTCGGCGAGCCCGTTGGCGAGCACGGCCACCGTGTCGCTCGTGGACTGGTCGGCGTCCACGGTGATGCGGTTGAACGATCGGTCCACGGTCCGCCGCACCACAGCCGTGAGCGCCGCCGGCGCGACGACCGCGTCGGTCGCCGCGAAACAGAACATGGTCGCCAGGTGGGGCTCGATCATGCCGACACCCTTCGCAATACCGCCGATCGTGACGGCGCGACCGTCGATTTCGAGCCGGAGCGCCGCTTCCTTCGGCTTCGCATCCGTGGTGAGGATCGCCTCGGCCGCGGCGCGCCCGCCCTGGGGGGAAAGCGACTTGGCGAGCTTCGGCAGCGCGGCGCGGACCTTGTCCATCGGCAGCGGGACGCCGATGACGCCCGTCGATGCGACCAGGACGTGCGTCGCGGGAATCCGCAGCAGCTCGCCGACGAGCCGAGTCATCTCACGGGCGTCGCTGATCCCGCGCTCGCCCGTGCACACGTTGGCGCAGCCGCTTGAGGCGACGATCGCCTGGGCCTGGCCGCCACGCGCGTGCTCCATGGAGACGAGAACCGGCGCGCCCTTCACCTGGTTCGACGTGAACATCACGGCGGCGCGCGCGGGCGTCGACGAGTAGATCAGCGCGAGGTCCTTCTTGCCGCTCGGCTTGATGCCCGCCGCCACGCCGCCCGCGAGGATCCCGGGCACCGCCGTGACGCCGCCCTCAAGCCACTCGACCTCCGCCGGCGCCATCGCGCTAGGGGTACACCGGTGGCGCCTCGAGTCCCGCGCGCTCGGACCAACCGAACATGATGTTGAGGTCCTGGACGCCGTTGGCCGCCCCCCCTTTGCCGAGATTGTCGATCGCCGACAGGCACACGGCGCGACCGGTCCTCCCATCAGCGACCACCGTGACGTCGCAGTAGTTCGAGCCGACGACCCCGCGCGTCGTCGGCCGCTCGCCCTCGTCCAGCACGCGGACGAACGGCTCGCCGGCGTAGGCCTCGCGGTAGACGCCGAGGAGCTCGGCCGTCGAGAGTGTCGTGGTGAGGGGCACGGAGGCGGTGGTGAAAAGCCCGCGGTTGAGCGGGACGAGGTGGGGCGTGAAGGCGACGCGGAGGGGAGCGCCGGCGAGCGCGCCGAGCTCCTGCTCGATCTCGGGCGTGTGGCGGTGGCTCGCGATCCCGTACGCCTGCACGTTCTCGTTCGCTTCGGTGTAGAGGTACATCGGCTCGATCTTCCGGCCCTGCGCCCCGGCGCCGGTCACGCCGGACTTGCCATCGACCACGATGCCGTCGAGGCGCGCGAGCCCGCGCTTGAGCAGGGGCGCCGTCGCGAGGATCGCGCCGGCCGGGTAGCACCCCGGCGACGCCACGAGCGGCGCGCTGGCGATCGCCTTCCGGTGGAGCTCGGGCAGACCGTAGACCGCCTCGGCGAGCCCGGCGAGATCGGTGTGCGGCGCCTTGTACCACGTCACGTAGTCGTTCGGGTCGCGCAGCCGGTAATCGGCGGAGAGGTCGATCGCCCGGACGCCGCGGCGGCGTAGGACCGGTACCACGCGCTGCGACTCGAGGTGGGGCAGGGCGAGGAAGACGGCGTCGGCGATCCCGGCGAGCCACTCGGCGTCGAGGTCGTGGAAGGCGAGCTCGGTCAGCCCACGCAGATGCGGATACGCGCGCCCGAGCAGCTCGCCGGCGAGCCGCTCCGAGGTCACCCCGGTGACGGTAATCCTGGGATGGCCCAGCAGGAGCCGCAGGAGCTCGGCCCCCATGTAGCCGCTCGCGCCGGCAACGGCAACGCGCACCACGTCACGCCGCTTGGGCACTAGCGCTTCGAATACTGGAACTTTTGCCGCGCGCCGGGTTGACCGTACTTCTTCCGCTCGCGCATGCGCGGATCACGCGTCAGGAGCCCCGCCTTCTTGAGCGGCAGCCGGAGCTTCTCGTCGAACCGCGCGAGCGCCCGGGCGATGCCGTGGCGGACCGCGCCCGCCTGGCCCGTCGGGCCGCCGCCACCCACGGTGGCGATCACGTCGAACTGGCCGATGGTGTTCGTCACCTGGAGCGGCTGTGCGATGATCATGCGCAGCGTTTCACGCGGGAAGTAGTCCTCGAACGCGCGTCCGTTGACAGAGATGCGCCCGGCGCCGGGGCGGATCCACACCCGGGCGACCGACGTCTTGCGCCGCCCGGTCCCATAGAACCTGTCGAGCACTGCGGCCATCAGCGGACCTCCGACTTGGTGGACGCGGGCATCACGACCGGCTGCTGCGCCTGGTGGGGATGGGCGGCGCCCCGGTAGACCTTGAGCTTCTTGGCCATCGCCCGGCCGAGCCGGTTCTTCGGCAGCATCCCCTGGACCGCCCACTCGATGACGCGCTCGGGATGAGTCTTCAGCATGGTCTCCGCGCGCACCTCACGCAGGCCTCCGATGTACCCCGAGTGCCAGCGGTAGACCTTGTCGCGGAGCTTCCGTCCCGTGAGATGGACTCGTTCGGCGTTCACGACGACGACGTGATCGCCCACGTCGAGGTGCGGCACGAAGTTCGTCTTGTGCTTTCCGCGGAGGATTGACGCGACGCGACTGGCCAAGCGACCGAGGACTTGACCCTCGGCGTCCAGGACAAACCACTTCCGCTCGATTTCACTCTCCTTTGGCATCGGCGTCGGCATTCTATCCTCTCGACGGCTCTAAGTGGGCGTCCAGACAGAAAAATTCGCAACGATCTACTCTATTGGAAAACGCGTGCGCTGTCAACGAATCCTGGTCTTATCGGGCCAGGGACAGAGCGTGCGGACCGGGCAGACCGGGCACGCTGGCTTCCGTGCCGAGCAGGCGCGGCGCCCGTGAGTCGTCAGGAGGTGGGTCGTCAGGGTCCACTCCCGCCGGGGCAGGACGTTGACGAGCTGGTCGTGGATCTCGTCGGCATCCTCGGAGCGCGCGAGCCGCAGACGCTGGGAGACGCGGAAGACGTGGGTGTCCACGGCGATCGCCTGCTGGTCGAAGGCGTTACCGAGGACGACGTTGGCCGTCTTGAGGCCGACACCCGGCAGCGCCGTCAGCTCGTCCCGCGTCCGAGGCACCGCGCCGCCGTGGCGCTCGACCAGCGTCCGCGCCATGCCGACGAGCGCGCGCGCCTTGGCGCGGTAGAAGCCCGTCGAGTGGATCTCGCGCTCGAGCGTCGCGAGGTCGGCCTGTGCCCAGTCACGGGCCGTCCGGTACTTCGCGAAAAGCGCGGGCGTCACCATATTGACCCGCTCATCGGTGCACTGAGCCGCCAGGATCGTCGCGACGAGGAGCTCGAGCGGGTTCGAGAAGTCGAGAGCGATTCTGGCGTCGGGATACGCCTTCCTGAGCGCGCGGACGATCTTTCGCGCGCGCGCGCGCTTCGCCTGCAGTGACTCCCGCATCGAGCTCTCCCGTCAGGGGCCGGCGGCGATGCGGATGGCGTCCGGCGTGATCTCGACCCGACCGACCTCGAGCCGGACGGGCAGCCGGCTCGCCAGCCCCAGCGAGGGATCATACCCGCGAACCACCCAGTCCACGAGCGAGCCGGGAAGCGGGACGCCACCCACGCGGACTCGCTCGAACGCCACCGCGAAGGGCCGGTCGCGCGACGGCACGAGGCGGACACGCGCGGTCACGTCGGGCCCCGGCTGTGCCGCGGCCAGCACGAGCGCGCCGGGCTCGAACGTCACGGACGCCCGCTTGAAGCCCTTGAGCTGCCGGAGGAACTCGTTGAAGTCCGCGGCCAGGATCGTCGCCCGCTCGAGTCGCACCAGGCCGGCGTCGAGCGGATTGAGCCGGCCGTCCGCGTACGCGCTGAACGGGTTCACGAGCAGGTCGTCGACGCCGAGCTGGAGGTCGCGGACGCGCGCGAGCGCGGCGTTCCGTCGCGTGAGGTCGCCGACCGTGGCGCGTGCCGCGCGCAGCTCGACGCGCGCGATCCGGCCGCGGAGGATCGCGTCGTCGTACGTGAGCCGGATCTGCAGACCTTCGACGTCTCGCGCGACCTCGCCGAGGCGGGCGCGGATCGCGCGCTCGACGGCACGGGCCATCACGGCCGGTCGCACGGTGGGCCCGGTATCCTCCCGACGCGCTCGCACCGTCGCGGTCGAGCCGTCCGGCAGCGGGAACTCGCCGATCACCGGAAAGACGCGGGCCAGATGGGGATCGTGGGCGAGCCGCTCGGCGATGCGCCGTGGGCGCTCGGCCGTCCACGACGGCCCCTGGTTGCCGGACTTCAACACCATGTATTCGATCCCGACAGGCTCCCCCTCCCACGCGCGCCCGACCTTGAGCCGAAGTCCGTCGCGGAGCGCGTAGTAGCGGAAGTTGCTCGCCGAGAAGAAGTTGTCGTTCGGCACGACGCTGACGGTGGCGGGCGCACCGCGGCTGTCGAGGGCGAGGAGGGCGAGGATCTCGCGGTGGCGCCAGTCGCCGCGCACCGGGGGCGTCTCCACCACGAAGGGCACGTCGAGCAGGGGAACCGAGACGTGCGGGACGCCGAACACCGTCGCGCTCACCTGGACCACCCCGGCGACGATCAGCAGCACGCGGCCGCCGTCCCGCAGGCGCGCCGGGAGCGCGCCGAAGCCCAGGCCCGCGAGGACAGCGGCGACTGGCAGGAGAGGCAGCGTGTAGCGAAGATTCTTGTTCTGGAGGAGCTCGAAGAGTGCAAACGCTGGCAGGACCGACGCGAGGAGGAGCCAGTGGCGCCGCCGGGCGGCCACGCCGAGCCCGAGGACGAAGAGGAGGACGGCGACGAGCCCGAGCTGCGTCGGGAACCAGCGCGGGTACAGCATCAGCGCCGCAGCCGTCAGCGGCTCGGGGTGGCCCGACTCCGCCGCCTGTCGGAACGAGCGGCTCGCGATCTCGGGGGCCAACCCGAGAAGCCGCGGGCCATACCAGGGCAGACCGAGCCCGCCGCCGATCAGCGCGGCCAGCGCGAGGTTCGCGAGCGCGCGGCGCGCTCGGATCCGCGCGGCGACCACCACGAGCGGCGCCAGCACGTAGGCCGCGAACGGCGGCTTGGTCAGCATGCCGAGCCCCAGGACCAGGCCGGTCGCAACGGACCAGCCACGATGCTCGAACGTGTCGGTGCGGAGCAGGACGACGAGCATTAGCGCGACCATTGACGCGAGCGGGAGGTCGAGCTGAAAGCGCAGGGACGAGAAGACGACGAAGGGGGCGGTGGCGAACACCAGCGCCGCCACGACGCCCTCCGTCGCTCCGGCGAAGCGGCGCGCCAGCACGTAGACCGCGCCCGTGCCCAGTCCGAGGAAGGCCAGGACGACAGACTGAGCCGCGGCGACGTCGGACGGGGCGAGCCGGTACGCGAGCCCGGCCGCGCAGAGAACGAGCGGCGGATAGAACGACGAGCGCTCGAGGATCGCGGGCAGGTCGCGGCGCGCGAGGTCGCCGGCGCAGCGCACGGCGCGCTCGAGGTGGTTGGCGTGGTCCCACTCGGGCGGACGCCGGTCGAGCGCGAGCCAGACGGCCGTGACCGCGACCACCACCGCGAGGATCGCCCCGACCGGCGCCACCTCGCGCCCCCACCCCGACAAGGCACGCATCATCGCCGCGCGACGACGAGCAGGGAGGCGCCGAACGGGAGCGTCACACGCGGGACGAGGTGACGCTCCAGTGCGAACATCCACTCGAGCCATCGGTTGATCGCGGGCGAGGGGCGGCGGAGATCGTGGCTCGCGTCCCTCCGGAGCCGCTTCCACGCGCGCGTCAGCGCGACGGCCGGGAAGAGGAGCGTATTGAAGTAGCTCGCGTGGACGACGGCGAGTTCCGCGCGCTCCACCACGCGGGAGAGCTCACGTGCGGTGTAGCGACGCCGGTGGCCGAGCGCGACGTCGTGGCCGCTCCAGAGCCAGCGATAGGCCGGCACCGTGATCACGAGCAGGCCGCCCGGCCGCAGGGCGCGGCGGGCCGTGACGAGCGCCGCCACGTCGTCGTCGAGGTGCTCGAGGACGTCGAGGAGGAGCACGGCGTCGGCCCAACCCGGCTCCACGACGAGGTCCCCTGGGAGCCGGCCCGGCCGGACGTCGAGGCCGGCGGCACGCGCCGCCGCCGCAAGATCCGGATGCGTCTCCATGCCGACCGCCATGCCGAACTCGGCGAGCGCGGCCAACACGTTGCCGGTACCGCACCCGAGCTCGAGGAGACGAAGCCGGCCGGGCGGGAGCACGCGCCGCAGCGTCGCGAGCAGCACCGCCAGACGCCCCCGGAACCACCAGTGGCGCCGGTCCTCCTCGACGTGGGTCGCGACGTACGCGGGATCCATGCCGCTCACACGCTCGGCCCCCCGGCGCGGGCCGGTCGCGGGACGCCCGGCGGCGCTCACCGTTTCGCGGTGAGGAACCGGCCGAGGCGGGCGAGCCCCTCGCGGATGCGCTCGAGCGACGCGGCGTACGAGAATCGCAGGTATCCCTCGGCGTTGGCACCGAAGGCCGCGCCCGGCGTCACCGCCACGTGCGCCGCCTCGAGGATCTCGCGCGCGAGGCGCACCGAGTCCGTGCCGAGGTGGCGCGCGTTGGCGAGGACGTAGAACGCGCCCGTCGGCTCACAGGCCACGCCGAGCCCCAGCGCCCGAACGCCTGCGAGCATCGACCGGCGCCGCTCGTCGAAGCGGGCGCGGAAGCGGCGGCGCTCTTCCCCCGCCTCGCGCAGCGCGGCGACGCCTGCCCACTGGACGAACTCGCTCGTCGAGATGAAGAAGTTGCCGTAGAGCGTCTGGAGCGCGCGGATCCGGTCGCGCGGCGCGATCACGTAGCCGAGGCGATAGCCGGTCATCGCGTACGCCTTGGAGAAGCCGTTGAGGACGAACGCGCGGTCCGTGAACTCGAGGATCGTCCGGTCGCGCCCCTCGTAGGAGAGCCCGTGGTAAATCTCGTCGGAGACGATGAACGGCCCCCCGCCGCGGGCGAGCGCCGCGATCGCCGCCAAACGTTCCGCGGACAGGACCGTGCCCGTCGGATTGGCCGGCGAGTTGACGACGATGGCCTTCGTGCGCGCGCCCAGATGTTCCCGGATCGCCTCGGGGTGGTACTGGAAGCCGTCCTCCTCGGTGACCCCGACGTAGACGGGCCTCCCCTCGGCGTAGCGGATGAAGTTCGGGTAGCAGGCGTAGTAGGGATCGCTCAGCACGACCTCGTCGCCCGGGTCGAGGAGGTGGCCGAAGAGGAGGAGCATCGCCGGCGAGGTCCCCGCGGTCACGAGAATCTGGTCCGGCGACACGTTGACGCCGTAGGTCGCCGCGTAGTGCTCGGCGATCGCCTCGCGCAGCGGAAGGATGCCGAGGCTGTGCGTGTAGCGCGTGCGGCCGTCCTTGACCGCCTTCTCGACCGCCTCGCGGATCACCGCGGGCGCCTCGAAGTCCGGCTCGCCGAACTCGAGATGCACGACATCGACGCCCGAGCGCTCGAGCGCCTGCGCCCGCTCCCCCATCTCCACTGCGAGGAACGGCTCGATCTCCTGGATCCGCCGCGCGAAGCTCACCGTCGCCTCCCCGCGTGAAGTCTCGCCATGACGATCTGCCAGAACATCCCCGGGCCGTGTCGGAACACCCCGACCTTGCTCCCCGGCTGGTCGGCCCAGTTCACCGGGATCTCGACGACACGATACCCGGCAGCCTGCGCCGCGAGAAGCAGCTCGACGTCGAAGCCGAAGCCCCGCGTCCGGAGTCCGACGAAGAGGCGCTCCGCCGCGGCGGCGCTGAAGACCTTGAACCCGCACTGCGAGTCGGCCACCGACCGGAGGCCGAGCCGGGCGACGAGCCAGTTGAAGACTCGGCCCGCCGCGACCCGATGCGGCAGCGCGGCGACCGACACGGACGGGTCGACCAGGACGCGGGAGCCGATCACGACGTCTGCGCCGGCCAGGAGCGCGGGCTCGAGCCGCTTGACCTCGGCGATCGGCGTCGCACCGTCCGCGTCGGTGAACAACCGGTAGACACCCCGGGCGGCGAGCATGCCCGCTCGCACCGCCGCGCCCTTTCCCGCGTTCACCGGAAGCCGCAGGAGCCGCACGGACGCGAGCTCACGGACGCGCGCTTCGACGAGCGCGGGCGTGTCGTCGGTCGAACCGTCGTCCACGACGATGACCTCGTACGGCTCACCGCGGCCCTCGAAGAACGAGACGACGTCGTCCAGGTAGGATGGCAGGCGCCGCGCCTCGTTGAACGCCGGGATGACGACCGACCAGTGCGTCGCCGTCACCGGATTGCCGAGCGGTCCGGGGTCCGCCGACGACGGGCCGTCGCGGTCTCGTAGGCGGCGCGGACGACCCCTTCGGCGACGGCCGGCGCGACGTTCTTGTTGAAGACGCTCGGGATGATGTACTCCTCGCTGAGCTCGCTCCGGCTGACGCACGCCGAGAGGGCCCGTGCCGCCGCAACCTTCATCTCGTCATTCACCGCTCGCGCGCGCGAATCGAGCAGGCCGCGGAAGAAGCCGGGGAAGCACAGCACGTTGTTGATCTGGTTCGGATAGTCGGAGCGCCCCGTCGCCATGACGCGAACGTGCCGCTCGGCTTCCTCCGGCCGGATCTCGGGATCGGGGTTCGCCATGGCGAAGACGATCGGGTCTCGGGCCATACGCTTGATGTCCTTGACCGTCAGGATCCCTGGCACCGACAGGCCGATGAAGACGGCCGCGCCCTCGAGCGCGTCGCCGAGCGTGCCCTTGACCTGGCGCGGGTTCGTGGCCGAGGCGACCCAGCGCTTCATGAAGTCCATGCCCTGTTCGCGCCCGCGGTAGATCGTGCCGTGCTCGTCGACGCCGATGATGTCGCGCACGCCGCTCGACTGGAGGATCTTGATCGCGGCCGTGCCTGCAGCGCCCACCCCGGTGACGACGACGCGGATCCGCCGGAGGTCTCGTTTGACGATGCGGAGGGCGTTGAGCAACGCCGCGAGGACGACGACGGCGGTGCCGTGCTGGTCGTCGTGGAAGACGGGAATGTCGAGCTCCTTGCGAAGGCGCTCCTCGACCTCGAAGCAGCGGGGCGCGGCGATGTCCTCGAGGTTGATGCCGCCGAAGGCCGGCGCAACGAGCTTGACGGTCTCGACGATCTTGTCGACATCCTTCGTCGCAAGGCAGATCGGGAACGCGTCCACGCCCCCGAATTCTTTGAACAGCATCGCCTTGCCCTCCATCACCGGCAGGGCCGCCTCGGGCCCGATGTCGCCGAGGCCCAGGACCGCCGTGCCGTCGGTGACGACGGCGACCGTGTTCTGCTTGATCGTCAGCGAGAATGCAAGCTGTCGGTCGTCGCGGATCGCCAGGCAGACGCGGGCGACCCCGGGCGTGTACGCCATCGAGAGGTCGTCACGCGTGCGGATCGGGACCTTGTTGCGTATCTCGATCTTCCCGCCGAGGTGCATCAGGAAGGTCCGGTCGGAGACGTGCCCGATGCGGACGCCCGCGACGTGACGGAGCCGGCTCACGATCTGCTGGGCGTGAACGCTGTCGCGCGCCTTGACGGTGATGTCGCGCAGGGTCCGCTCACGCGTGGTCTCGACGAGGTCGACCGCGCCGATATCCCCGCCCGCTTCGCCGATGGCGGACGCGACGCGGCCCAGCATGCCCGGGCGGTTGGCGATCTGCAGGCGGATCGTGAAGCCGTAGGAGGCACTCGGTGTCTTCATCCTCCGCCTTCTACCCCCTCGGCCTGACGGCTGTCAAACCGGCCCCGGCGAGGCCCCCCGGGCACCGGGGTTGAGGCCGACCCGAAATGGAGACTTCTTCTCCTGGCTCATCGAAGCAAGCCTACCAGGGCCCAATTGTCACGGACCCTGAATAGATGGGGCCGATCGCCCGGTCAGACACACGCGTGAGATCCATCTGAGGGAAATACCCTCGGAATTTTGAGGGTTGTGCCGGAAACGCCTTCGCGGATTTTTGCGTCATAACTATTGAATCCAAAGAGGGAAGCGGTGACAGGATGACATTCAGGGAAGGTACTCGCGAAGTCGATGCCGGGGCCACGGCTGCCGCTCCGGGCGCGGTCACCAGCCCCGAAGAGCCCGAGACGCCCGTCGCCCTCGGAGAGGAACCCGAGGACACCCCGCGACCCGAGCCCCTGGAGGCCGGCGCGGCTCCGCGTGGTGAGGATCCGGTCCGCCTCTATCTCAAGGAGATCGGCAAGGTCCACCTGCTGACCGCCGCCCAAGAGGTCCAAATCGGTCGTCGAATCGAGGTGGGCCAGATCGCGCTCCGCCGCACGCTGGCCGGCATCCCGATGGCCGTCGAGACGCTCCTCGAGGTGAGCGATCGGCTTCGCCGGGGCGAGATTCCCCCCGACGACGTCATCGTCCTGGCGGAGGGAGGCGAGCTGGACGCGAAGCAGCTGCGGCCGGTGCTGCTGGCCTTCGGGCGACTCCGGAGGCTCCAGCGGAAGATCGCGGAGCTCCAGGATTCGTTCGGCGACAAGCGCCGGTCGAAGGCGAGCCGGACCATCCGAGCGAAGGCGATCGCGGCGGCCCACGAGGCAATCCAGAAGGTCGTGGCCGACCTGCCGCTCAAGCCGGCGCTCGTCGATGACGTCGTGGCCCAGGTCCGCGGGCGCTGGGAGCGCATCAGCCAGCTCGCTGAGGAGGCGCGCCGGAACCAGCCTACCGCCGGCCGCGAGCTCCGGGAGCTCGAGCGGGCCGTCGGCCTGCCGCGCCGGCAGCTGGGCCAGCTCCTCGAGCAGATCGAGCAGAGCGACCGCACGGTGCGTCAGGCCAAGCGAGAGCTGATGGAGGCCAATCTCCGACTGGTCGTCTCCGTGGCCAAGCGCTACCTGGGCAGCGACCTGTCGCTGCTCGACCTCGTCCAGGAGGGCAACATCGGGCTCATGAAGGCCGTCGACCGGTTCCAGTACCGTCGCGGCTTCAAGTTCTCGACGTACGCGACGTGGTGGATCCGCCAGGCCATCACGCGAGCGATCGCCGACCACTCGCGCACGATCCGGATCCCCGTCCACATGGTCGAGACGCTCAACCGGATCTCCCGGGTGAACCGCGGCCTCGTCAACGAGATGGGGCGCGAGCCCACGCCGGAAGAGCTCGCTCAGCGGACCGGCGTGCCGGCGAAGAAGGTGCGGCTCATTCTGGAGTCGTCGCGGAAGCCCCTGTCGCTCGAGACACCGATCGGCGAGGACTCCGAGCTCGGTGACTTCCTCGAGGACAAGTCCGCCGGCTCGCCGAACGAGTCGCTCCTCAACCAGGACCTGACGACGCAGGTTGAGCGGGCGCTCTCTACGCTCTCGCCCAAGGAGAAGGAGATCCTGCGCCTGCGGTTCGGCATCGGCGAGGAGGGCGAGCACACCCTCGAGGAGGTCGGCAGGCGCTTCGCGGTCACGCGTGAGCGCATCCGACAGATCGAGGCCAAGGCGCTCCGAAAGCTGCGGCACCCGCTGCGCGGCCGCAACCTTCGCGCCTTCGTCGAGAACTAGTCAGCATCGGGGGGAGCGAGCGCCGCTCCCCCCGATACCCCCCACCCGTCACCCGCGGCGGTGCGCCCGCACCTCGGTTGCGCGGGCGAAGCCCGCGCTCGAAGGCGCCCGGCCTCCGCGGCTACGACTGCCCAGTCTTGGTCAGGAGGTAGGAGTTCATGCCCGTGTCAGGCGGTGAGCCGCTGATCATCGTGATCATCGTCGCGATCTCGCTCCGGTGGTGGGTGGCGTGGTTCGGCACGTGCTGGAGTAAGGGCCAGAGCGTGAGCCGGAAGGACTTGGTACCCTCCGTGTTCTTGTACTCGACCACCCGGTCGAGATCGGCCGACCTCAGCCCCTCGACGAAGGCCCCCTGCTCCCGCTCGAGGTCATCCCACGGCGCCCGGATCGAGGCGAGCGTCGGGAACTCGGCCCCGGGCAGCCTCGTCGGCGACAGCCCTTTCCAGCGCGAGAGCCAGACCCAGTCCGCGCCGTAGAGGTGCCCGAACATCCGCTTGACGGTCGGGAAGCTGAACTGGGTGCCCACCTCGCGCGACGCGAGGTCTTCGCCGAGCGCCGCCGCGACGTCGAACAGCCGCCGGTTCGCCCACCGATGATAGTCGTAGAGTCCCCGGATCGTCTCGACGCTCATCGAGCCTTCCCTACTCCAGCACGGCGACGACGTCGCCCTCCTGGACGGTCTGACCCTCCTGGACCTTGATCTCCTTGACCGCGCCCGCCCGCGGTGCCTCTACGGGGATCTCCATCTTCATGGACTCGAGGACGATCACTGCGTCGCCGGCGGCAACCCGCTCGCCCGGCCTCGCGGCGATCTGGAACACGACCCCCGTGATGTGCGCCTTGATCTCCTCAGCCATTGAACGCTCCTTGTTCGATCATCTGCGTGTGCACCCGTCCCACACGGAACGCGTCGCTCGCGAGGGGGCGACGGAGGAACGGCACCGTCGTTTTCACGCCCTCGACGCGCGCGCGCTCGAGCGCCGCCGCCATCCGCTCGATCGCCTCGGCGCGCGAGGCGCCGCGGGTGATGAGCTTGAACAGCAGCGGGTCGTCGTGGATCGGGACCGTGCTGCCCGCCTCGACGCCGGACTCGATCCGGATCCCCTCGCCCGAGGGCCGCTCGAGCCGTTCCACCCGGCCTGGCGAGGGCAGGAAACCTTTCGCTGGGTCCTCAGCATACACTCGGCACTCGATCGCGGCGTAGCGCGGCGCGATCTCCTCCTGGCGCCAGGGCAGCCGCTCGCCCGCGGCGACAAGGAGCTGCGCCACGACGAGGTCGAGCCCGGTCGCCTCCTCGGTCACCGGGTGCTCGACCTGAAGCCGCGTAGTCATCTCGAGGAAGTAGAAGCCGCCCGCCGTGTCCACGAGGAACTCCATCGTCCCCGCGTTGACGTAGTCGATCACCCGTGCTCCCGCGACCGCCGCGCGCGCGAGGCCATCTTTGATCGTCGGCGCCAGATTCGGCGCCGGCGACTCCTCGACCAGCTTCTGGTGGCGACGCTGGATCGAACAGTCGCGCTCGTGGAGATGGACGACGGTTCCCGCGCCGTCGCCGAACACCTGGATCTCGACGTGACGCGGGCGCTCGAGGTAGCGCTCGACGTAAACGTCGGGCCTACCGAACGCGGCCTGGGCGCGCCTGGTCGCCATGGCAAACGCCGTGGGCAGCTCCCCGGCCTTGTCCACCCGCGCCATGCCGATGCCTCCGCCGCCCGCCGCCGCCTTGAGCATGACCGGATATCCGATCTCGCAAGCCACCCGCTCGGCCTCGACGGCATGGGCCGTTGTCTCATGGCTCCCCGGCACCACCGGCACTCCGGCGGCGGCCATGAGCCGCCGCGCCTCGGTCTCGTCGCCCATCCGGCGGATCGCGTCGGGTGACGGGCCGACGAAGGTCAGGCCCGCGCGCTGACACGCTTCGGCGAATCGCCAGTTCTTGGACAGGAAACCGTATCCGGGATGAACCGTATCGGCGTGGCTCGCGCGCGCCTGCCTCGAGGATCCGGTCAATGCTGAGATGGCTCTCGCGAGCCGGCGCCGGGCCGATCGCCATGGCCCGATCGGCGTCCCTGACATGGAGCGACTCGCCGTCGGCCTCGGAGAAGACGGCGACGGTCCCGAGGCCCAGCCGCCGGCAGGCGCGGAACACGCGCCGTGCGATCTCCCCCCGATTCGCAACCAGGACGGTACGAATCAATGACGCGGAAGAGCGGGTCGAAGCACCTCGATCCGGCCGACGTCGAGCAAGGCAACGCGCCAGCCGTCCGGCCCCGGCGCCCACCGGGCGAGGACCGTGACCGCGGCGTCGGGCCCCTCGAGCCGCCACTTCACGAGGCGCTGGTGCCCGAGCCTCGCAAAGGCGACGAGACGCTGGCTCGTCAGCGTCGCCCCGGTGAGCGCGTCGCGCGCGGGGTCGGGCGAGACGCCAGCCGCGAGCCAATGAGCGACCGCCGCCAGATTCCGTGCGCGCAGCGATTCGCCGAAGGAGTCGAGGGCCTCGCGCAGGTCCTCCGGCATCGGCCAGCTCGCCACGGGCCTCTCGAGCCGGACGAACTCGCGCGCGTCGTCGCTCGTTTCGATCGGCGTCTGGGCGGTGTCGGGTGGAGCCGGCGGTAACCCCTCGCCCGTCACCCCACCAGCCGCCTCGACCAACGCCTCGAGCCTTCGCTGCCAGGCGAGCACACGCTCCGCGAGCGCCGGGGCGCAGAGATGGCCGAGGACGGTTTCGCCGGCCGCGATGTGCCGCCGCTCATCGTCAATGCATCGCAGGAGAAGGCGACGCGTCGGCGGCTCGTAGACCGGGTTGGCCCGGACCAGATGATCGTGGTAACTCGACAGGAGGTGTGGCTTGAGGACCCGGTAAACACCGACCAGCCGCTCGACGGTCTGCCCGGGCGCCGCCGGCTCCTCGACGGCGTCCATGAAGGCGACGACCCGCTCGCTCGCCGGCTCCGAGACCTGGGTGTGGGCGCGCAGCTCGGGCAGGCGCCTGCCGAACGCGTCCGCCTGCTGGGCGAGGTCCCAGACGTGACGCCCCATCAGAAGCTTCGCGGAGAGCTCGGGCGTGAGAGCAATCCAGCCGCCCAGGGCCCGCATCGCCCGCTCGACGGCGTAGCGATAGTTGCGCATCAGGCGGGCGGAGTGGTCGACCGAGAAGTGGCCCGCGAGCGGGTGCGCCACGCGCTAGTAGACCTGCGACCGTTGGGTCGTCCTGACGAGGCGCTCGATCTCCTCTTCGGTGAAGCCGGCCATGCGCCGGACGTCCGTCGCGATGGAGATCGACACGGCCTCGTGGTCCCCTTCCCGCCGGACCCCGCCGAGGTTGAAGCGCTCATCGATGGTTTCCTGAAACTCGATCGCCTTGCGCCGGCGCTCGGGATCCCCCTCGGTGAGCTTCGTGAGCCACTTGGACCCCATCCGGACGTGGGTGATCTCATCGGCGAGGACGAACTCGACGGCGCGCTCGAGGATCGGGTCGCCGATCTTCCGCGCGATGTGGACGAGCTGGTTGAAGACGTCGCACGCGAGCCCCTCGAGCCCGCGGTTGACGCCGGCCACGCGCGCGGCGGCGTCCTCGGCGCAGGCGCAGCGCCAGAGGATCGTGGTCTCGGGGAACTCGCCGGGATACCCGCCCAGATGCTCGAGGAGGCGCAGGTAGATCTCGACGTGGCGCGACTCGTCCCAGACCTGGCGCGCCATGTCCATCGTGAACTCCCATGGCACGTCGGGGAAGTCGCAGACGGTCCGCCCCGCGCCCTCCATCGCCTGCATCTCACCCACGAGGATCCCGTGGACGCGCTCCCGGATCGAGTCCGGGGTCGAGAGATCGGCGAACGGCGGGAACCCCTGCGCGACCTTCAGCTCCGCGACCTCGCGGGCGCGCATCCGTATCCACCGGTCTTCCCGCGCGAGCTTGTCGTAGGCGATCGGGCGCTCCATCGGAACTCTCCCCGCGAGAAATGAATCGCTGTTCAGCGAGTCTACCCGAAGCGGCCGGCCGATGGCAAACCGGTACCCCTGGGTACGGACTACCCGTGGAAGGTCTGACGCCCCTCGCTACGGTTCCACAGGCGGATCAGGTGGCGCTTGAGATGGGGCTCTCCGGCGTCCTGGAACGCGGTACGGCTGTGGGCGACCGACAGGTTGTCGAGGTACTGGATCTGGCCTCGCTCGACGGTGAACTCGACGCGGAGCTCGGGCGATTCGGCGATGGCGCGCATTGCGACCAGGGCCTCTCTCCCCTCGGGGTCCAGCGGCGTGCCGGTCAGCGCCTCGGCATTCACGACCAGCGCCTCGTTGTGGCGGGCCACGAGGTCGCGGCCATCAGAGCGGAACATCGCCCGCCAAGCGACCTTGTCGTCACCAGGCGCGTGCTCGGCCTGCCGGTCCCAGGGGAACGGACGATAGAACCGTGGGAGGAGGTCGGGATGCCGGCGCTGCAGCTCGTTATGCACGGTGGCGAGGCTGACGACCTGGCTCACCCCGCCCTCACGCGCTGGATTCAGACAGTAGAGCCCGACCCGCTCGGGAGGCAGGGCGAGCCACGGAGCGTCGGTATGGAACTGGAGCTCCAGGTTGGTCACGGAGCGGCGCACCCCGTATTCGAGCGGCTTCCCCGTGTCCCTGACGTCGTAGATCATCGTGCCGTCCCATTTTTGCGCGACCGGCCGGCCGAGCAGCGACCCCAGCAGCCAGTAGAGTGCGCGATTCTCCTCCACCGAGAAGCGCTCCACCGGGATGCGGTCGACCACGGCGAGGCCGACGCCGCGGCGCAGTTTGTGATCCACGGCGGTCATGACCGATGCGCAGGCGGACAGGGCGAACTGCGTCGGCGCGAGGAGCAGGAGCGGGAGCGGATCCCGGCGAAGCTCGCGGAGCGCTCCCTCCAGCTCGTCGAGAGCGTCCGGCGGGAAGGGCACCATCCAGTCGGACTCCGAGATCGTGCCCCGCATCCAGGCACGGTGGCCACGAATCTCGGGAGCGAGCACGACGGTCTCCAGCGGTCGCCTCGGCGCTATACGTCGCTCCTCGCGAGCGATTAGGTGGACGGGATTATATCGCCCTTGCGCGGCAGGAGGGTCGCGGGGATCACGGCGCCCTCGCCGAAGCGCGCCGTGAGTCGGTCGATCACCCGCGCGAGCCGCTCGCGGCGCACGGCGTGGGGATCGAAGAGCCCGAGCTGGCCCACTCCCGCGGGTCCGAGACGCCCGGCCGAGATGCCGATGAGGCGCACCGGGCGCGTCACCCGCTCGCGCTCCAGGAGTCCGCGCGCCCGGCGGTAGAGCTCGAGCCCGTCCTGCGTCGGCGCCCCGGTAGCGCTCCGGGTGTGCGTCTCGAAGGGCGCCAGCCGGAGCTTGAGCGTGACGCACGCCGCCGCGAAGCCCCCTTCCCGCAGCTCGGCGGCGACCCGCTCTGCCTGGGATCGAAGCGTCGTCCGGAGGAGGTCGGGGTCCGTCGAGTCAGTGCCGAAGGTTTCCTCGGCACCGACCGATTTCGGAAGACCGAAGGGCTCGACAGGTCGGGCGTCACGACCGAGGGCGAGGTCGTGCAGGTGCTCGCCGTGCTTCCCGAAGCGTCTGGCCAGCACGGAGCGCGGGACACTCTGGAGCCGGCCGATCGTGGTGAGGCCGAGCTCTCGGAGGGCCTTCGCCGTCACACGCCCGACACCCCAGATCAGCTCGACCGGGAGCGGGGCGAGAAAGCGGGCCTCCCCGCCCGCCGCGACCGCGACGAGGCCGTCAGGCTTCTCGAGCTCGGAGGCGACCTTCGCGACGAACTTGTTCGACGCGAGACCGGCCGAGGCGGTGAGGCACGTCTCCTCTCGGATCCGCCGCTTGATCGCGCGCACGGCGTCGAGTGCACTCCCGAAGAGCCCCTCGGTCCCGGTGAGATCCACAAACGCCTCGTCGACCGACACGGGCTCGACGAGCGGCGAGAAGTCGGCGAGCATGCCCATGACCTGCACGGAGACGGCCCGGTACTTCGCCATGTCCACCGGGAGGAAGGCGGCGTGGGCGCAGAGCCTGGCGGCGCGGGAGATCGGCATCGCCGAGCGCACCCCGAATCGGCGCGCTTCGTACGACGCCGCCGAGACCACGCCGCGCCCCTTCGGGTCGGCGCCCACGATGACCGGCCGTCCCCGCAATTCGGGCCTGTCGCGCTGCTCGATCGACGCGTAGAACGCGTCCATGTCGACATGCGCGATCGCGCGAGGCGTATCTGGCCGGGCCACGGCGTCACGCCCGGGCGAGGCCGATGTCCGGGGCGACGGCGGTCAGCGCGCCGATGACGAAGGCGATGTGCGCGTCGAGATCGACGCCGAGCTCGGCGGCGCCGCGGTAGACGTCGTCGCGGTTCACGGTGCGCGCGAACGCCTTGTCCTTGAGCTTCTTCCTGACCGACGGCGGCTCGAGCCCGGTGATGGTGCGACCGGGGCGCACGAGCGCCACCGCGTGGACGAAACCCGACAGCTCGTCGCACGCGTACAGGGCCCGGTCGAGGAGTGAGACGCGCGGCATCCCGGAATAGTCGGCGTGGGCCAGGACCGCGTACACGATCCGCTGCGGTACGCCGCGCGCCAGGAGAATCTCGGCGCCCTTCACGGGATGGTGCGGGGCGCGCGGGTGCATCTCGTAGTCGAAGTCGTGGAGCGTGCCCGCCGCACCCCACGTGTCTGGATCCTCGCCGTACTTCGCCGCGTAGGTGCGCATCGAGGCCTCGACGGCGCGGGCGTGCTTGCGGAGGCTATCGCTCTTCGTGAACTCGGTGAGGATCGACCAGGCGAGCTCGCGCGGGATCACGTCCGCCGCTGCTGCTGGCTCCGCCACTTGTCGATCGACTTCTTCGAGAAGACCCAGCGTCCCTCGAGCTGGAGCGACGGAATGCGGCGCTCCGTCGCCAGGCGCACGAGGGTAGTCTCGTCCATGGCGAGGTAGGTCGAGGCTTCCTTGAGGCTCAGGACGTCCTTCGGAGTCACCGGCGCTCCTCCTCCGTCTTCTTACGCAGCGTCTCGAGCTCGGCTTCCAGCACGCGGATCCGCTCGACGAGCTGCTCGATCGCCTTGCTCACCGGGTCCGGGAGGTCCGTCTGGTTCAGGTCGATTTCCCCGGCCACCCGCTGACCGTCACGGTATGTTACCCGGCCCGGAACACCCACCACAACGGAGTTCGGCGGCACTTCGCGAACGACCACGGACCCGGCGCCGATGCGGCTGCCGTCGCCGATCCTGAACGCGCCGATGACCTTGGCGCCGGCACCGACGACGACGTTGTCGCCGAGGGTCGGGTGGCGCTTCTCACGCTTGAGACTTGTCCCGCCCAGTGTCACGCCCTGGAGCAACGTGACGTTCGCGCCCACCTCAGCGGTCTCCCCGATCACGACGCCCATGCCGTGGTCAATGAAGAGACCGGGACCGATCGTCGCCGCCGGGTGGATCTCGATGCCGGTGATGAACCGCGCGACGTGCGAGATGAGGCGCGCCGTCGTGAGCCACCCGTGATCCCAGAGCCAGCGGGCCCGCCGGTGGAAGACGAGGGCATGCACGCCCGGATAGCACAGCAGCACTTCGAGCGCCGACCGGGCGGCCGGGTCACGCTCGCGCACCGCCCGGATGTCGCGGCGGAGCGCGTCAAACACCGCGTCGTCCTCGGCTCAGGTGGTCGCGGGCCGCGGCCCGGAGCGCTCCCGCCACGATCTCGGCAGAGTGCTTGCGGTCCTCGGGCAGCCACTCGAGCGCCCCCTCGACCTCCTCCGCCTTGAGCTGGCAGAGATCGTCCACGGTTCGCCCCCGGCAGAGCTCGCTCGCGGCGCTCGCGGCCGCGATCGTGGGGCCGCACCCGTACGTCTGGAAGCGCACCTCGACCGCCCGGTCGTGTTGCACCCGCAGGAAGAAACGCGCGAGGTCGCCGCAGCCGACGTACTCGTCCTCGCCGACCCCGTCGGGGTCACGCATGAGGCCCGCGTTGCGCGGGTTGAGGAAATGGTCCACGAGCGTCGGGCTGTACCTCATGCGGCGCCGACCGGCATCACTTGCCGCAGCTTCCGCACCAGCGGCTCCACGCACTCGATCACGTAGTCGATGTCCTCCGCCGTCGTCGTGCGCCCAAGCGAGCAACGCACGGCGCCCATCGCCCAGTCGAGCGGGACGCCCATCGCCACGAGCACGTGCGAGGGCTCCACGTTGCCCGCCGTGCACGCCGACCCCGCCGACACCCCGATGCCCTTGAGGTCCAGCCCGAGGACGATGGATTCCGACTCGACGTGCCGGAAGAGGAAGCTCGCCGTCCCGGGCAGCCGCTCGACGGGGTGGCCGGAGAGCCGCACGTCCGGCACGGGGCCGACAACACCGTCGATCAGGCGGCTCCGCAGCGCGGTGAGGCCCTCGGCCTCGGCGTGCATGTCGCGCGCCCGCACGTCCACCGCCTTGCCGAGGCCGACGACGCCCGCCACGTTCTCGGTGCCCGCGCGCCGCCGCCGCTCGTGCTCGCCGCCGTGCTGGATCGCGACCATGCGGGTGCCCTTGCGGACGTAGAGGCCGGCGACGCCCTTCGGGCCGTAGATCTTATGGCTCGAGAACGACAGCGCGTCGATCCCGAGGGCGTCGACGTCGAGCGGGATCTTGCCAAAGGTCTGCACGGCGTCGACGTGGAGCGGAACCCCGTGCTCGCGCGCGACCTGCCCGATCGCGGTGATCGGCTGGAGCGTCCCCACCTCGCTGTTGGCGTGCATGAGGCTGATCGCGATCGTGTCGGACCGGATCGCACGGCGGACGTCGTCGGGGTCGACCATCCCGTACGCGTCGACGCCGACGTAGGTGACGTCGAACCCCTGTGCCTCGAGCGCCTGGCACGTGCGGAGCACGGCGTGGTGCTCGACCTTCGACGTGATCAGATGCCCCGTGCCACGCGCGTACGCGAGCCCCTTCACCGCAAAGTTGTCCGACTCGGTCCCGCCCGAGGTGAACACGATCTCCTGCGGCGAGACACGGAGGAAGCGCGCCACGCGTTCGCGCGCGCGGTCGAGGCCGTCCCGCGCCTCGCGGCCGAAGGCGTGGATGCTCGACGGGTTGCCGAAGACCTCGGCGAAGTACGGAAGCATCTCGGCGAGGACCTCCGGGTGGACCGGAGTGGACGCGTTGTGATCGAGGTACACGCGGTTCATTCGGTTGCTCTCCATTTTCTACGATGCTACGCTCGATGCGCGATGGATCTCACGAAGAAGAAACTCGGCGTGCTCCTGTCCACGGGGCTCGAGCACCCCAACCTCGAGACCGCCGTCGGGCTCACGCAGACGGCGCTCGACCGAGGCGCCGACGTCTACGTCTACCTCATCGACGAGGGCGTGCGCGCGCTCGACGACCCGCGCATCCGCGCCCTGCCCGAACGGGGAGCCAAGCTGTTCGTGTGCGCGTATGGATGCCAGAAGCGCGGCATCCCGTTGCGCGACTCGGACCGCCTCACGTACTGTGGTCTGGTCGTGCTCACCGACCTGATCAACGGTACCGACCGCTTCATCGCGCTCAACTGACCCCGTGGCCGACGACCAGCCTGTGCTCGTCGTGATCGGGCTCGACCCGCGCGTCTCGCACCGCGCCAACGAGGCGATGCGCATCGGGCTCGGCGTCGTGTCCGGTGAGAACGAGGTGACGTTCGTGCTCCGAGGCCCCGGCGTGCACCTGCTCGACGCCGACACGGACGAGCTGGTCGATGGCGACGACATCGCGAAGTTCCGTGCGAGCCTCAAGGCGCTCGGCATCCCCTTCCACGTCGAGGAGACGGCGGTGCCCGCCGACGCCGACTGGAACGCCGACGGGCACCCCATCGTCCCTGTCAGCCTCGAGCGCATCGCCGACCTCGTCCGGCAGAGCCGGCGCGCCCTGGTCTTCTGATGGCGGCGGTCCTCCATCTCCTGAAGGGCGCGGACGTGAGCCTCCCGCTGACGGTCATCGCCCAGGAGGTCCGGGCCGGCGACGACGTCACCGTCGCCCTCCTTCCCGGCGCTCCCACACCCGCCGCCCTGCCCGCCGGTGTCCTCGTGCGTCGGGTCGGGGCCGATCTCTCGTGCGGTCAACTGCTCGACCTCGTCTTCGCGGCCGACCGCGTCGTCACTTGGTAACGGAACATACGGCGACGCCGGACCGGTGATCAGGGGGAGCCGGGCGCCCTCCGAGGACCGCGGTCGTTGCAGTCGTATTCGAAGAGGACGCCCAGATCTGCCGGGAATCATCGGTCCCGGTACTCGTCGAGCCAGGCCATCTGGATCGCCTCCAGGATGCTCTCGTTCGACGCCTTCGGGTCGTCCGAGAAGCCGGGCAGCTCCGTTACCTGGTGGTGCAGGTCGGTGAACCGCACGGTGAGCGGGTCCGTGTCCGGATATCGCTCGCTCAGGGCGATCGCGATCTCCTCGGCATCCCTCCAGGTCAAGCTCATACGCGCCCTCTCCGCCGGTCTAGTCGGGGGCCTTGTGGCCGCCGCGTCCGGACGGCGGGATCTCGACGACGACGTCGCCGCCCACGACCGCCTGGCATCCCAGCCGCGAATGGAGGGTCAGTCCCTCGGCGGTGTCCAGCCGGTCCTCTTCGTCCTCTTCCATCTTGGAGAGGTTCTCCGCCGCCGACCGGACGATCACGTGGCACGTCGTGCAGGCGCACTTGCCACCGCAGTTGTGCTGCAGGTCGATGTTGTTCCCGAGCGCGATGTCCAGGATCGAGCCGGGCAGACCGTCCTCCTGCAGCGGGGACTTGGCCGGGTCCACCTCCACCGTGACGTTCATGGGCAGGAACGTGACCTTGTAGACCGCCATCACTTCGACTCCATGATCTCCGCCGCGCGCTTGCTGCCGAGCGCTCCCTTGAGCGCCGCGTCCATCATGACTTCCGCGAGGTGCTCGGTCGCGCGATTCAGCGCGGTGGTCTTCTCACGGATCTGCTCCCGATCGTCGGCCGCGCGGACCCGCCGGAGCTCCTCGAGCGCCGCCCGGATGGACTCCCGCTCGTCGCCGGACACGAGCTCACCCCCCTGGCGCAGGGCGCGCTCGACGTGGGTGATCACCGTGTCCGCCTCATTGCGCGTCTCGATCAGGAGCCGCGCCTCGACGTCGGCCTCTGCGTACGCGAACGACTCCTCCACCATCCGCTCGACCTCGGCCTCCGTGAGCCCGTAGGTCGGCCTCACCTCGATCGCCGCGGCCTTCCCGGTCCGCAGCTCCTTCGCCTGAGCCTGCAGGATCCCGTTGGCGTCGATGAGGAACGTGACTTCGATCTTCGGCATCCCCGCCGGCATCGGGTCGATCCCGGAGAGCTCGAAGCGGGCGAGGGAGCGGCAGTCCTTGGCGAGCTCGCGCTCTCCCTGGACCACGTGCAGGTCGACGATGGTCTGCCCGTCCACCGACGTCGTGAACATCTCGCGCGCGCTCGTCGGGATCGTCGTGTTGCGCGGGATCAGCGCGCTCACGATGCCGCCGAGCGTCTCGATCCCGAGCGACAGCGGCGTCACGTCGAGGAGCAGCATGCTCGTGATTCCGCCCGCCAGGATATGCGCCTGGACCGCGGCACCGAGCGCGACGACCTCGTCGGGGTTGAGCTGGCTGTGCGGCGTCTTGCCGAACAGCTCCCGGACGCGGCGACGGAGGAGCGGCACCCGTGTCGAGCCACCGACCAGGACGACCTCACCGATGTCCGACGAGCCGAGACTGGCGTCGGCGAGCGCCACCCGGCACGGCCCGAGCGTCGAATCGACGAGCTTCCCGATCAGCTCCTCCAGCTCGGTGCGCGCGATCTCGCGGTGGTAGGTGAATCCGTCGAACGGGATCGTGAGTGCCGCCCGCTCGTCCACGGACAGGCGGATCTTGGCTGCCTCGGCCGCCAGGCGTAGCTCTTGCATCGCCTCGCTGTCGCGTCCGAGGTAGACGCCGTGCTTGGAGCGGATGTCGTCGAGGAGCCAGACGACGATCGCGCGGTCGAAGTCGTCGCCGCCGAGGTGCGTATTACCGTTGGTCGCGAGCACCTCGAAGACGCCGTCCTTCACGCGCAGGATCGAGATGTCGAACGTCCCGCCCCCGAGGTCGTAGACGGCGATCACGCCCTCCTTGAGACGGTGCAGTCCATAGGCGAGTGACGCCGCGGTCGGCTCGTTCACGATTCGAACGACGTCGAGGCCGGCGATCCGTCCCGCGTCCTTCGTCGCCTGGCGCTGGCTGTCGTTGAAATAGGCGGGGACAGTGATGACGGCCTTCTCGATCGGCTCCCCGAAGTGCTGCTCGGCGCGCTCCTTGAGCGATTTCAGCACGATCGCCGACACCTGCGGCGGCGTCACCTCCCGGTCCTCCACCTGGATCTTCACGATCCCGTCGCACGGGGCGACTTTGAACGGGAGGTAGCAGAGCTCCTCCTTGATGTCCTCGTACCCTCGCCCCATGAGCCGCTTGACGGAATAGATCGTCGTCGCGGGCCGCCGGACGAGCAGCCGCTTGGCCGCCTCCCCGACGAGGACGCCTTCCCGCGTGAACGACACCACCGACGGCAGGAGGACGCGCCCCTCCGCGTCGGGGATCACGCGCGGGAGTCCCGTCGTCTCGTCGACGTACCCGACGAGGCTGTTCGTGGTCCCGAGGTCAATGCCGACGATTCGTGACATAGCCTTCCTGGTTCTCTCCGAGGGCATCGGTCAGGTCGTCGATCACCGTGCGGAGGTACGCGCGGATCGCCAGCGATTCCTTCATCGCCGCGAGGCCGCGCTGCCGCGCCGCGGGCGGAGAAGCGTCCCAGTGCTGGCTGAGCGGCCCGACGAGCCGGGCCTCCTCGTCCCGCAACCGCGCCGTGAGGCGGTCGCGCTGGGCGACGAGCACCGCCCGGCCGGCCCCGTCGAGCCCGCCCGCCTTCGCCTCTGCGAGCGCCTCCTGGATCTCGAACATCTCCTCCAGCAACTCGGGCGGCGCCTTCGGCTTGACCGTGGCACCCTCCTTCGTGTCGCGACCCTCTTCGAGGCGCACGAGGTACTCGACGCGCAGGATCGGGTCGCGGAGGGCGCGGTAGGCGGCGTTCAGCCTCGCGGAGGCCTCGAGCGCCCGCGCCTGCTCCTCGGGCGGCGCCGTCTGATGGAAGTCCGGATGGTGCCGTCGCGACAGCTCGTAGAACTTCCGCTGCAGCTCCGCCGTGTCGATGGCGAGCCGCCGCGGAAGCCCGAAGACTTCGAAGTGGTCCATGTCGCTCACGCCCTCCCGCTCACGCCGTCAAAATGAGAACGGGCCCTGCGCCGGGCCCGTTCTCGGTGGTTCGACCGACCCGGCTACGCCGAGAACGACGTGCCGCATCCACAGCTCGACTTGGCGCTGGGGTTCACGAACGTGAACCCGCCCGTCAGCCCCTGCTGCACATAGTCGAGTGTCGTGCCGTTGAGGTACAGATAGCTCTTCTTGTCCACAACGACCTTGATGCCGTCGATCTCGAACTCTTTGTCGTGTGGCCCGATCTCGCTGTCGAACTCCAGCGAGTACGAGAGCCCCGAGCACCCCCCACCCTTCACGCCCATCCGCAAGAAGACGTTTTCGGACAGGTTCTGAGTCCGCTTGAGCTCTTTGACCTGCTTGGCCGCAGCGTCGGTCAGCTCGACCGCCATAAGGCGCTCCCCTCCTCGATCCTACGTGGTAGACGCCGCGGGGGCGCCCGCCTTCAGCCACTTCTCCTTGCAGTCCGCCAGCGCCGCCTTGATCGCGTCCTCGGCGAGCACCGAGCAGTGAATCTTGACGGGCGGCAGCTTCAGCTCGCTCACGATGTCGGTGTTCTTGATCTTGGCCGCCTCGTCGACCGTCTTACCCTTGAGCCACTCGGTGGCCAGGCTCGACGACGCGATCGCGCTGCCGCACCCGAACGTCTTGAACTTCGCGTCTTCGATGACCCCGGTCTGGACGTTCACCTTGATCTGCAGCTTCATCACGTCGCCGCACTCCGGCGCGCCGACGAGGCCGGTACCCACGCCCAGCGTGTCCTTCGGGAAGGACCCGACGTTGCGCGGGTTGTTGTAGTGATCGACGACCTTCTCGCTGTACGCCATGATCCGACCCCCTTTACTCAGCCTTCCAACGGATGGATTTCAAGTCCACGCCTTCCTTCGCTAGCTCGTAGAGCGGCGACATGTCCCGGAGCCGCCTCACCACCTCAATCGTGCGCCGAGCCACCCAGTCTCCTTCCTCCTCGGTGTTGAACCGGTGGAGGCTGAACCGGATCGACGAGTGGGCGAGCTCCGAGCTCGCGCCGAGCGCGGCGATCACGTACGAGGGCTCGAGGGTTGCCGACGTGCACGCCGAGCCCGACGACAGCGCGGTTTCCTTGTTGAGCCCCATCAGGACCGACTCGCCCTCCACGTAGGCGAACGAGATGTTCAGGTTGTGCGGCAGACGCCGCTCCGGGTCGCCGTTCAGGAACGCCTCGTCCACGCTCCCGAGGATCGTATCTTGAAGTCTGTCGCGGAGCTTGGCGAGCCGGGCGCGCTCCTCCGGCATGGATTCCTCGCAGATCTCCGCCGCGCGGCCGAAGCCCACGATCAGCGGCACCGGCAGGGTCCCCGACCGCATCCCGCGCTCGTGGCCGCCGCCGTCAATCATGGGCGCGAGCCGCACGCGCGGCCCTTTACGCCGTACGTAGAGCGCGCCGACGCCCTTGGGCCCGTAGAGCAGGTGCGCCGTGCACGAGAGAAGGTCGATCCCCATCGTCTCGACGTCGATCGGGATCTTGCCGACGGCCTGAGTGGCGTCGGTATGGAAGATGATCCCCTTTTCCTTCGCGAGCTTGCCGATCGCGGCGATGTCCTGGATCGTGCCGATCTCATTGTTCGCGAACATGACCGAGATGAGGATCGTCTTGTCCGTGATCGCCTTCTTCACGTCGTCGACGTCCACGAGGCCGTTCGGCTGCACCGGGACGTACGTCACCGCGAATCCCTGCCGCTCGAGCCGCTTGCAGGTATCGAGCCCCGCCCGCTGCTCGATCGCCGTCGTCACGATGTGGTTGCCCTTCTCGCGGTACATCTCGGCGACGCCCTTGAGCGCGAGGTTGATCGCCTCCGTGCCGCCCGACGTGAACACGACTTCCTTGGCGTCGCGCGCGCCGATGAGGCGCGCGACCCTCGCACGCGCCGCATCCGTGGCGCCCTCGGCCTCCCACCCGAAGGGATGGTTGCGGCTCGCGGGATGACCGAACTTCTCGGTGAAGTAGGGCAGCATCGCCTCGACGACCCGCGGGTCGCACGGCGTCGTCGACTGCGCGTCCATGAAGATCGGGAACTTCAGCGCCATCGGCACGGTCTCCTCACGCCCGGATCGACAGAAGGTCCGGCACGTCCTCGTTCGTCAGCTCCGCGAGACTCATCGTGTCGAGCATCTGGGTGATCGCCGCCTGGAGCTTCTGGACCGGCCGGCGGAGGTTGCACCGCGGCTCCTGCGGACAGCCTCCGTGGTCGAGGCAGCTCACAATGCTGATGGGTCCCTCCAGCGCCCGAATCACTTCGCCCACCGTGATATTGTTCGGGTGGCGCGAGAGCACGTAGCCGCCCTTCGGGCCGTTCTGGCTCACGATCAACCGCCGCTTCGCCAGGCGCTGCAGGATCTTGGCGAGGAGCTCCGGCGGAATACCGAACTCCTCGGCGATTCGCTTGGCGCTCACCGCCCCGACATCGTCATGGACGGCGATATAATGAATCGCCATCAGGCCATAGTCGGCGCGCTTGGTGAAGCGGAGCATCTGGTTGACCCTCGCTTAACGGCGACCGTTTCGATCGGCGACCTTTTCAGTCGTACTTTACACCAACCGGGGGGTCTGTCAAGCGAAATGGCTGAGATCACGGATACATCCGAGTTCGAGTCCCCGCTCTATCGAACCGCGCTCGCCCAGCTCGACCGGGTGGCTGCTCGGTTAAGCCTCGAACCGAACATCCATGAGAGACTCCGCCACCCCAGACGGGCTCTGGTGGTCTCCATTCCGGTGCGCATGGATGACGGAAACACCAAGGTTTTCCGTGGGTATCGAGTCCAGCACAGCACGGTGCTCGGGCCCACCAAAGGAGGTCTCCGCTACGACGCCGACGTCAACCTGGGCGAGGTCACGGCCCTGGCGATGCTCATGAGCTGGAAGTGCGCCCTGGCCGGACTTCCCTACGGCGGCGCCAAGGGGGGAGTTCGCTGTAACCCACGATCGATGTCAGTGACCGAGCGCGAGAACCTCACGCGTCGGTACACCGTCGAGATCATGCTCGTGATCGGACCCGACCACGACATCCCGGCCCCGGACCTTGGCACCGACGAGCAGACGATGGCGTGGATGATGGATACCTACTCGATGACCCAGGGCAAGACGGTCCCTGGGATCGTCACCGGCAAGCCGCTCATCGTCGGCGGCTCGGCCGGGCGGCGGGAAGCGACGGGTCGCGGCATCGTGTACGCTCTCTACCAGGCAGCACGCCACCTCGGCCAGCCGCTCCGCGGGCAACGCGTCGTCGTCCAGGGATTCGGCAACGTCGGGAGCGTCGCGGCCCGCCTGCTCTGGCGTGAGGGCTGTGTGATCTCCGGCGTGAGCGATGTCAAGGGCGGCATCGTCAGCCCGCACGGGATCGACATCCGTCAGCTCGAGGCCCATGTCGCCGAGGCGGGCGGCGTCGCGGGGTTCCCCGGCACCGAACCCGTCTCGAACGCCGAGCTCCTCGAGCAGCCCTGCGACGTCCTGGTGCCGGCCGCCATCGGCTCTCAGATCCGGGAGGACAACGCCGATCGCATCAAGGCAACGATCGTCGCGGAGGGGGCGAACGGGCCGACGACCCCGGAGGCCGACGCGATCCTGCGCGATCGCGGGGTGACGGTGATCCCCGACATCCTCGCGAACGCCGGCGGCGTCATCGTCTCGTATTTCGAGTGGGTCCAGGGTCTCCAGTACTACTTCTGGCGCGAGAGCGAGATCACGACACGGCTGCAGGAGATCATGACGCGCGCCTTCAACCGCGTGTGGGCGCTCGGCGCCAAGGAAGGCACCGACCTCAGGACGGCCGCCCTCATGGAGGGCGTCCGCCGCGTCGCGGAAGGGTACCGGGTGCGGGGGCTCTATCCCTAGCTCAATCGGAGGGGGCCTCGACGGCTCCCTCCGACGCCTCCCCCAGGAGGGATTGCGCGGGCAAAGCCCGCGCTCGAACGGTGGCTCCTCCGTCGCCGCTAGCCGCCGGCACGCGGCCAGGCGTCGCGCAGGCGCGCGGCCGAGACCTCCGGCGGCGCCTCGTTGACGAAGATCCCGCCGACCCGGTTCGTCTGCTCCGGCTGGACGACGATCTCGAGGTGCCAGTGGTAGTCGTCGCGGATCGTCGCCCAGTCCCCCTGTAATATGCGTGACCGGAGGTTCGGCGCCGTGTGGAGCACCATCTCGAAGCCCGGATCGCCGAGGCCCGTGGCGAGCGTGCGAAAGTAGTCCGAGAGCAGGCGCGCGAGACCGTGCGCGGTCTCTGCAGTCAGTCCCTCCTCGAACGAGCAGCCGTGCTGCCGTGGCAGGATCCAGGCCTCGAGCGGGCCGCGCGCCGCGTACGGCACGAGCGCCGCGAACGCCGGCG
>QHSA01000028.1 GCA_003220315.1 Candidatus Rokuibacteriota bacterium
AGAACGTGTCCGGGTCGCGTCGAATTACTGGATCACGACGGTCGGGCCGAACGCGCGGCCGCATGCGCGGCCCGTCGACGGCGTGTGGATCGACGGCGCTCTTTGCTTCGGTGGTTCGCCGGAGACGCGGTGGGTGCGCAACCTAATGGCAAACCCGTCGATCTCCGTCCATCTCTCGAGCGAAGCCGAGGCGATCATCCTGGAAGGCACTGCCGAGTACGTCACGGATCCGTCACATTCCCTCGCTGCGCAGTCCATGGCCGCTTCGAGGGAAAAGTACCCGCAGTACTTTTCGGGAAACGACGTTTCATTCCGGCCGTTCTGGGCTCTGCGCCCGACCACGGCCTTCGCCTGGACGCTCCAGGGCTTTCCACGGGGCGCTACGCGCTGGCGCTTCGAGAAGAGCTGAGATCGCCGTATGATCGCCTCCAACCTGCGTTGAGTGCTACGCCTGGCCGGGCGGCGGCGCCGGGGTGTTCGGTGGCGTGGTCGAGATTGTGAGTGCCTGAAAGCGACGCCGGCTCAGGTCCCCTTGAGCCGGGGTACGAGCACGTCCTCCAGTAGCCGCGTGTGAAGCCGCCCTGCGCGGAATTCTGGCGAGTCGATCACTTTCAGGAGAAAGTCACGCGTCGTGCGCACGCCCTCGACCCGCAGCTCGCCCAGGGCACGGAGCATGCGAGCGATGGCGTGCGGGCGGTCGTGGTCCCAGACGACAACCTTGCCGAGCATGGGGTCGTAGTGGACCGAGACCGTGCTGCCCGCAGCGATCCCGGCGTCGACGCGGACTCCCGGGCCCGACGGGATATCGAAGACGCTGATCCGCCCTGTCGAGGGCAGGAAATTGCGGTCGGGGTCCTCGGCGTAGATGCGGCATTCAATCGCATGACCACGCGGACGGACGTCGCGCTGATCGACGCTCAGGGGGAGCCCGCCGGCGATGCGGAGCTGCTCGCGGACGATGTCGATCCCGGTGACCATCTCGGTGACCGGATGCTCGACCTGCACGCGCGTGTTCATCTCGAGGAAGTAGAAGCGGCCGTCAGGCCCGAGCAGGAACTCGATGGTGCCGGCGTTGTGGTAGTGGATGGCCCCGGCCAGGCGGAGCGCGGCGCCAGCCATCTCCTGCCGGAGGGGCTCGTCCACGGCGGGCGAGGGTGTCTCCTCCACGAGCTTCTGGCTGCGGCGCTGCAGCGAGCACTCGCGCTCGCCAAGATGGACAGCGTGGCCGTGATGATCGGCGAGGAGCTGAATCTCGACGTGACGTCCTCCGGTGAGGAAGGTCTCGAGGTAGACGGCCCCGCTGCCGAACATAGCCTGCCCGAGCCGGGCGGCGGCGGTGTAGGCGCGCTCGAGCCCCGCCGGATCGCGCAAGATGGTCATGCCGATCCCGCCGCCCCCGGCGGCAGGCTTGAGGATGACGGGATAGCCGAGCTTGTCGGCGAGGCGGCTAGCGTCGTCCGGGCTCTCGACGGCGTCTGTGCCCGGCAGCAGGGGCACCCTCGCGTCGGCGGCGACACGCCGCGCCGCCAGCTTGTCGCCCATCAGGGCGATGCTGGCGCTGCTCGGCCCGATGAACGTGAGGCCGGTTTCCTCGATCCTCCTCACGAGCTTGGCGTTCTCGGCGAAGAAGCCGTAGCCAGGGTGGATGGCATCGCAGCCGGTAGCGCTCGCGACCTCGAGGATTCGATCGAGATTCAAGTAGCTCTCGGTCACTTTCGCCCCGCCCAGGTCCCGCACCTCGTCGGCCACTCGCGTGTAGGGGCTGTCGCGATCCGCCTCCGAGCAGACGGCCACCGTGGCGATCCCGCTCTCGCGGCAGGCTCGGAGCACGCGGGCGGCGATCTCGCCCCGGTTGGCGACGAGGACCTTCTTGAGCGACACCGCGGACGGCTACGCCGCCCGTACCCGGGCCAGCACCGCGCCCATTTCCACCTCCTGCCCTTCGGCCACCAGGACCTCCTCCACCGTGCCGGCCAGATCCGACGGCACCGCGATCTCCATCTTCATCGATTGCAGGGTCACCACCGTATCGCCCGCGGCGACGGTGGCGCCACGCGCCACCGCGATGCTGGCGACCAGGCCGGGAACCGGAGCCACCACGTCCACGCGATCCGCCATAGGCTAGTCTCCCGCTGAGATCGGATTAGAGGAGGGCGCGGAGCGGCGCGACCTCGACCCCGGCCTTCACAAGACGCTCCCGCACGGCGCGGGCGATGGCTGGGGCGTTCTCCGCATCGCCGTGGACGCAGACGCTCCGGGCAGCCAGGGGCAACCACCCGCCGTCGCGAACCGGGACCTTTCCCTCTGTTGCGAGCGCGACGGCACGCTCGGCAACCGCCTCGGGATCCCGCGCTTTCTTCGCTCGCTCGAGGATGAGCTGGCCCTGGTCGTTGTAGTCGAGGTCGATGTACCCCTCCATCACGAAGGGGACTCCGACCCGTCGGGCCGCGTCCGCCCAGACCGTGCCGGTGAGCAACAGAATGAGCCCGCCGTCCAGCTCCTTCACGGTCTCGGCCATGGACTCGGCATAGGTCCGGTCCTGGCTGCACATGACGTAGAGCATCCCGTGGGGCTTCACGTGCTCCACCCTGGCGCCCTCCGCTGTCGCGAAGCCCTGGAGCGCCCCCACCTGGTAGGTCACGTAGTCCTTCAGTTCCTGGGGAGAGACGTCCATCCGGCGCCGCCCGAAGCCGATCAGGTCCGGAAAGGAGACGTGCGCGCCGATGGCGACCCCGTGCTTCTTGGCCAGACGAACCGTGGTTCGCATGACGTGCGGGTCGCCGCCGTGATAACCGCACGCGATGTTGGCCGAGCTGAGGAAGGGCATGAGATCGGCGTCGTGGCCAAGGGTCCACCGTCCGTAGCTCTCTCCCATATCGGCATTGATATCGATTTTCGCAGCCATACTGCTACCCCCTGTCGATGGAACGTTCGGAGATCGTCGCGTCGAGGTCGCGGGCCCTCTGAGTGGCTTCCTCGATCGTCACCTCTTTGAACGTGATGGTGTCGCGGCCGGGCACGAGCTGGCCCACTTTCCACGTCGATGCGTAGACGAGGGTCGCGTTGCAGATGAAGCCGCCGAGGCTCGGTCCGTCGGCCACGAGGATGATGGGCTGGTCGCCGCATACGTTGACGGTCCAGACGGCATAGCCATTGTCCAGGATGTTCGATGGATGGCCGCCGGCGATGCCCCCGCTCGTGCGCGCCCATTGCCACTTGTGCGACTCCAGGCGCACGCCCATGCGATTGGAGTTGCGGTCGACCTTCCAGGCGTGGCTGAAGAAGAACTCCATGTCGGCGGGAGTCAGGTAGTCGGGATCGGCCTGGGGACCGCGCATGGCCTCGATCTCCCAGTGGCTCGCGTAGGGGGGACGCAGGCTCGGCCGCAGTCGACGGCCGATCAGCCGGTCGATGCCGTCGCCGCGACCGAGCGGGACCCGGTCACCCTTCTTGAGCCCGCGGCCTTCGAACCCGCCGAAGCCACCCACCGTGAAGGTCGCCCGGCTCCCCATGTAGTCCGGCACATCAAATGCGCCGCTCACGGCGACGTAGGCCCGGAACCCCGTAGCCTTAACCGTCTTCATCTCGAGCTGGTCGCCCGGCTCCACGCCGACGCTCTCCCAGAGCCGCAAGGGCCTGCCGTTGAGGGTCGCGTGCATGTCCGCGCCGGTGACGGCCAGGACGCGACGGTCGTGGAAGCGGGCCTTGAGCCCGCCCACCGTCACCTCGAGGGCCGCCGTGCCCTGGGAGTTGCCCACTAAGAGGTTGGCAACGCGGAAGGCGAAGTGGTCCATGGGGCCCGCCGGGTACGTGCCGAGGGCGAGGTAGCCTACCCGGCCCGGGAAGTCCTGTACGGTCGTCTGGATGCCGCCTTCGAGAACCTCGAACATCACCCTCCCCCTCCCTTATGGAATCGGTATGTGCTTGACGGCCTCTGCCTGGCGCCGCTGGAACGCCGCCACCGCGTCTTTCACAGAGTCGAGGAAGCGGCGGTAGGCCTTGACATTGAGCGCTTCGTACTCCACGACCTTGTACCGATAGGTGCCGTCGTAGACACGCGCACGAATCGCCTCCAACTCGTCGTCCGTCACGCGCACCCACTGGATGCGATCGGCGGGCTTCAGGAGGATCGGGTTCGCCTTGAACGCGGGGTTCCGCTGCTGGAGGTCGAAGATCGGGATGGTGCGCCCGAAGAGCTGGTAACCGCCAGGCGAGGCCACGGGATAGATGGCGACGCACGGCCCGCCAATCCCCACCGCGCCCTCGGGCGTCCACGGCCGGGTGGGATTGTACTTCGGCGTCACGATCGCATAGCGGGGATCGAGCGGGAACATGAAGGGCAGCCCCGGCCAGAAGCCGATGCACGCGTTCCACCATTCGGTAGCGCAAAGGTACTGGACGACCTCCTCGGCGTCCTTGAGGCCGTTGTAGCTAGCGATGTACTCGATGTTGTGGCCGTTGATCACGTTGGGGGCGTCTTGCCGGGTGTACTTGACGTAGCGCTCGATGTCGCTTCTGGTCCACTGGTCTGCGAACGCCATCGGCAGCTCCAGCCGCCGGCTGGGGATGCTCAGATTGTCGACGGCGGGGATCACGTCCTCGAGCTTCTTCAGGGTCTCGACCAGTTCACGCGTCGGCAGGCGGAGGCTATCGTACTGAATCAGCATGCTCCGGAGCGCGGGCACGGTCTCGATCACGCCATCGATGTCGGCCCGCTTGATCGCCTCGTTGAGGCCGAAGATGCGGAAGTTCATCGTCAGATCCAGCACCATCTCGCCGTACTCGAGGAGGAGGAACCGGTCACCGGCGTAGCGGTAGACGACGGCCGGTCGCTCGCCGGCGGCATGAAGGGTGTCGATCACCGAGGGATTGACCCGGCTCGCTTGCGGCATCGCCTCACCTCACGTTGACTGGGTCTGACGTGGAGGACCCCCATGCCGGCGCGAGGCCGGCCGCTTCGTGCACCACCTCCGAAACCGCCGTCCAGTCGAGACCGCCACGCCCACGGGACGCGGCGGACAGGAAATGGTCATACGCCACACCGGCCACCGGCATCGGGGCGCCGAGCTGGTCGGCCGTGCGGAGGACCAGCCGGATGTCCTTGAGACCGAGCGCGAGCTGGAACCCGGGCGGGCTGAAGGCGCCCCGGCTCATCCGTCGCCGTTCGTCTGGTAGACCGGCGAAGCGAAGAGCGCGCCGTTGAGCGTCTCGAGCACCGCCAGGCGGTCCAGCCCGGCCTTCTCGACGAGAGCGAACGCCTCGGCCAGCGTCTCGATCGCCTGATCGTCGGCCAGCATGGTGATCACGATCCGAGCGCGCTCCGCCGCTTCCGCCGCCGAGGCGGCGACGGCAGCCCCGCCGGCGGCCAGCGGCTCGGCCTTCGCGCGCGTGCGGTTGTGCACGGCGAGGGGGAGTCCCGCGGCCAGGAGGTTGCGGGCCATCGGGAACCCCATATTGCCGAGACCCGATCACCGCTACCGGCTCCTTCACGTCGCCTTGTCCTTTCCAGCCCGCCTCCGAGGCCGCGATCAGTCCTCGCGGAGCTTGGCGATGTAGCGGTGACGGACCTCATCTATCACCACCGCGAAAATGAGCAGCACGCCCAGCACAACCATCTGGAGATAGGACTGGATGCGGACCAGGTTCATACCGTTCTCGAACCACTCGATAAACACGGCCGCGAGGACGACGCTGCCGAGTCGGCCCGTGCCTCCGCGC
>QHSA01000029.1 GCA_003220315.1 Candidatus Rokuibacteriota bacterium
CGCGACGCCGACCGCGGCGCTCGGCGGCGAGGCCGTCAAGGCGTGGCTCCTCCGCGGCCGGGTCCCGCTCGACGCGAGCGTGCCCTCCGTGATTGTCGCGAAGACCACGATCACGATCGCGCAGGGCCTCTTCCTGCTGCTCGGCATCGCGCTGGCCTGGACCAGCGCCCTGCCGGGGTCTCCTCTGCTGTACGGGATGCTCTGGCTCCTCGCGCTCGAGACGGTCGCGCTCGCGGGCTTCGTCCTGGCGCAGACGCGCGGCATGCTCACGTGGGGCGGGCGGCTCGTCGCTCAGCTCGGGGTCGAGCACGGGCATGCCGAGGCGCTCGGGCGCATCGACGACGTGCTCGCGCGTTTCTACCAGACCGCCCCCTGGCGGGTCGTCCTCTCGATCGCCTTCCATCTGGTCGCGTGGCTGCTTGGCTCGCTCGAGGCCTGGCTGATCTTGAAGTTCCTGGGCGTCCCCATCTCGCTGACGACGGCCACCGTGATCGAGTCGTTCGGCACCGCGATCCGCTTCGCCACGTTCCTGATCCCGGCGAGCCTCGGCGCCCTCGAGGGCGGCTATGTGGTCACGTTCGCCGCGCTCGGCCTCGGATCGACGACGGCAGTCTCGTTCAGCCTGGTGCGCCGGGTGCGCGAGGCCGTATGGGTGGGCCTCGGCCTGCTCGTCTTCGCGCTGGCGCGCCCCGCGGCCCGGCCGCTCGCGGATTCGCCTTCGGCGAGGCGAATTTAAAGCGCGCTGGCCGGCGCCGCGCGTTGCTAGAATTAGCCTCGCCGTGAGCCAGATGCGTCTCGCCGTCGCCTTCCTGGCGCTCCTGCTCATCTCGGTGGGAGCGGCGGGCGCCACGCTGCCCAGGGTGACCCACGACGGCCGGCCCTACGTCGAGCTCAGGCGGCTTGCGGAATCCCTGGACCGCGCCGGGTTCGAGGCGCGCCCGACGAGCATGCGGGCGCGGCTCAGGTTCCCGGGACACGTCGTGACGTTCACCCGCAACTGGTCCCAGATCCTCGTGAACGAGACGCCGGTCGTGCTCGACGCGCCCGTCCGGGTGAGGCGCGGGGTGTGGCTGGTGCCCGAGTCGTTCGTGGGCCGGGTGCTCCCGCGGCTCACCGCCGGCGTGACCGTCGCCGCCGCTCCGGCGGCGCCCAGGGCGCCCGCGCCGGAGGTCGCCCTCGAGGAGCTCCGGTTCCGCTCCTACCCGTCGTTCACCCGCATCGTCGTCGAGACCTCCGGCGCCCTCGCGTACCGCGTCGAAGCGCAGGGCGCGAAGGAGGCGCGGATCCGGCTGATCGGCCTCGCCGCGGGGACGCAGGTCGAGGAGATCCGCGACGGCTTCGTGGGCGAGGTGCGCGTCGAGCGCGCGGGCGGGGACGCCCTCCTGCGCGTCGTCTTCGAGGGCGTGGCGGGCACCGCGCGCGCGAGCACGCTCGCGGACCCGCATCGCCTCGTCCTCGATTTCACGCGTCCGACCGAGACCGAGCCGCAGCAGGAGGAGGTGACTCCGCTCCGCACGCTCGTGCTCGACGCGGGCCACGGCGGCCACGACTCCGGCGCGGTGGGGCCGACCGGCCTCCTGGAGAAGGAGCTCGTGCTCGACGTCACCCGGCGCGCCGCGAAGCTCGCCGAGGAGCGGCTCGGTGTCAAGGTGCTCCTCACGCGGGACGCCGACGCCTTCGTCGCCCTGCGGGACCGCACGAGCTTCGCGAACCGCGCCCGCGCCGACCTGTTCGTGTCGATCCATGCGAACGCGCACCGCCAGGCCATGACCGACGGCGTCGAGACCTACTTCCTCTCGTCCGAGGCGACCGACAGCGAGGCGCGGCAGGTCGCGGCGCAGGAAAACGGCGTCGTCCAGCTCGAGAGCCCCGCGGGGCGCGGCGGGGCCACGAAGGACATCGTGAAGACGATCCTCTGGGATCTCGCCCAGTCCGAGTTCCAGACGGAGTCCTCGCGGCTGGCCGAGATCGTCCACGACTCTATGACGCAGTCGCTCCGCATCGGCAACCGGGGCGTCAAGCAGGCGGCGTTTTACGTCCTGGGCGGCGCGGCGATGCCCGCCATCCTGATCGAGGTCGGTTTCGTCACGAACCCGAAGGAGGAGCGCCGGCTGAAAGATGCGCGTCACCGGGACGAGATCGCGCGAGCCATCGTCGCCGGCCTCGCCGAGTACAAGCGCAACTGGGACCAGCGCGTCCGCGCCGCCGGCGAGCCCGCGCTGACGAAGGCGCGGTAAGCGCCGTGCCCCGCCCCGACGGCCGCGCGCCCGACCAGCTCCGCCCCGTCACCGTCACCCGGGACTTCCTGCTCCACCCCGAGGGCTCGGTGCTGGTCGAGTTCGGCGCGACCAAGGTGATCTGCACGGCGTCGCTCGAGGACAAGGTGCCGCCCTTCATGAAGGGGCAGGGCCAGGGCTGGGTCACGGCGGAGTACGCGATGCTGCCGCGCTCGACCAACACGCGCACGCCCCGCGAGAACCGCGGTCCGAGCGGCCGGTCGCAGGAGATCCAGCGGCTCGTCGGCCGGGCCCTGCGCGCCGTCATCGACCGCGCCAAGCTCGGCGAGCGCACGGTGTGGGTGGACTGCGACGTGATCCAGGCGGACGGCGGCACGCGCACCGCGGCGATCACCGGCGGCTTCGTCGCGGTGGCCGACGCGATCGCGAAGATCCCGGGGCAGGAGCCATCGGCGGCGATCCGCGACCACGTCGCCGCGATCAGCGTCGGCGTCGTCCAGGGCCAGGCGTTGCTCGACCTCTGCTACGCCGAGGACTCGAGTGCCGAGGTGGACATGAACGTCGTCATGACCGGCGGCGGCGAGTTCGTGGAGGTGCAGGGCACGGCCGAGCAGGTGCCCTTCGGCCGCGCGCGGCTGGACGCGCTCCTCGCCATCGCGGAGGGCGGCATCCGCCGTCTCGTTCGCCTGCAGCGCCGCGCCCTCGACGCGCGTGCCGAGCGCGTCTTCACCCTCTAATCGACGTCAGGGGGAGCGACGCCGCTCCCCCCGACCCCCCCCACCGCTCACCCGCAGCGGTGACGCCAGCGATCCGATTGCGCCGGCCAAGCCGGCGCTCGAACCGCGGTCAGTCCAACACGCTCCCCGGCCGCGGCTCGTCCTCGCGACGCTGAACCGGGCCAAGGCGCGCGAGCTCGCCGGGCTCCTCGGCGACACCCCCTACGAGCTCCACGCGCTCGCCGAGCTGCCGGGCGCGGCGCTTCCCGAGGAGACGGGCGACACCTACCGCGCCAACGCGCTCCTGAAGGCGCGCGCCGCCGCGCGGCTCACCGGGGCGTGCGCGCTCGCCGACGATTCCGGCATCGAGGTGGCGGCGCTCGGGGGCGCGCCCGGCGTGCACTCGGCGCGGTTCGGCGGCCCCGGACTCGACGATGCGGCCCGGTGCGCCCTTCTCCTCGACGCGCTCCGCGGCGTCCCGCCCGAGGCGCGGGCGGCGCGCTTCCGCTGTGTCGTCGCCCTCGTGGATCCGGAGGGCCGGGAGCACACGGCCGAGGGGTTCGTCGACGGCGTGATCACCGACGCGCCGCGCGGGACGAACGGCTTCGGCTACGATCCGCTCTTCCTCTACCCGCCGCTCGGTCGCACCTTCGCGGAGCTCTCGCCCGAGGAGAAGGCGCGCGTGGACCACCGCGGGCGGGCGGTGCGGGCGGCCCGACACTTTCTGACCGGGTGATATACTTTTCTTCCCGGCGCATTGAGTGTTGCGGGGTGTGGCGCAGCCTGGTAGCGCACCTGCTTTGGGAGCAGGGGGCCGGAGGTTCAAATCCTCTCACCCCGACCACCTTTACAACCCCTGCCGCGCCGCCGTTGTGCGGGTTCGTCTTCTCACGCACGCCTGGCCGGGCCGGAAGACGCGCGCGCGGTTCCTTCTAACGGGATGAGGGGCGGCCCGCTGTCGTCGTCCACCGTGCCGACGATCAAGGATCACTCCAATGTTGGGATTGTTGGTGAGGGTTCACGTTGAATCTGCGTAGAGCCGCTGACTACGATGTGAAACGATGTGGAGAAGCCGTGGTGTCGCCGAGTCCTAGCGTCTCCTTCAGTTCAGGCTTTGATTTCCTGCCGAGGCCAGGACCAGGATCTGTGACCGACTCATGCCCGCTCTTCTCTCCGGATCAGCGAACAGGGTTGCGGAAACGCGCTCGTGAACTCCTCGTTCGCCCAGTCCCGCCCTCGAAAGTACGTGTGCGTGATGTCGCGATCATCCCCGGGCGCGTACGTCATCACTACCAGGGGCGGCAGCAACACCGCCCCGGAGTGGAGATCGAGCAGGGTGTACGCTCCACGCCGCTCATCATTCCACACCAAGTGGACAATCGCGGACTCTTCGCCGCAGATCTGCAGGAGCCGCCTGCCATCCGGAGCCCGCGTCGGGATCTCCGCGTCGCCTACTGCCAGAAGGAGGACCAATAGTGCCATCATGAGTGATACCTGCCTCGTCCCATAGCGAGTGGTGGCGCATAATCAATGCCAGTTGCGGGAGTCCCGTGGAATCATAGGTTTGTGGTCGGTCGGCCACGGTGGGCTCCCCTTGCTCGGACAGAACGTTCCCGGCGAAATGGACAAAACGCACCTTTCGTGAAGCGGATGATCAAGAGTTTCTGGAACACTCAGACCCGAACGCTGGCGAGGCGGGCGTTTGGAGGCTTTCTCCCCTGGGAACGCCCTCGGCGTGACCAACCCATGGAACACCACGAGCGCCGAGTGTGGTTCGACGCTCGTTCAACGGTCGCCAGCTCATCACGGGACCCTCACTTCTCGAGCGTCTACTTCCGCTTCGCCCACCGCGCTCGCGCGGCTTCACGAGCGATCTCGGGTGCCTGAGCCCGAGGTTCGAATCCTCTCACCCCGACCACCCGTCGAGCCTACTGCAGGGCGAGCACGGTGGCGCGTAGCTCCGCGATCTGCACCGCCCGCACGGAGGTCTGGCCCGCCGTCAGCTCGGGATCGCTGTAGGTCGGCGGCGTGCGTGCCGCCGCCTCGTACGCCTGAGTCAACGCCGTCCGCATCTCCGCCAGATGGATCGCCCGGAGCGGAGTCACCCCGGGAACGAGCACCGGATCGGCCCACGCGAACGCCGGCAGCGAGCGTCGGGTGCGCTCGCGGTCGATCGCCAGCCTCAGGTCGGTCACGTGCACGGCCTTGACGAGGGTGGCGCCGGCGGCGAGCGGGTCGTCGGCGAATGCGCCTGGGAAGGCCGTCACGAACATCGCGCTGACCGACCGGGCGGCGGTCATTGGCACGGTGCAGAGCGCGGTCGTCCCGGCACACGCGCCGCTCCAGCCGGAGAACGTCGCGGCGGTCGCCGTCAAGGCGGTCAGCGTGACCGTCGTGCCGGGGACGAACGCGGCCGCGCACGTCGCGCCGCAGCCGATCCCGGCCGGATTGCTGCTCACGCTGCCCGGCCCCACGGTCGAGACCGACAGCACGAGGCCCTGGAGGACGAAGGTCGCCGTCACCGTCGTGTCGCCGCCGAGCGTGACGGCGCAGGTGCCGGCACCGGAGCAGCCGCCGCCGCCCCAGCCGCCGAAGCTCGAGCCGAGGTCGGCCTGGGCCGTGAGCGTCACGGTGGTACCGGGGGCGTAGGTGGCAGCGCAGGTCACCGGGCAGCCGATACCGCCGTCCTCGCTTTTGAGCACGCCGCTGCCGGAACCGGTCCTCGCCACGGTCAGGGCGACGGTCGCGACGCTGAAAGCGGCGCTCACGCTGGTCGCGCCCGCCACGGTGACCGTACAGGGAGCGGTGCCTGAGCAGCCGCCGCCGCTCCAGCCCGTGAAGACGCTGCCCGCCGCCGGCGTCGCCCTGAGCGTCACGACGGCGCCCGCGCCGAACGTCCGCGAGCACACGCTGCCGCAGTCGATTCCCGCGGGCGCCGACGCGACCGTGCCCGTCCCAACGCCGGTACGAGCGACCGTCACGAGGAACGACTGGCTCGTCTCCACGATGCGCT
>QHSA01000165.1 GCA_003220315.1 Candidatus Rokuibacteriota bacterium
CGACGTCCAGGTGGGCGGACTGATCGCCGGGGTCGGCCAGCGGATGCTCGGCGGGGTGTCGAAGATGATGGCCGACCAGTTCTTCAATCGCATGAGCGACTTGCTCCAGTCCTCCTGACCCCGCCCTCCATGGCCTCCCGCTACCTCGAGCCACGCCGGGAGCGCGCCTCGCGCGGTGAGATGAGGCGACTGCAGGCGCGGCTGCTCAGGGCCGAGGTTCGGCACGCCTACGCGCACAGCCCGTTCTACCGGAGGAAGCTCAAGGCGGCGGGGGTCACGCCCGACGCGGTCCGGACCCTCGACGACTTGTGCACGCTGCCGTTCACGACCAAGGACGAGCTGAAGGAGAACCAGGCGGCGAACCCACCGTGGGGCGACGTCCTCGCCGTGCCGTTCGCCGACGTGCTCCGCGTCCACATGACGTCGGCGACGACGGGCCGTCCGCTCGCGTTCCTCGACACCCGGGAGGACTGGTACGGCTTCTACCACTCCTACGCGCGCTCGCTCTACGCGTACGGCGTCCGCAAGTGCGACGTGGTCATGGCCGCGTTCTCGTACGGGCCGTGGATCGGGTACTGGTCGGGCTTCTACGCGGCCCAGGACCTGGGCTGCCTCGTCTTCCCGGTCGGCGGGCTCACGACCGATGCGCGGATCGACGCGCTGCTCGCCTACCCGATCACGGTGCTCGGCTGCACGCCGTCCTATGCGCTCTTCCTCGCCGAGGTCGCCGCGAAGAAGGGGATCGACCTCGCGAAGCAGACGAAGGTCCGAATCACGTGGCACACGGGCGAGCCGGGCGCCTCGATCCCCGCGACGAAGGCGAAGATCGAGGCGGCGTTCGGCGCGAAGGCGTTCGACCTTCCCGGGCTCACCGAGATCGCCGCGTGGGGGTTCGAGTGCGACGCGCGCGCCGGGCTCGTGCACGTGCACGAGGACTACTGCTATCCCGAGGTCCTCGACGACGCGGATCGGCCGGTCGGCGCGGGCGGGCGCGGCGAGCTGGTCTTCACGAGCCTCTACCGGAAGGCGATGCCGCTCCTCCGGTACCGCACGCGCGACGTGGTCCAGGTCGCCGAGCGGACGTGCCCGTGCGGCCGCACGCTGCTCGCCTTCGAGGGCGGCGTCCTCGCGCGGCTCGACGACATGAAGAAGATTCGTGGGGTGATCGTCTACCCGCGGCGCGTCGAAGAGCTGGTACGGCCGCACAGTGGCGTCGACGAATTTCAAATCGTCTTCAGGCGTCACGCGGGACTCGACGACGTCCTGGTCCGCATCGACCCCTCGCCGTCCCTGTCGCGCGCCGAGTGCCTGGGGCTCACGGCGCGCCTCGCCGACGATCTGCGCACCGGGCTCGGGATCCGCGTGACGGTCGAGGTCGGCGAGCCGGGGTCCCTGCCCCGGTGGGACCACAAGGCCAGGCGCGTGAAGGACGAGCGCACCGAGGTGCCGTTCTGAGAGGAGGCCGCGCGTGAGAGCGGCGTTCTTCAAGGAGCACGGAGGCGCCGAGAAGATCCTGTACGACGACTATCGGGACCCCGCGCCGGGGCCCGACGACGTCGTCGTGCGCGTGCGGGCGTGCGCGCTCAACCACGTGGACATGCTCCTGCTCGACGGCCGCTTCCCACCGCCCGAGGGGCTGCCCCACGTCAACGGCTGCGAGGTGGCCGGGACGATCGAGACGCTGGGCGCCGGGGTGAAGGGGCTCGGGCGGGGCCGGCGGGTCATCATCTTCCCGGGGTTCGCGTGCGGGGGCTGCGAGTACTGCGTGCGCGGCGAGCGGACCGTCTGCGTGAAGTACGGCTACCTCGGTGCGCACAAGGATGGCGGCTACGCCGAGCTCGTGAGAGCGCCCGCCGCCAACATCCTGCCGCTGCCCGAGGCGATCGCGTTCGAGGCGGGCGCCGCGCTCCCGCTCGCGATGCTCACCGCCTGGCACGCCCTCGTCGCCCGGGCGGGGCTCGGGCCTGGCCAGACGGTGCTGGTCCAGGCGGCCGGCAGCGGCGTCGGCAGCGCCGCGATCCAGATCGCCCGTCTCGTGGGCGCGCGGGTCATCACCACCGTCGGCAGCGACGACAAGGTCGAGTTCGCGCGAGCCCTCGGGGCCGAGCGCGTGGTCAATTACCGCACCCAGGACTTCGTCGACGCCGTGCGGACGTGGACGGACAAGCGCGGCGTGGACGTCGTCGTCGAGCACATCGGGGGCGAGACGTTCGAGAAGTCGGTGTACGCGCTGACGCGCCTCGGGACGCTCGTGACGATCGGCTCGCACGACACCCACTGGGGGCGCCTGGACCTCCGGCACGTCTACTCGAAGAACCTCCGGGTCGTCGGGACCAACCTCGGGTCGATCCTCGAGCTCCGCACGATCCTCGACTACGTGACGGCGGGTCGGCTCGAGCCGGTCATCGACCGCGCGTTCCCCCTCAAGGACGCGCGCGCCGCCGTGCAGTACGTGCTCGACCGGAAGAACAAGGGCAAGGTGTTGCTGATCCCATGACCCTCGGGGAGCTCCTCACCCGCGCCGCGCTCCGGCGCCCCGAGGCCGAGGCCGTGGTGGACGGCGCTCGCCGGCTCTCCTACGCCGAGCTCGACGCGCGCGCCGCGACCGCGGCCCGCGGCTTTCGGCGCCTGGGCGTCGGCAAGCGCGACCGGGTGCTGATCGCCCTCAAGAACCGGCTCGAGCACGTCGTGGCCTACTGGGCCCTCCAGAAGCTCGGGGGTGTGCCGACGCCCGTCAATTTTCGCTTCGCTCCTGCGGAGCTCGGGTACGTGCTCGAGGACTCGGGCGCGAAGGTGGCGCTGTTCGAGGAGGCCACCGCCCCGGCGGTGACGGAGGCGGCGCGCGGGCGCTCGGCTCGCCTCGTGTACCTCGGCGCCGATGCTCCCGCGGGAGCGACCCCGTTCGACGAGCTGGTCGGGGGCGGGGGGGCGATCGGCGCGACGCGGGTACCGCGCGAAGACCGGACCGCCCCCGACGCCGTCGTCGAGAGCGATCTCTCGCTGCTGCTCTACACGTCGGGCACGACCGGGCGCCCGAAGGGCGTCCCGCGCACCCACAAGAATCATTACGCCGGCGCCGTGGCGCACGTGATCCAGTGCGGCTACACCTGGAGCGAGCGCACGCTCGGGGTCATGCCGCTCTACCACACGATGGGGATCCACTCGCTCACGAGCATGGCCGCCGTGAACGGCAGCTTCGTGTGCCAGCCCGACTGGTCGGCGGCCGGCGCGCTCCGCCTCATCGCGGAGGAGCGGCTCACGGCGCTCTACCTGATCCCGACCCTCTACTGGGATCTCGTGCACGCGCCGGGGCTCGCGCAGGCGGACGTCGCCTCGGTCCGGAAGCTCGCGTACGCGGGCGCGCCCATGCTGGCGCCCCTCGCCGAGGCGTGTGCGAAGGCCTTCAGGCCGGAGGTCTTCGTCGATCACTACGGCTCGACCGAGATCTACACCTTCTCGGTCTATCCCGACGTGAGGCTCAAGCCCGGGTGCGCAGGCCGGCCCGGGATCCACTCGGAGCTGCGAGTCGTCGTCGCGAGCCCCGAGCGTCGCGTGGGACCCGACGAGGTCGTCCCGTCGGGGACGAAGGGCGAGGTCATCGCGCGCCTCGCCTCCGACGAGGCCTTCGCGGGCTACTGGAACCGCCCCGACGCCGACGCGACGGCGCTCCGCGACGGCTGGTACTTCACCGGCGACATGGGATACGTCGACGCCGACGGCGACCTCTACGTCGCCGGGCGCGTCGACGACATGATCATCAGCGGCGGCGAGAACATCCATCCGGTCGAGGTCGAGGAGGCTCTCGCGCGCCACCCCGGCGTCAAGGACGTGGCGGTCGCCGGAGAGGCCGATGAGAGGTTAGGCGAGCGCGTCGCCGCCTTCGTCGTGCCGGGCGCCGGCGTGACCGCCGAGGAGCTCGATCGCTTCTGCCGCGAGAGCCCGGACCTCGCGAGCTTCAAGCGGCCGCGGCGCTTCGTCTTCGTCGAGGCGATTCCAAAGACCGCGTCGGGCAAGATCCTGCGCCGACTGCTCCGGGAGGGCCAGTACACGGAGGTTCATCCATGAGCGAGTTCCTGAGGGTGGAGCGGGCGGGCGCGGTGGCGACGATCTGGATCGACCGCCAGCCGAAGATGAACACGATGACCGTGGCGATGCGCAACGAGTTCCCCCTGATCTTCGGGGGCCTCGACGCCGATGCGACGGTGCGCGTCGTCGTCGTCCGCGGCGCGGGCGGCCGAGCCTTCAGCGCGGGCGGAGACGTCTCCGAGTTCCTCACGCTGGCCCCGGCCGACCTCGAGATGTGGGGGGACACGCTGACCTCGGCGGAGCGCTGCCGGAAGCCCGTGATCGCGGCCATCGACGGGTATACGATGGGGGCCGGTCTCGAGCTGGCGGTCGCGTGCGACGCGCCGCTCGCGCTCCGGACACTGAAGATGGTCTTGAACCGCGGGGCCGAGGCGCCGCTCGAGACCGCGCTCGAGCTGGAGCGCAAGGCGTACGCGTGGCTCCGGTCCACCGACGATTACGCCGAGGGCGTGGCCTCGTTCCTCGAACACCGGCCGGCGAAGTACACGGGGAGATAGGGCGTGGCGCCCTCGTTCGGGCTGATCCTGGCGAACCGCGCCGTCGTGCTCGGCGCGATCAAAGCGCCTGAGCTCCTGGACCTCGCGGTGGAGGCGGAGCGCGCCGGCGTGTTCGACGCCGTGTGGGTGGGCGACAGCCTCCTCGCCAAGCCGCGCCTGGAGTCCGTGACGCTCCTCTCGGCGCTCGCCGGCATCACCTCGCGGGTGAGGCTCGGGGTCGGATGCCTCGCGACGTTCGTCCACCGCCACCCGGTGCTCTTCGCCCAGCAGTGGGCGAGCCTCGACGTGCTCTCGCGCGGGCGCGCGTGGCTCGTGGTCTGCCTCGGCGGGCCGAGCGACGCCAATGCCGCGCAGGCGGCCGAGCACGCGGTGATGGGCGTCCGCTCGAGCGAGCGCGTGGCGCGCCTCGAGGAGGGCGTCGCCATTCTCCGCACGCTCTTCCACGAGACGAACGCGTCGCACCGCGGTCGCTTCTACGCGTTCGACGGCGTCACGCTCCTGCCGCGGCCGGTCCAGAACCCGTGCCCCGTCTGGATCGCGTCGAACCCCACGGGCCTCACCTGGAAGGGCGGTGCCAGCGCCTCCCGGGCGGCGGTGGAGCGCGCCTATCGCCGCGTCGCCCGCTTCGCCGACGGCTGGATGACGAACAAGCTCTCGCCCGAGGAATTCCGCGCGGAGTTCGCGCGTGTCCGTGCGATGGCGCGCGAGGACGGGCGCGACCCCTCGCGGCTCGGGAGCGCGCTCTATCACAACGTCAACATCAACGGGGACCGCCGGACCGCCCTCGAGGAGGCGAAGGCGTTCCTCGAGGCCTACTACACCACGACGTTCAGCCCGGAGTTCGTCGAGCAGTGGACGGTCGCCGGGAGCCCACGGCAGTGCGTCGCCGACCTCCGCGCGTACTTCGACGCGGGCGTCGGCCACATGGCGCTCCGCCTCGCCTCCTGGGACCAGCAGGGTCAGCTCAAGCGCTTCCTCGGCGAGGTCGCGCCGGCATTCGGAGGACGCTGATGCTCAGAGGCATCGACCACATCGTCATCGCGGTTCCCGACCTCGCGGCCGCCGGGAAGAGCTACGCGGCGCTCGGCTTCACGGTCGTGCCCGGCGGTCGCCATCCCGTCGGCACCCACAACGCGCTCATCGCGTTCGGCGACGGCTCGTACGTGGAGCTGATCGCCTTCTACGAGAACAATCCCGCGCACAAGTGGTGGGCGCCGCTCCAGGCGGGCGGCGGCCTCGTGGACTTCTGCATGCAGACCGACGACCTGCGCGGCGACACGGAGGCGTTCCGGAAGGCCGGGGTGTCGATCGACGATCCGGCGCCCCTCTCGCGCGTCCGCCCCGACGGCTACCAGCTCCGATGGGTGCTCTCGATCCCGCGCGGGGCCCACCGCGGCGTCGCGCCGTTCCTGATCCAGGACGAGACGCCGCGGGAGGAGCGGGTCCCGCGGGAGACGACCCACCCGAACGGCGTCACCGGGATCGGCACCGTCACGGTCGCCGTGCCGGACGTGCCACCGGTCGCGCGCTGGTACGCCGAGGTCCTGCGCCGGCCGGGGCGGGACCTCGAGCGACCGGAGATCGATGCGGCCGGCGTGCGCTTCGCGGTGGGGTCGCACACGCTCGACTTCGTGGCGCCGCGGGGGAGCGCGGGCCCGCTCACGGAGTGGCTCGTCGCGCGCGGCGCCTCGCCGTACGCCGCCACGTTCCGCGGGCCGACGCCCGGGACTCTCGATCCGGCGAACACCCTCGGCGCGCGCCTCACCCTGGTCGCCTGATGCCGTTCACGGACCTGCGCGGGTGGATCACGCGGCTCGAGAAGGAGGGCGAGCTGCGGCGGATCACGGCCCAGGTGGACTGGGACCGTGAGCTCGGAGCCATCACCCGCCGCGTCCTCGAGAAGAAGGGCCCCGCGCTCCTCTTCGAGAACATCAAGGGCTACACGACGGGGCGCTGCACGAGGCTCTTCACGAGCGGGCTCGGCAGCCGCGCCCGGCTCGCGCAGGCCCTCGGCTTCGGGAAGGACACGTCGAACGCGGCGCTCGTGCAGCACGTGATGGGGAAGAACCGCGAGACGATCCCGCCGCGGCGCGTGGCGACCGGCCCCGTCAAGGAGGTCGTCGTGCGCGGGCGGGACGTCGACCAGACGGAGTTCCCCGTTCCGAAGTGGCACTACCTCGAGGGGGGCCGGTACATCCACACCTTCTCCGCGATCGTCACGCGCGATCCCGACACGCGCGTCATGAACGTCGGGATCTACCGTGGCATGATCGGCCAGCCGAACACGACGCCGTTCCTCCTGGTCAAGGGCGGCCAGCACTGGGGCCAGCACTTCCTGAAGTACACGGCCCGCGGCGAGCCGATGCCGGTCGCGTGCGTGATCGGCTGGGACCCGATCATGCCCTTCCTCGCGGGCTCGCCGATCCCGGTGGGTGTGTGCGAGTGGGACGTGATGGGGGCCTACCGCGGGGAGCCGGCGGAGCTGGTCCGCTGCGAGACCGTCGACCTGGAGGTCCCCGCGAGCGCCGAGATCGTGATCGAGGGGCTCATCACCGACGATCCGGCGACGTACGAGATCGAGGGACCCTTCGGCGAGTTCACGGGCTACGTCTCCGACATCCCCACGCCGCGGCCGGCGATGCAGATCACCTGTCTGACGCACCGGCGCGACCCGATCTTCCGCGGCACGCTGGAGGGCACGTTGCCGGGGTCGTACAGCGAGAACAGCGTGATGTCCTCGGTCCAGCGCGCCGCGATCGCGTGGAACATCCTGACCGCCGCCGGTATCCCGGGCGTGCGCGACGTCTACGTGCCGCCGATCACCAACGGGGTGAACATCGTCGTCCAGATCACCAAAGCGTACCAGGGTCAGCCCAAGCAGATCGCCGCCGCGCTCTGGGGCTCGAGCGCGGCGCAGTTCCGCTACAAGCACGTGACGGTCGTCGAGGAGGACATCGACCCGGCGTCGTACGAGCACGTGGACTGGGCCTTCGCGCACCGGGTGAACGCGGGCGAGGGCGGCATCGTCGTCTTCCCGGGCATCTTCGGCTCGCCGATCGACCCGAGCACGCCCCTCGAGGATCGGAACGTGGCGCAGCTCGGCACGGGGCTCTGGAACCGCGTGCTCATCGACGCGACCCGGTCGTGGCGGTTCGAGCGTCGCCCGGAGTGGGGCGGGGAGCGCTTCCCGCCGACCGTGCGTCCGGCCCCGGAGGACGAGGCGCGCGTGCGGGCCCGCTGGGACGAGCTCGGGCTCGGAGACCTCGCGTGAAGATCACCGGCGTCGAGGCGATCCCGCTCGCCGTCCCGCTGCGCGAGAGCACGCCGCCGTCACCCTGGGCGGCGGCGACGGCCAAGCAGATCCTGGTGCGTCTCACCACGGACGAGGGCCTCACCGGCTGGGGCGAGTGCTTCGCCTACGGCGCGACCCTCGCCGTCGCGAGTGTCGTCGAGGAGGCGCTCGCGCCGATCGTGCTCGGCCAGGATCCGACACAGGTCGCCGAGCTCGTGGACCGGATGCACCGGGCGCTCATGATCTGGGGGCGGCGCGGGCTCGCGATGATGGCGGTGAGCGGCGTGGAGCTGGCGCTCTGGGATCTCTGCGGCAAGACGCGCGGCGTGCCCGTCTACCAACTCCTGGGCGGGCGCTGCGCGTCGCGTCCCCGCGTCTACGCGAGTCTCCTCAGGTACGAGACGCCGGCCCACCTCCGGCAGGCCGTGTCGGCGGCGCTCGTCCTCGGGTACACCGCGATCAAGCTCCACCAGATCGACGTCGAGTCCGTGGCCGCGGCGCGGGAGGTCGCCGGCGACGGAATCGAGCTGATGCTCGACACGAACTGCCCGTGGACCGTCGAGGAGGCGATCCGCATCGGCCGAGCGCTCGAGCGCTTCGACCTCCGCTGGCTCGAGGAGCCCGTCTGGCCCCCCGAGGACTACCCCGGCCTCGCGCGCGTGCGCGCGGCGCTCCGGATCCCGCTCGCGTCCGGCGAGAACGAGGCGACGGTCGTCGGGATCCGGGCGATCATCGACGCGGGAGCGGCCGACATCGTACAGCCGAGCGTGACGAAAGTCGGCGGGATCCTCGAGATGAAGAAGATCGCGACGCTCGCGGCCGCGACCGGCGTGACGTTCGTGCCGCACTCCTACTACTACGGCCCGGGGCTCGCGGCGACGCTCCACGTCGTCGCCTCCACGCCCGGCGTCCCCTACCTCGAGTTCCCGCCGGGCGAGCTCGCGGCGTCGATCCTCGCCGAGCCGATCCGCGCCCGCGGCGGCGCCGTCACCGTGCCCGACCGACCCGGGCTCGGCGCCGATCCCGACCCCGAGGTGATCGCGCGCTACCCCTACCGCCGCGAGGCGGCGCGCCCCTTCTACCTCACGTAGCGCCGTGTCCCAAAAGTCGACCCCAGGGTAGAGCAACCATGAGAGAGCCTAGCGCGCCAAGGGATGCAAGACGTCGATTGCCCAGCCCACGTCCAGGCGCTCCCCCAGCCACCCCGGGGTGGTGGTCCGCGCGTTCAGGGCAAGCCCCTCGGCATCGTGCTGTGCTCGTAGGATCTTGACGGGATCGCCGAACACCTCCAGAGGAGGCGGCACCTCCGGCATAGGCCGCCCGTCCGGGCGGCGGAACCGAAGCGCGCCGTCGGGCTGGCGATCGAGCTGGTAGCCCTCCT
>QHSA01000097.1 GCA_003220315.1 Candidatus Rokuibacteriota bacterium
AAATCGCGAGGCTGGCGGCGTGAGAGGAGCGGTAAGGGGGTTCATCGATCTCTTCGGGGCATGGGCGCCGTGGGTCTACATAGGCGCGCTCGCCAGCATTCTTATCTGCGCTCTCGTCGTGAGGTTAACGCGGGGCAAGCGGTCAAACTGAGACACTACCGACGCGTCAGGCGCCGGACGCGTCATCGGTCAATGACTGTGGTCCGGACGCGTCACAGGCTCGGCAGCGTCACGGACAATCGGCTGTCTCCCCGCCGCACCGTCAGACGCATCGGGCGGTCGAGGGCGACGTCCGCCAGCGCCTCCCGCGCCGCGTCCCGCGTCAGCACCGGCTGGTCGTTGACCTGAAGGATCACGTCGCCCACCTCGAGGCCGGCCTTCTCGGCGGCGCTGGCCTTGAGGACCCCGGCGATCGTCGGGGCCGCGACGACGGCGCGTGGGCTCGGCGGCTCTCCCCCGGCGTCCGGCTCGCGCATGATGAAGCCGAGCTCCGCGGCGACGCGCTCGCCGACCATCGCGCGGGGCATGGACGCGAGCCGCACCCTGACGGGCCGGCGGCCCTCGGCGCGCAGCACCGTCAGCTCACTCTCCCGGTCCGTCGGCGCCGCGGCGACGAGCCGCTGGAGCAGCCGCGTCTCGGTGACGGGCCGCTTGCCGAAGGCGACGACGATGTCGCCGTTCTTGAGACCCGCCCGCGCCGCCGGCGCCCCCTCGATGACCTCGACGATCACGACGCCGAACCCTTCGCGGATCCCGTGGCGCGCCGCGATCTCCTCCATCTCCTGCTCCGACAGATCGCGAATCCGCACGCCGAGCCATGACCACTGCCGCACGTCGGCCGCCGTCGCGACGCTCACCAGCAGCATGAGCGCGGCGACAAGCACCGGGCCGGCGCGAGAGGTCACTCGCGGCCCCCGAGGAGTTCGTTGACGAGATCCTCGAGCGCAGCCGACACCCGCGCGAGCCGGTTGGCGACGTCGAGCGTCTCGAGCAGCTCCTGGCGCAGCGTCGCGTCGGGCAGGACCGCGGCGGCGATCCGGTCGGCGATCGCCCCGGGCGGCTGGCCGTCGGCGAGCGCGGTGTCGAGCAGGTCCGCGGGGCGATCGAGCGCCCGGAGCAGACGGCCGCACGCGCCGCGGATCCGGTCGAGCACGGGGACCACGTTCCCCGCGGGCGGCACATCGTCGAGCCGCTGCGCCGTGACGACCCGGTAGAGCGTATCGCTCGGCCGCTCGCGCTCGATGCGCACGCGGTGCTCGCCCTTCAGGAGGATGTTGTACCGGCCGCTCGCCAGCCGCTCCCAGCTCACGATCTCTCCCGCGCCGGCGACCGGATGGACGGCCGGCTTGCCCGCGTACGCGGCCTCGTATCCGGGTCGGAGCTTCACCACCGCGAGTCTCCGATCGCGCGCGAGCGTGTCCATCACCATCACGCGGTAGCGCGCCTCGAACACGTGGAGCGGCAGGAGCGTGTGTGGGAAGAATGTGACGTCGGGGAGCGGGAAGATCGGCAGGACCAGCGTCGAGCGGGACCGCGACACAGACTCAGGTGAGCTTCGGCAGCGGCTTGAGCGCGGCCAGCTCGTCCAGGCGCGAGCGCACCGCCAGCGCGAGGTCGCGAAACACCTTCGCCTGCTGCGAGTCCGGACGCCGCAAGGCGATCGGCGAGCCCTCGTCGCCGCCGACCCGGGTCTCGGGATCGAGCGGGATCTGGGCGAGCAGCGGGATCCCGTACTCGTCGGCGAGTCGCCGGCCGCCCCCCTCACCGAAGATGTCGTAGCGCCGGCCGGTGTCCGGCGCCACGAAGTGGCTCATGTTCTCGACGACGCCGAGCAGCGGCACGTTGAGCTTCTGGAACATCCCGATCGCCTTGCGGACGTCGAGCAGCGCGACCTCCTGGGGCGTCGTCACCATGACGACGCCGTCGAGCGGGATGACCTGCGAGAGCGAGAGCTGGGCGTCGCCCGTGCCGGGCGGCATGTCGAAGACGAGGTAGTCGAGCGCGCCCCACATGACGTCCCGCAGCATCTGCTGGATGAACGAGTGGATCATGGGCCCGCGCCACACGAGCGGCTCGCGCTCGTTCACGAGCAGCCCGATCGACATCATCTTGAGCCCGTGCACCTCGACCGGGATGATGCGGTTTTCGAACATGCCGGGGCGTCCGCGCGCGCCGAGCATGAGCGGGACGTCGGGGCCGTACACGTCCGAGTCGATGATGCCCACCGTGCCGCCGGTCTGGGAGAGCGTCACGGCGAGGTTGACGGCGACGGTCGACTTCCCGACGCCGCCCTTCCCCGACGAGACCGCGACGGTGTGACGCACCTCCGGAATGAGCTCCGCGCTGCGCACGGGTCCCGCACCGTGCGCGGCTCCCGCACCGTGCGCGGGCGCGGCTGGCTGCTCTCGCGCGCCGCCGCTCATCTTCACCTGGACCCGGGACACGCCCGGGAGCTGGCTCACGAGGCGCGAGGCCATGCTGTGGATCGTCGCCTTGGCCTGCGGCGACTGCGCGGTGAACGCGAGCGTAAACGAGACGTCCGCCTCGGTGATCCGGACGTCGCGGACGAGCCCGAGCGCCACGATGTCCTGCTGCGCCTCGGGGTCGCGGATCGCGCGGAGCGCTTGGAGCACGGCGGCTTCGGACACCATACGTTAAGGACTATAGCACCGGGGCGCGACCCTCGCTTATCTATGCGCGGAATCTTGCATTTTACGCGTTGACCTGCTACACAGGGATGGTGATTTCCCCGGACGAGTTCCGGCAGGCGCTCGGTCACTTCGCGACCGGCGTGACCGTCGTCACGACCTCGGACGGCGACGGGCGTCCCACCGGTCTCACGGCGAGCGCCTTCACCTCCGTCTCGCTCGACCCGCCCCTCGTGCTCGTCTGCGTGGACCACAAGTCGCAGAGTTACCCCGCGCTCCGCGAGCGCGGCCGGTTCGCCGTGAACATCCTGCGCCGCGACCAGCAGGCGGTGTCGCGGCGGTTCGCCTCGACGCGTCTCGACAAGTTCGACGAGGTGCCGTTCCACGTGAGCGCGATCGGCCTCCCGCTCATCGACGCGGCGCTGGCGCAGCTCGAGTGCGTCACGGTGAGCATGCACGTCGAGGGCGACCACACGATCTTCGTGGGGCGCGTCGAGCGCGCCCACGTCGGCGCCGGTGAGCCGTTGGTCTACTACCGCGGGCAGTACGATCGCCTGTCGGGGACGAGCGCGTGACCCCGATCCCGCTCTCCCGTCCGCCGGTCGACGACGAGATCAGGCAGGCGGTGCTCGCGGCGATCGATTCGCGCCAGTACATCCTGGGTCCCCAGTGTCGCGAGCTCGAAGCCGAGTTGGCGCGACACATCGGGACGAAGCACGCCGCCCTCACGAGCTCAGCGACCGCCGCCCTCTGGATGATCCTCCGGGCGTTCGGCGTGAAAGCGGGCGACGAGATCCTCGTCCCGTCGCACACGGCGTTCCCGACGGTCGAGGCGATCTGCTTCGCCGGCGGCACGCCCGTGTTCGTGGACGCCGACGACTGGTACGCGCTCGACGTGAAGGACGCGGCCACGCGGGTGACGCCCCGGACCGTCGGCCTCGTGCCGGTCCACCTCTACGGCCAGCCCGTGGACCTGCCGGCCGTGCAGGACCTCGCCACGCGCTTCGGCCTCTGGGTGCTCGAGGACTGCGCCCAGGCCCAGGGCGCCGCGTGGGACGGACGCCGCGTCGGCTCCTTCGGGCGCGCCGCCGCGTTCTCGTTCTACCCGTCGAAGAATCTCCCGGCGATGGGCGACGGTGGCGCCGTGCTCACGAACGACGACGAGGTCGCCGCGCGCTGCCGCCGGCTGCGTGACCACGGGCGTCTCAACAAGGACGTGCACGCCGAGGTCGGCTTCAACCTGCGCTTCAGCGAACTTCAGGCGGCGGCGCTGCGGGTGCTCCTGCGTCGGCTCGACGCGATGAACGACCGGCGGCGCGCGCTCGCCGCGCGCTACGCCGAGGCGCTGGCCGGTCTCCCGCTCGCCCTCCCCGCGGAGCGGGAGCACGCGCGCCACGTCTATCACCTCTACGTCGTCCGCACGCCGCGACGCGCGGAGCTCGCCGCGTTCCTCGGCGCGCACGGGATCCAGACGGGGCTCCATTACCCGGTGCCGGCCCACCGGCAGCCGGCCGTCGCGCACCTCAACCCGCCGACACTGCCGCGCACCGAGCGGCTCGTCCAAGAGATCCTGACGCTGCCGATGTCCGCGAACCACAGCGACGCGGAGATCGACGCGGTCGGCGCGGCGGTGCGGGAGTTCTTCGGAGCCTGATGGCGGAGCCGCTCCGTATCCTGGAAATCTACCCGAAGGAAGACTACTTCACGGGCGCGGCGATCCAGCTCCGCGAGCTGGTCCTGGGTCTCAAGGCGCACGGCCACGACGTCACCGTCGCGACGCGGCCGAGCGAGATCTGGGTCGAGAAGATGCGCGCGGCCGCGGTCCCCTACGTCCCTCTGCCGATGGCCTCCGAGGTGGACGTGCGCTCGGTCAAGGCGCTCGTGCGGATCCTCAGGTCGCGCCGGATCCAGGTCGTCCACGCCCAGAAGGGCCGGGCGCGGACGCTCGCGCTGATCGCGGGGCTCTTCGTGCGCATCCCCGTGCTCGTCCTGAACCGCGGCGTCAGCTTTCCCCTCGACCCGTTCAACCGCCTCGGCTACACGACCCGGCGGGTGACCGCGATCGTCGCCGTCTGCGCCTCGATCAAGGAGGGGCTCGTCCGCCAGGGCGTCGCCGCGGAGAAGATCGAGGTCATCTACTCGGGCACCGATACCGAGCGCTTCCACCCTGGCGTGGACGGCGGCGCGGTCCGCCGTGAGCTGGGCCTCGGCGCCGAGCATTTCCTCGTCACGCAGATCGGCATCCGGTCGTGGAAGGGCAACGACGACGTGCTCGACGCGATGGCGGCGGTGGCCGATCGGCTGCCGGACGCGCGGCTCCTCTTCGTCGGCGCCAACGAGGCGAAGGCGAAGATCCTCTACGACAAGGCGGCGGCGCGCAAGATCCGTGACCGGGTGCGCGTCTTCCTCTACCGCGAGGACATTCCCCAGATCCTCAAGGCGAGCGACGTGACGGTGGACGCCTCGTACGCCGGGCTCGGCCTCACCGGGACGCTGCGCGAGTCGCTCGCCGTCGGGACACCCGTCATCGGCACCGACCTCGAGGGCAACCCGGAGCTCGTCCGCCACCGGCAGACGGGACTTCTCGTGAAGCCGCGCGACCCGGCGGGCCTCGCCGACGCGCTGGGCGCGGTCGCCGCGGACCCGGAGCGCGCCCGCGCCATGGGGCGGGCGGGACGCGAGCTCGTCGAGCGGCAGTTCTCGACCCGCGCGAAGGTCGAGCGGACGGAGGCGCTCTACCGGCGACTCGTCGCGGCGCGCACGGGCACGTGACGCTGCCCCTCGGCCCCTACCGCCGCCTCTTCGTCTACCTTCGCCCGCACGTCCCGGTCCTGGTCCTCGGGGCCTGCCTGGCGCTCATCGTCTCGGGCATGGAGGGTCTCACCGCGTGGCTCGTGAAGCCGGTGATGGACGACATCTTCATCCGGCGCGACGGCCTCATGCTGAAGCTGATCCCGCTGGCGCTCCTGGCCGTGTACGTCGTGAAGGGGGTCGCGCGTTACCTCCAGTCGTACCTGATGGCCGCCGTCGGCGAGCGGGTCGTGGCCCGCCTGCGGCGCGAGCTCTACACGCACATCCAGTCCATGCCGCTCTCATTCTTTTCGGACGTCCACTCGGCGGATCTCATGTCTCGCATCCTCACCGACGTGACCCGGCTCGCGCGGCTCTCCTCCGGCGTCCTCGTCATGGGCGTGCGCCAGCTCGGCACGATCGCCGCCCTCCTCGTCGTCATGCTCGCCCGCGAGTGGGCGCTCACGCTGACCGCGCTCGTCGCGTTCCCCGCCATCGCGCTCATCGTGCGCACGATCGGCCGGCGGTTGTACACGATCAACAAGCGGACCCAGGAGCGCGTGGCCCAGCTCGCCGTGCTCCTGCACGAGTCGTTCAGCGGCACCAAGATCGTCAAGGCGTTCGGGCGCGAGCGCCACGAGCAGGCGCGGTTCGACGCGCTCAACGACCGGCTCCTCAACCTCTCGCTCAAGAACGTGCGCGCTGACGAGATCACCGAGCCGCTGATGGAGATCGCCGGAGCGCTCGGCATCATGGCGGTCCTCTGGTACGGCGGCTATCGCGTCATCGAGGGGCACATGACGCCGGGTACGCTGTTCTCGTTCACGGCGGCCGCCCTCATGCTCTACGGACCGGTGCGCCGCCTCTCGCGATCCCTGAACGTCGTCCAACAGTCGACCGCGTCGGTCGAGCGCGTCTTCCACATCCTGGAGCTGCCGCCCGCGATCACCGACCGCCCGGGCGCCACGCGGCTCGAGACGTTCACGCGGGCGCTCGCCTTCGAGCGGGTGGACTTCCGCTACGGCGACGCCGACGAGATGACGCTCAAGGAGATCTCGCTCGAGATCCGAAAGGGCGAGGTCGTCGCCTTCGTCGGCATGTCGGGCGCGGGCAAGTCCACCCTCATGGACCTCGTGCCCCGCTTCCACGACGTGACCGCTGGGCGGATCACGCTCGACGGCCGCGACCTGCGCGACGTCACACAGGCCTCGCTCCGCGCCCAGCTCGGCGTCGTGACGCAGGAGACCTTCCTCTTCAGCGACACGATCCGCTACAACATCGCCTACGGGAGGCCCGACGCCACGTTCGAGGAGATCGTGCGTGCGGCGCGCCAGGCCCACGCCCACGACTTCACCCTGGCGTGCCCCGACGGTTACGACACGCTCGTCGGCGAGCGGGGCGTGCGCCTCTCCGGCGGCCAGCGCCAGCGGATCGCGATCGCCCGCGCGTTCCTCAAGAACCCGCCGATCCTGATCCTCGACGAGGCGACCTCGGACCTCGACGCGGAGAGCGAGTTCATGGTCCAGCAGGCGCTGGCCGAGCTCATGCGCGGTCGGACCGTGCTCGTGATCGCGCACCGGCTGGCGACCGTGAGGAACGCCGACCGGATCGTCGTCGTCCACGACGGGCGCATCGCGGAGATCGGTCGCCACGAGGAGCTGATCGCGCTCGACGGCATCTACCGCCGGCTCTACGCGCTCCAGATGGAAGGCGTCACAGGCTAGTAGGCCCGGGGCGGGGTGGGCGACAGGGGTCGTGGGGCCACGCGGCACGCGTTCGCTGCCCCGTTGTGGCTGGGCTCCATCCGGGCGCGCCACCTCCGTAAGCCACGCGACGGGAACGGGCCCCGTTGACCCCTGTCGCCCACCCCGCCCCCGACCAGCTCGCCTGGGGGATCAGCCGGGCCGGGTCGCTCCGATCACGGCCGCGAAGTAATCGGGCACGCGCTCTTGCACACGCACGATGTCGGGGACGAAGCGCACGTCGGCGAACCCGGCGGCCTCGATGGCGGCCCGCCACTCGACGGCCGTGAGGAAGCCGCCCATCGGGCGGTAGACCGGGTGCAAGCGCGGCGCGCGGAAGGTCTCCATGAGGTTGAAGATGAACTCGGCGTAGATCGTCTGCCCCGAGTGCGGGCGGACGCACTCCGACACGATGAGCTCGCCACCGGGCGCGAGGGCGCGGTGGACCTCGCCAAGCGTGAACGCGAGGTCGTGCGCCACGTGCAAGGCGTTGACGGCGTAGACCACTGCGAGGTCGCCCGGCCGAACCCCCTGTTCCCCGAAAGGGCGATTCATGTCGAGGGCGTCGCACCGGAGCCACGCGGGACGCCGGAAGCGCCCCTCGAGGGCCTGCTGCCCGCGCCGGAGAAACGCCGGCACAAGTTCGGTGAACCGGTACCCTCGGACGTCTCCGATCCGTCCCGCGGCTTCCAGACGCTCGAGCACGGCCACCGCGCCGCTCCCCAGCCCGCCGCCGACCTCTAGAATGACCCCGCCCGCCCGGGGCAGCCACCGCGCCACCCCGATCGCGCCGACGTGGTTGCTGACCGCGTACTGGCCGTTCGCGTTCGAGAAGTAGTCGACCCACAACCGCAATCGTCGGGGCGCGAACAGCACCTCTTCGCCGGCGATCTCACCCCGGAGGAACGCGGGGTAATCCTGCGCCACGGTCTCGGCCAGCGTGTACGAGGGCAGCCACGAGGAATCGTGCCGCTGCTGCTCCTCGCGCACCGGCGCCGCGTCGGGCAGCGCCCGGACGCCGCGCGAGCGAAAGCGTCGCCCGGCGCCGACCTCTTCGACCGTGCGTCGCGCGGTGAGCCGGCGGAGGATCCAGTCGATCGGCACGAGGGCGCGCCGGGGTTCGAGCCCGAGACGTACCACGACCTCCGCCGCGCTCGCGGGCTCACGCGTGGCCGCCTCGAGCCCCGTCTCGCGCGCGACTCGGAGCACCAGGCGATCGACGAACTCCTCGTACAGCTTGTGCGAGCGGACGACCGCGTCGCTGATGAGCGACTGGAGCTCCGCCGGCAGCAGCACCCGCAGCGCCGCCGCGTCGGCGCTCACGTCGGCGAGCCGCGCCTCCAGGGCCGCCTCTGCGACCGGGACCTCGTCCGTCTCGCTCATCTACGCCCCGCGTGACCTCATGCGACGAACGGGTTCCAGATGTCGAAGAAGTTGAACCACTGGGTCGGGTGCTCCCGCACGACCGCCTCGAGGACGGCGACCCAGGCCCGCGCGGCATCCTCCTCACCGTCGCGTGCGACGGTGAGCGGCTTCCCGACCGTCACCGCGTATCGGTGGTCCGGCTCGAGCAGGCAGAACGCCGGCACGAGCGGGACACCGACGGCGCGGGCCAGCACGAAGGGACCCAGGGGGAACGGCGCGGGGTGACCGAAGAACGGGATCGACGCGTCCCCCCGGGTGCCGAGCGCGCGGTCCCCCTGGACGGCGACGATCTCGCCGCGGCGGAGCGCGGCGATCAGCTCTACCGAGATGGTGGGGTGGTTGCGCGTGACGAAGCGGACCCCCAGACCGTCCCGGCGCACCCAGCGCTCGATGTCTCGGACCTCCTCCTCGGCGACCACGACGTGCGTCGGCCTGTGGGCGTGACCCGCCAGGAGCCGACCGGCGAGCTCCCAGTTTCCGACGTGCGCGGTGAGGGAGATCACACCCCCTGTCATCCCGGTGAAATACTCCGCCCCCGGCGCCGTGCTGACGAGGGCCCTGAGCCGGGCTTCTGACTGACGGTTGCTGGATACGAGGTCGCTGAAGCACATGGCGAAATCGGTGAACACGCCGGTCGTCAGCTCGTCGAGGTCCCTTCCCGTGGCGCCCGTCGAGAGGCCCAGGGTCTTCCGGACGGCGGCGCGCTCCCGCGGCATGAGGTGTGGGGCGAGGCGCCCCAGCCCGCGCGCGACGGCGAGCCGCACACGCCGAGGCAGCCAGGCGAGTCCCGCCGCCACGCGATAGAAGGCGGGACGGTTGAACGGGTGCTGGTACCACCGCGGTCGGCCCATCGGCTCGTCCGGGCTCGAGACCACTGAGGGAGGCACGCTGCGAGATTAGCACGCGAGTTTTCCTCGGAGGGGGGCTTCGCCCCCCGTCCGAAACCTCCCCCCAGGATCGGTTGCGCCGGCGAAGCCGGCGCCCGAACGGCGGGAAACTACTGCTCGCGGAAGCGATTGACGATGGGGAGGCGCCAGTCGCGCCCGAAAGCGCGCGGCGTGATCTTCACCCCGATCGGCGCCTGGCGGCGCTTGTACTCGTTCCTGTCCACCATCGCGACGACGCGGCGGACCGTCTCCGGCGCGAATCCCCGCGCGACGAGGTCGTTCACGCCGCGATCCTCCTCGACGTAGCCCTCAAGAATCGCGTCGAGCTCCGCGTAGGGAGGGAGCGTATCCTGGTCGGTCTGGCTCGGACGGAGCTCCGCCGATGGCGCCCGCTCGAAGACGGTCGCAGGGATGAGCGCGCGCCCCGCGGACGCGTTGACGTGGCGCGCAACCTCATAGACGAGCATCTTGGGCACGTCCTTGATCACGGCGAAGCCGCCCGCCATGTCGCCGTAGAGCGTCGTGTAGCCCACGCTGTACTCGCTCTTGTTGCCGGTCGTCAGCACGAGCCACCCGAACTTGTTCGAGAGCGCCATGAGGAGGTTGCCGCGAATGCGGGCCTGGAGGTTCTCCTCGGTGACGTCCTCCTTGAGCCCCTTGAACGCCCGCGCGAGCGCGCGCTTGTAGGCGCGGAGGATCGGCGTGATCGGGATCGAAAGGTACTCGATCCCGAGGTTCTTCGCGACCCGCTGCGCGTCCCGGCGCGTGCCCGCCGAGGAGTACGGCGACGGCATCCCGACGCCGGCCACGTTTTCGCGCCCGAGCGCCTCGACGGCGATCGCCGCGACGAGCGAGGAGTCGATGCCGCCCGAGAGACCGATGACGACGCGCGCGAAGCCGTTTTTCCGCACGTAGTCGCGCGTCCCCAGCACGAGCGCCCGGAAGACTTCCTCCACCCGCTCGAGCGGCGCCACCGTCGGCGGCTCGACGGGGGGGACCTGCGCCGCCGCCGGCAGCGCGGGGAGCACGATCCGCGGCGCCGCCTCGCCCGCCCGCAGCTTCTCCTTGCGGCGGCGCGGGTCGTGGAGCCGCGCGTGGAACACGGCCTCGAGGTCGAGGTCGGCGACGACGAAATCCTCCTCGAACTGGCGCCCGCGCGCCACGCACTGGCCGTGCTCGTTCACGATGAGGCTCGCGCCGTCGAACACGAGCTCGTCCTGACCACCGACCATGTTCACGTAGGCCACGCAGACGAGGTCGTCGGCGGCGCGCGTCGCCACCATCTGCTCACGGAAACGCGCCTTCCCGGCGTGATAGGGCGAGCCGTTGACGTTGACGACCAGCTCGGCCCCGGCCAGCGCCTGCGCGGTGGTCGGTCCCGCCGGGTACCAGATGTCCTCGCAGACGTTGACGGCGAAGACGGTCTCGCCCACGGCGAAGACGGGCGCCTCGGTGCCCGCCTGGAAGTAGCGGTTCTCGTCGAAGACGCCGTAGTTGGGCAGGTACTGCTTGTGGTAGACGCCGGCGCACGCACCGTCGTGAAGGATCGCCGCCGCGTTGAAGATGTCGTCGCGCTTGTCCACGAAGCCCACGACCACGGTGAGGCCGCGCGAGGCGCGCGTGACCACGTCGAGCGCCTTCCGATTGGCCTCGATGAAGGCCGGCTTGAACAGGAGGTCCTCGGGCGGGTAGCCCGGAACGGCCAGCTCGGGGAACGCCACGAGCTGGCAGCCCAGCGCGCGGGCCCGCTCGATCGCCTCGACGATCTTTTGCACGTTGCCCTCGAAATCGCCGACCGTCGGGTTGATCTGTCCGAGCCCCACCCGGAACCGTCTCATGCCGGTATTGTACTCGCCCGCCGCGGTCCGGACCTAGGGGGCGCGCATCCCCTGCGCGCGGGGGCGGTGCTATCATCGAGCCGATGCCGGCAAAAGTTCCGTGGCTGCCCGCGACGCTCCCGCCGGGCGCGCGCCCCGAGCGCTGCCCCAGGTGCGGGCGGCAGGCCCTCATCCCCTGGACGCTTCGCCGCGACGACCGCACGAAGGTCGTCCTGCGCACGTGGGCCTGCACGGAGTGCCAGATCACGGTGGAGCGCCCCGAGCCGGAGTAGTTGACTGCCTCCCCCCGGGATCAGGATTGCGCGGGCAAAGCCCGCGCTCGAACCGCGATCGGGGCGACGCGCTCCTAAAGCTGGTTGACGAAGTCGATGAGCTGCCGAAGGCGCGAGTAGGACGCGCGGTTGAAGGGCAGGATGAGCCGTGGCAGCTCGGGGAACTCGTTGAGCTCCTGCTCCACCGGCCCCGGCGCCTGGTCCACGGGCCCTGCGAGGATGTCGTCGAACTTGGCCTGGAGCTCCACGAGATGTGCGCTCGCGATCGGGCGCAGGAGCCGAATCACGAACTTGTCACCGACGATTCGGGCGGAGTGGTAGACGCGGTAGAAGCGCGTGATCTCCTCGACCGCCTCGTCCACGGTGTCCACGATGCGGTAGAAGGCCATGTCGTCGCCGTCGATCAGCTTCCGCTCCACGAGCGTCCCGATCCAGCGGTCCCAGATGCGCCAGTAGGGCTTTGGCCCGGGCTCGATGAGCGCGACGGGGACGACCGTCGCCTTGCCCGTCTGTGCGAGCGTGAGGAACTCGAAGCACTCGTCCATTGTGCCAAAGCCGCCCGGGAAGAGCGCGATCGCGCTCGCCTCCTTCAGGAGGAAGAGCTTGCGCGTGAAGAAGTACTTGAACGTGATGAGCTTCGGGTCGGAGGCGATCCAGGGGTTCGCCTCCTGCTCGAACGGCAGCCGGATGTTGAGCCCGAAGCTCTGCTCACGCCCGGCTCCCTGCTGCGCGGCGCCCATGATGCCGCCGCCCGCGCCCGTCACCACCATCCAGCCCTCCGCGACCATGCGCCGGCCGAACTCACGCGCGGCGACCGCCGCGGCCTCATCGGGCGCCGTCCGCGCGGAGCCGAAGACGGTGACCTTGCGCACGCCGCTGTACGGCGCGAAGACCTTGTACGCGTAGCGCAGCTCCTTGAGCGCGGTGTTGGTGATCTTGAGGTCGCCCGTGAGCGCCCCGTCTTCGTGGAGCTTGAGCACCGTGGTGAGGAGCTGCTGGTAGTAGAGCCGGCGGTCCGTCGGCACGCCCGCCACATCGAGGAGCTCGAGAATCAGGCGGTTGGCGGCGTCCCTCTGGAGCTGGTAACGGTGCGGTTCGGCCACGTGTTCGAGTATACCGTCACCGCGCCGCGCTGCCGAATGCCAGGAGGACGCCGCCGAGGATCAGCCCGCCCCCCACGAGGGTGAAGACGGTCAGCGGCTCGTCCAGGAGGCCCACCCCGAGCCCGGCCCCCGCCGCGGGCTGGACGCAGAGGAAGATCGCCGCGCGCGGCGCCTCGACCCGCCGGAGCGCCCAGTTCCACACGAGGTAGCCGAGCGCCGTGACGACGACGCCGAGGTAGAGCGTCCCGGCGACGGCCGCCCCGGTCCAGGCCGGGCGCTGCCCGGCGAGCCACTCGCCGAGCGCCAGCGGCAGCATCGCCACGGCGCCCCACAGGATCGACGACGCCGTGACCCGTCCGGCCTCGTGACGGACGAGGACGCGACGGCCGAGGAGCGAGTAGGACGCGTAGGCGAGCGCCGAGAGGATCAGCAGCAGGTCGCCGCGCCAGTGGGGGACGAGCCGCTGCGTCACCCCGGGAACGCCGTCGATCACGACGAGCACCGCGCCGGCGACGGCGAGCGCGGCGCCCACGGCCTCGCGTGCCGTCAGGCGCTCACCCAGCAGGGCGGGCCCGAGGAGCATGAGCGCGACGGGCTCGACGACGATCAGGAGCGCGGCGTTCGTGGCCGTCGAGGCGGCGATCCCCCAGTTGGCCAGGACGAACGCCGCCCCGAAACCGAGGATCCCCATCCAGGCGACCGTCCACCGGTCGCGCCCCGTGGGCGCCGGGCTCCCGGCCTCGCGGCGCACCAGCGGTGAGAGCGCGAGCGAGGCCACGACGAGGCGGGCGAGAGCGAGCGTCGCCGGCGGGACATCGGCGAGAACGACACGCGTCGCGACGTAGGACGTCGCGTAGACGACGTTTGCCGCCAGGAGGACGAGGTAGGCGACGCCCTACCCCGTCGGCTTCCGCGCCCGGACGAACGCGCTCATGAACTTGCCGTCCACCTCGGCCGCGATCGCGTCGGTGTCGAAGCCGGCGCCGGCGAGCAGCTCGCCCGCGTCCTCGACACGGTAGATCCGGGTGGGCTCGACGTCGATCGCCTCGAAGCCGGCTTTCGCGAGCTTCTCCCGGTACTCGTGCTCGCCGAGCGCGCCGGCGACGCAGCCGATCCACAACTCGACGCTCTTCCTGATCGCGGCAGGCACCTCGCCTCGGACGACCACGTCGGAGACGGCCAGCCGGCCCCCCGGCTTCAGCACGCGGAACGCCTCGGCAAAGACGCGGTCCTTGTCCGCCGAGAGATTGATGACGCAGTTGGAGATGATGACGTCCACGGAACCGTCGGGCAATGGGACGTTCTCGATCTCGCCTCGCAGGAACTCGACGTTCCCGACGCCCGACGTCCGCTGGTTGTCTCGGGCCAGCGCGAGCATCTCGTCGGTCATGTCCAGCCCGTACGCCTTGCCCGTCGGCCCCACCCGCTTGGCGGACAGGAGGACGTCGATGCCTCCACCCGAGCCGAGGTCCAGCACCGTTTCCCCTGGCCGGAGATCGGCGAGCGCCGTCGGGTTCCCGCAGCCGAGGGACGCGGCGACCGCCTGCGCGGGGAGGCCCGCCGTCTCGCCTGCCGCGTAGAGGTTCGACGTGATCGGGTCGCGCCCGCCCCGGGCCGCCGTGCTCCCGCAGCAGCCGCTGTCGCCGCTCGTGACCCGCTGAGCCGCCTGCCCGTATTTCTCCTTCACGATCTGCTTGAGGGTCTCGTTCGCCATGCCGTGCCTCCTCCTCCGACCGAGTCGAGGCCGATCATATATCGATACTTCCATAAGTGTCAAACTATTTCTGGGACCGGTCGGGCGGGCTTATCCACGGCCATCCACAACGGCTAACTCGCCGCGAACGCGGCGCTTTTCAGGGCCGTCCGTGGATAACTCGGGCCGGGACGGGCTCGTTCAGGACCTGTCTAGACAATATCAGATTCCGGCCCGCGGCTCAGGCGGCGAGCAGGCGGATCACGAACCACGTGGCCCCGGCGACGAGCGCCGAGGCGGGGATCGTGAAGATCCACGCCCAGACGATGCGCCCGGCCACCCCCCAGCGCACGGCAGAGAAGCGCTGGATGGCGCCGACCCCCATGATCGCGCCCGTGATGGTGTGCGTGGTGCTGACCGGAATGCCGGCGAGGGCGGTGCCGATCAGCGTGACCGCGCCGGCGGTCTCGGCGCAGAAGCCGCCGAAGGGGCGGAGCTTGGTGATGCGCATGCCCATGGTCTTGACGATCCGCCAGCCCCCGGCCATCGTGCCGAGGCCGAGCGCCGCGTGCGCCGCGAGCACGACCCAGAACGGCACATAAAACTCGGGGCCGAGGTAGCCCGTCGTGAAGAGGAGCACCGCGATGATGCCCATCGTCTTCTGGGCGTCGTTGGTGCCGTGGCCGAGGCTATAGGCGGCGGCCGACAGCAGTTGGCCGCGGCGGAAGATGCGGTCCACGCGACCCGGCGTCTGGCTCTTGAACGTCCAGAGCGTGAGCAGCATCATCGCAAACCCGACGACGAGGCCGATCAGCGGCGCGAGCACCATGAAGACGCCGATCTTGACGAGCCCGGCCAGGACCAGCCCGCCGAACCCGGCTTTCACGATGGCCGCGCCGGCGAAGCCGCCGATGAGCGCGTGCGATGAGCTGGTCGGGAGCCCCCAGTACCAGGTGATGAGGTCCCAGACGATCGCGCCGATGAGCCCCGCGAGGATCACCCACTGGTCGACGACGCTCGTCTCCACGACGCCCTTGCCGACGGTGCGAGCGACGCCGACGCCGAAACCGAAGGCCGCGACGAAGTTGAAGAACGCCGCCCACACGACCGCCTGGAGCGGCGTCAGCACCCGGGTCGAGACGACCGTGGCGATGGAATTGGCGGCGTCGTGAAAGCCGTTGATGAAGTCGAAGACGAGCGCGACGACGATGATGAAGACGACGGCGGTCAGCACGGGCGGGGCGGTGCGGCGGTCACGCCATCTTGAGGATGATTCCCTCGATCACGTTCGCCACGTCCTCGCAGCGGTCGGTGACGGCCTCCAGCGTCTCATAGATCTCCTTCCACTTGATCACCTCGATCGGGTCCGGCTGCTCGTCGAACATCGCCGCGAGGCTCTCGCGCAACAGGCTGTCGGCGCGGTTCTCGAGCCGGTTCACCTCTACGGCGTGCTCGTGGAAGCCCGGGTCCATCGTGCGAAGGCACCGGATGCCGCGGTCCATCGCCGCGACCTGGGCCGTGATCACCTCGACCATCGCCCGGCACGCCGAGGTGGGCTCCTTGATGCGGTAGACGACCAGCCGCTCGGCGGCGGCCTCGAGGTAGTCGAGGACGTCGTCGAGGCGAGTCGCGAGGTCGTGGATGTCTTCGCGGTCGATCGGCGTGATGAAGGTCGTGTTCAGTCGCCGGACGATCTCGTGGGTGATCTGGTCGCCCGCGTGCTCGACCTCCTTGATCGCGTACGCCTTGGCCCGCGCGTCGGAAAAGGTGTGGACCAGCTCGTGGAGGAGACCGGTCGCCCGGATGATGTTCTGAGACTGCTGCTCGAAGTAGTCGAAGAACCGGACTTCCTTCGGGATCAGATTGAACATGGAGCCAGCCCGCAGTGTATCACGCCTTGCGCAGCGCGAGCGCGGGAAGCCCGAGGAGCTCGCGACGCGCGACGGCCCAGAGCGCCTCGACGAGCGCCGTGAGCGCGGGCGCGCTTCGGGCGAGGCAGCGGACGACCGCTCCGCGACGCGGGAGCGCTCCCACGCCTCCGACGGCGCCGGCGGTCTCTCGCAGCAGCCGCCCGGCCGCGGCGGCGAAGGCGTCGAGCCCCGAGTCGGCCACCACGACGAACGAGCCGAAGTAAGGGTGATCCTCGGTGAAGCCGAGCCCCTGCACCGCCCGCGCCGCCGTCAGCACGAACCGGTCGTGGAGGATCAAGCCGCGGCGGTCACGCACGGTGACGGCGCTCTCGAGGAGCGCGAACCGCCACGCCTCGCCGCGCGCGATGCGCCCCGCGGCGAAGGCGTCCGTGAGGATCAGCGTGGCGCCGTCCTCCGCCTCGCAGTCGATGGCCTGACGGAAGGCCGAGCCCGCGAACGGGATCGTGTGGTCGGGGACCCACTCCAGAATGGCGCCGGCGCCGAGGCGAATGTGCACCCGCTGCTCGGCCGCGGCGCCCGCCGTTCGGTAGACCTTGGTGGCCGAGGGCGTCGTGAGACAGCCGTGGGCCGCCGGCCCGATGGTGACGTCGATTGTGAGCCGATCGCCACCGACGAGCCCACCCGTCGGGTTCAGGACGGAGACGACCGCGGCGGGGTCGTCGAGCGCCATCGGGCTCAGCACCTGAAGCGGCAGCCTATACCGGCACGCTCCGAGGACGGTCGCGCCGTCCCGCCGCTCCAGGGCAAGCGCGAGCGTGCCGTCCCGCCCGACCCGTCCGGGCTCGGGGTCAGCGGGATGCGGGCGCCAGCAGGAGGTCGTGGCGGATCCACGAGAGGACCGCATCGGCTCCTTCACCCGTCTTGAGGTTCGTGAAGACGAAGGGGCGCCCGCCACGCATCCGGCGGGCGTCGCGCTCCATGACGGCCAGGTCGGCGCCAACGTGGGGTGCCAGGTCGATCTTGTTGATGACGAGCAGGTCCGAGCGCGTGATGCCCGGCCCGCCCTTGCGTGGGATCTTCTCGCCCTCGGCGACGTCGATGACGTAGATCGTCGCGTCCACGAGCTCGGGACTGAAGGTCGCGGCTAAATTATCGCCCCCGCTTTCTATCAAGAGCAAATCGAGGTTCGGAAATTCCTTCATGAGGAGGTGCGTGGCTTCAAGATTCACTGATGCATCTTCCCTTATCGCCGTGTGGGGGCAGCCGCCCGTCTCGACCCCGACGACCCGCGCTGCCGGCAGGGCGCCGCGCCGGACGAGGAACTCCGCGTCCTCCTTGGTGTAGATGTCATTGGTGATCACGGCCATGTCGAACGCGTCGCGGAGCCGGAGGCACAGCGCCTCGGTCAGCGCGGTCTTGCCCGAGCCGACGGGGCCACCGATTCCGATCTTGAGCGGCCGCGGGAGGCAAGCCCGTGCGCTCACGACCTGAACAATCTCCTGTCGAGCGTCGCGTGACGAAGCCCCGCGAGCTCGAGACCGGGGTTGAAGCTCCACAGGTCGTCCACCTTCCGCGCGGCCGCCTCGGAGCCGAGCCGCGCGAGGCGCGGCCGCAGTCGGGCGAGGAGGCGCTGGCCCTGCACCTGGCCGAGCGCGATCAGGCGCAGCCCCGCGCCGACCAGCAACGCCGCCGTGGAGTAGAGATACGCGACCGCGGCCCGCTCGGCGTCGGCGCCCGCGCGGCCCAGTGCCACGCCAAAGGCGAGAGCATGGTGGCCGGGCGCCAGGCCGTCCTCCACCGCGTGGAGGAGCTCGGCGAGGAACCGATCGTCGTCGAGGGCGGAAGTTGCGCGGAGCGTCTGACGCCCCATCTGGCGGCTCGCGGCGCGGAACTCTGGGACGCACTTCATCGCGTCGAGCCGCGCGTCGAGCGCCACGGCTTCCTCGACGTCGTCGCGGGCGGCGATCCGGGTCGCGTGCGCCACCGCCACGGCGTCGCACGGCCCCGCGCTCCCCTCGAGGTGGGCGACGACGAACGCCTCGAGGCCCGCCGCGTCGTCGACGCGCCCCTCCTGGACGTACGTCTCGAGGCCGAACGAATGGGCGAAGCCGCCGGCGGGGAAGAGGCCGTCGGCGAGCTGGAGGAGCGCCAGGAACGCGGGATCAGTGGTCATGACCGTGACCCGGGCCGACGGGGACGAACACTGCCGCGCGACGCTCGAAGTCGACGCCGAGCCGGGTCAGGAGCTGGTCCATCGCCGGGTCGTCGGGCACCAGAAGCTGCTCACCGTCGAGCGCGAGCGTGAAGTGGCGATTGCCGACCTCGAAGGCGACTCGGACCGCCTCCTCGCGCGAGCGCGGCGTGACGGCGAGCACGGGCTCCGCCGCCGCCTCGACCGCCACATACCAGCCCGGGCCGACGTAGAGGACGTCGCCGGGGACCAGGACGCTGCCCGTCGGGAGCGCCAGCGCGAGCGCCCGGCCGGCGCGAGTCGTGACGCGGCGGCGCCCCCAGCGCCGCTCCTCGGCGGTCAGCACGAGCACGTCCCTCTCGAGCCCGGCGAGCTCCACGTCGTGCACGTGAACACGGGGCTCGGTGACGACAGGCACGGCAGAGCCGCCAGCGCGATCGAGCCCTCGGCTCGATCGAGGCGCGGGTGGGGGGGTATGGGGGGCCATCTCGGGGCCCCCCATCAAAAGAGAAAGTACCGCTGCGCCATCGGCAGGACGGCTACCGGCTCGCACGTGAGCAACTCGCCGTCAGCTCGCACCTCGTAGGTCTCCGGGTCCACCTCGATCCGCGGCAGCGCGTCGTTGTGAATCATATCGCGCTTACCGATCGCGCGGCACCTGCCGACCGCGACCACACGGCGAGCGAGGCCCAGACGGCGCGGCACGTCCTGCGCGAGCGCCGCCTTCGAGACGAACGTGACGGCTGCGGCGGCCCGGGCGCGGCCGAAGGCACCGAACATCGGGCGGTAGAGCACTGGCTGGGGCGTCGGGATCGAGGCGTTGGGGTCTCCCATCGCCGCCCACGCGATGACGCCGCCCTTGACGACCAGCTCGGGCTTGACGCCGAAGAACGCCGGGCGCCAGAGCACGAGGTCCGCGAGCTTGCCCGGCTCGATCGAGCCGACCTCGGCGGCCAGACCGTGGGCGATCGCGGGGTTGATCGTGTACTTCGCGACGTAGCGCTTGACGCGCAGGTTGTCGTCGCCCGGCGCCTCGCCCGGCAGCGGCCCGCGCTGTCGCTTCATCTTGTCCGCCGTCTGCCACGTGCGGATGATCACCTCACCGATCCGCCCCATCGCCTGCGAGTCGGAAGACATCATGCTGATCGCGCCCAGGTCGTGCAGGACGTCCTCGGCGGCGATCGTCTCGGCCCGGATTCGCGACTCGGCGAAGGCGAGATCCTCGGGGATCTTGGCGTTGAGATGGTGGCAGACCATGAGCATGTCGAGGTGCTCGTCCATCGTGTTCACGGTGAAGGGCATCGTCGGGTTCGTGGACGAGGGCAGGCAGTTCGGCTCGCCGCAGACGCGGATGATGTCGGGGGCGTGGCCGCCGCCCGCGCCCTCGGTGTGGTAGGTGTGGATCGTCCGGCCTCGGAAGGCGCGGATCGAGTCCTCGACGAACCCCGCCTCGTTGAGCGTGTCGGTGTGGATCGCGACCTGCACGTCGTGCTCGTCCGCGACCGAGAGCGCACAGTCGATCGCGGCCGGCGTCGTCCCCCAGTCCTCGTGGAGCTTGAGCCCGATCGCGCCCGCGGCAATTTGCTCGCGGAGGGGGTCGGGCGCGGAGGCGTTGCCCTTCCCGAGAAAGCCCAGATTGACCGGAAACGCCTCGGCAGCCTCGAGCATACGGTGGACATTCCACGACCCGGGCGTGCACGTCGTCGCGTTGGTGCCTGTGGCGGGGCCCGAGCCGCCGCCGACCATCGTCGTGAGGCCGGCGCTCAGCGCCTCGTAGACGAGCTGCGGACAGATGAAGTGGATGTGCGTGTCGAGCCCGCCCGCGGTGATGATCTTTCCCTCGCCCGCGATCACCTCGGTCCCGGCCCCGACGACCATCCCCGGCGACACGCCGGCCATGAGGTCGGGGTTGCCGGCCTTGCCCACGGCGACGATGCGCCCGTCACGGATGCCGATGTCGGCCTTCACGATCCCCCAGTGGTCCACGATGACGGCGTTGGTGACGACGACGTCGAGGACGCCGTCGGCCCGGGTCGCCCGCGCCGACTGACCCATCCCGTCGCGGATCACCTTGCCACCGCCGAACTTCGCCTCCTCACCAGCCACGGTCAGGTCGCGCTCGATGCGGATCAGGAGCTCGGTGTCGGCGAGACGCACGCGGTCGCCGGTCGTCGGACCGTAGAGATCGGCGTACTGACGCCGCGTCAGGCGCAGGCTCATGGACGCCGCTCTTCCCACGCGGCGAGCCGCGCGAGCGCCTGCTCCTTGTCGGCTCCGTCGGTGAGCGCGTTGAGCCCGAAGACGCGGCGGGCGCCGGCCAGCTCGACGAGCGTCACGCGCTTCTCGTCACCGGGCTCGAAGCGGACCGCGGTGCCGGCGGGCACGTTGAGGCGCATGCCGAACGCCTGGGCGCGGTCGAACGTGAGCGCCCGGTTCACCTCGAAGAAGTGGAAGTGGGAGCCGACTTGTACGGGCCGGTCTCCCGTGTTCGCCACGGTCAGCTCGACCGTCCTGCGCCCCGCGTTCGCCACGATGTCGCCGTCGCCAAGTACGTACTCACCCGGAATCATGTGAGGTCCCCTCCAGGAGCTTATAGTAGAAGGCGCTCGGGTCCACGCGCCCGTCGGCGCTCCGCGCGTATTTCGGTATTACGCCGGCGAGCGTCCAGCCCACGCCCGCGTAGAGCCGCTCCGCGTGATCACCGCGGCGCGTGTCGAGCACGAGCGTCGTCCGCCCGCGGCGCCGCGCCTCCGCCTCGACCGCGCGCATGAGCGCGCGCCCGATCCCCTGGCGCCTGGCCTGCGTGTGCACCATGACCTTCGCGACCTCGGCACGATGACGCGCGTTCGGGCGCACCGCCAGCTCGAGCTGCGCCGAGCCCACCACCGCGCCCGCGGCGTCGCGCGCGACCAGCAGCACGCGCGTGTCCTCGCGGAGCGCCGCGACTACGGTGCGCCAGTAGGCGTCGGCCTCGCCCGGCGCCAGCGGCGGCAGGAAGCCGATCGACGCGCCACTCTCCACCGCGTCCGCCAGGAGCGCGGACAGCACCGGAAGGTCGGGTACGGCTGCCTCGGCGCTCAGCGATTCGATCCCCACGCGCACGGCCTCAGCGGATCGGGCTGTGGATCGTGACGAGCTTGGTGCCGTCGGGGAACGTGCCCTCGATCTGCACGTCGTCGATCATCTCGGGCACGCCCTCCATGACGTCGCCGCGACTCAGCACCGAGCGGCCGGCCTCCATGAGCTGGGAGACCGTCCGTCCGTCGCGGATACCCTCGAGGATCTCCGCCGTAATCAGCGCGAGCGCCTCGGGGTGGTTCAGCTTGAGGCCGCGTCCCCGGCGGCGGCGGGCGACCTCGGCGGCGGTGAAGATCAACAGCTTTTCCTGCTCACGGGGGGTGAGGTGCATCGTCGAGCCTCCTTTAAAACTGGGTGCGGGCACCCGGGCTTCGCCACGCCCGCACCCCGCCGCAACTTCGCTCAGCGGTTCGTCACCTTCGCGGTCAGAGTCCTGATCACCCCGACGGTCAGACGCTGAGCAGCGCGCTCACGGCGTCGACGTCGAACGTTTGCCGCTCGCCCTCCAGGGCCACGGAGCCCTTGTCCATGACGTAGAACCGGTCGCAGATGGAGCGTGCGAACTCGAGGTACTGCTCGACCAGCAGGATCGACCGGTGGCCCTCCCGCTTGATCCGCCGCAGCACGTCGGCGATCTCGTCGACGATGGACGGCTGGATGCCCTCGGTCGGCTCGTCGAGGAGCAGGAGCGCCGGGTCGGCGATCAGCGCTCGGGCGATGGCGAGCTGCTGCTGCTGGCCGCCGGAGAGGTCCCCGCCTCGCTTGCCGAGCATCCCGCCGAGCCCGGGGAAGAGCGAGAGGACGTAGTCCAGCTGCGCCGGCGCCGGCGACTTCTGCCGGGCGCCGAGCACGAGGTTCTCACGGACGGTCAGGGCCGGGAAGATCTCACGCCCCTGGGGGACGTAGCCGAGGCCGAGCCGCGCGCGCTCGTAGGGCGGCCGGCGTGTGATGTCCACGCCGCGGAACGTGAGCGTGCCCGTGCGCGGCGCCAGGAGCCCCACGATCGTCTTGAGCAGCGTCGTCTTCCCCACGCCGTTGCGCCCCATGACGCACACCACCTGGCCGTCGCCGACCGTCAGGTCCACGCGCGACAAGATGCGGCTCTCGCCGTAGTAGACGTCGACCCCGTGGACGGCGAGCATCAGGCGGCCCCTCGGACCTTGCCGCGTCCGAGATACGCCTCGATCACGCGTTCGTCGGCCTGCACACGGTCCAGCGAGCCCTCCGAGAGCACGGTGCCCTCGTGCAGCACCGTCACGCGGTGGCCCCGCCGCGCGACCTGCCGGACGAACTCCATGTCGTGCTCGATGAGCATGACGCACGAGCTCGAGCGCGCCACGATGCCCTCGATGAGCGCGATCGTCCGCTCCTTCTCCGGTCGGGTCATCCCGGCCGCGGGCTCGTCGAGCAGGAGGAGCGTCGGATCGTCGACGAGGAGCATCGCGATCTCGAGCCACTGCTTCTCGCCGTGGGAGAGCGTGCCGGCGAGGTCGCCCGCGCGCCCGGCGAGCCCCATCTGCGCGAGCGTGGCGACGATCGCCTCGTGACGCGTGAACGCGCGCCACGCGGCGAGCGTCGAGACGAAGCGCTTGCGTCCGGCGGAGAGGAGCATGTTCTCGAACACCGTGTGCCCCGGGAAGACCGACGGCGTCTGGAACTTCCGGATCACGCCGACGTTGGCGATCGCGTGCGGGGACATCGCCGCGAGATTGACGGTGTCCCGGAACAGGACGCGCCCCGCCGACGGCGCCACGTGACCGGTGAGCACGTCGAAGAGCGTCGTCTTGCCCGCGCCGTTCGGCCCGATGAGCAGGCGGACGCGCTCCGTGCGCTCGACGATCAGGTTGAGGTTCCGGAGCGCGAGGAACCCCTCGAACGACACCGTGAGGTTCTCGACGTAGAGCAGCGTGTCCACGGTTCAGGCCGTGTGGCGGTTGACGCCCGATGCGGCGACCGCTGCGGGGGCGACGGCGCGCCCACGCCGCGCCACGAGCGCCTTGGCGCGGACGGCGAGCCCGATCAGACCGGCTGGGAAGAGCAGGATGACCGCCATGAAGAGCCCGCCCAGGATGATCGGCCAGAGCCGTGGGTAGGTCCCGGTGAGCACGCTCCGGAGCCAGTTCACGGAGATCGCGCCGACGAGCGCGCCCCAGAGCGTGCCACGGCCGCCGAAGGCGACCCAGATCACGATCTCGAGAGAGGGCAGCACCCCGACCTGGCTCGGCGTGATGATCCCCACCTGCGGGGCGTAGAGCAGTCCCGCCAGGCCGGCGAGCGCCGCCGAGACCGCGAACACGAAGATCTTGAAGCCCGCCGTGTCGTAGCCGAGGAACTCCAGCCGCCGCTCGTTGTCGCGGATCGCCTCGAGGACGAGCCCGGTCTTCGAGCGGACGATCGCCTGCGCGAGGAGGAGCGCGCCGACGAGGACGGCGGCGGTGACGACGTAGAGGGCCCGGAGCGTCCCCGGGCTCGACAGCGAGAAGCCCAGCACGGACTTGAAGTCGGTGAGGCCGTTGGTCCCACCGAGCTTCATCTCGTTGCGGTTCAGCATGAGCCACACCGCGAACGCGATCGCCTGCGTGAGGATGGCGAAGTAGGTGCCCCGCAGCCGCCGCCGGAAGGTCAGCACGCCGATGACCGTCGCCAGGAGCGCCGGGAGCAGGAGCGACGACCCGATCGCGAACACGGCGGACGTGTAGGGCTTCCAGAAGAGGGGGAGCGCATAGACCTGGTTCCAGATCATAAAGTCGGGCACCGGCTCGCCGTACACACCCTTGCCGGAGGACTCGAGCATCATGTGCATGCCGATCGAGTACGCTCCGATCCCGAAGAAGATCGCCTGGCCGAGCGAGAGGATGCCCGTGTAGCCCCAGATGAGATCCATGCCGAGCGCCAGGATCGCGAGGGCCAGGTACTTGCCGAAGAGGTTCAGGTAATAGTCCGAGACGAATCCCAGCCCGTTCGCCGTGGGCAGCCCAACGGCGAACACGGCGCCGAAGAGCCCCACCCGGACGAGCTCCCGGTCCCACGGCCGTACGGGCGCCGTCACGCGGTCTCCGTCGCGGCGCGCCCCCGCTGCGCGAAGAGCCCGGTGGGGCGCCACTGGAGGAACCAGATCACGATCACGAGCACGGCCACCTTGGCGTAGACCGCCGCCGCGGTGCCGCCGATCGCCGGCTCGATGAGCTTGTTCGAGAGCCCGATGCAGACCGCCGCCACGACCGTGCCGACCAGCTTGCCGACGCCCCCCAGCACGACGACCATGAACGAATCGACGATGTAGGTCTTCCCGACCTCGGGGTCGACCGTGCCGATCAGCGCGAGCGCGCACCCCGCCACGCCGGCGAGCGCGGTGCCGAGCGCAAAGGTCACCGCGTCCACGCGCCGGGTCGACACGCCGAGGCACGCGGCCATCGCGCGGTTCTGCATCACGGCCCGCACGTTCAATCCCGCGTACGAGCGGTAGAGGAGGAGCCAGAGCGCGCCGAGCGCCACGAGCGCGAGCCCCACGATGAAGATCCGGCTCCACGGGAAGATCAATCCCGTGAGCACCTCCACGCCGCCCCGGAACCACGTCGGCGAGTTCACGCTCGTCTGGTCGCCGAAGTAGAGCCGCGCGCCCTGCTGGAGGATCATGCCGACGCCCCACGTGACGATCAGGGTCTCGAGCGGCCGGCCGTAGAGGAACCGGATGACGCCCCACTCGAGGGCGAACCCGACGAGCCCGGCGACCAGGAACGCGAGCGGCAGCGCGACGAAGAAATAGGAGTCCGCGTAGGCCGGGAACCGCGCCGCGAAGATCTCCTGTACGACGTACGCCGTGTACGAGCCGAGCATGAGCATCTCGCCGTGGGCCATGTTGATGATGCCCATCAGGCCGAACGTCACGGCGAGCCCGAGGCTCATGATCAGCAGCACGGCCGCCAGGCTGATGCCGTTGAACAGGTATCCTACGATGTTGCGCTGGGCCACGAACCGGTCGATGTCCTGGAGCGCCGTCCGCGCCGCCGCGCGCACCGCCGGGTCGGTCTCCTCGGCGAGCAGCGCCTGGAGCTGCGGCACCGCCGCCTCCGAGGCGCGGCGCCCGAGCTGCTTGACGGCGCCGAGCCGGTCGGCGGGGTCGGGCGCCCGGAGGCGGAGCTTGGCGAGCGCGTCCTCGAGGGCAGCCCGGACGTCGCGATTCGTCTCGCCCTCGATCGCCCGCGCGAGCACCGGGATCGCCGAGGGATCGCCCGAGGTTCCGAGCTTGAAGGCCGCCGACTGCCGCTTCGCCGGATCTTTGCCCAAGACCTCGAAGCGCTCGAGGATACGTTGCACGACGCCGAAGTGCGACTCGTCGAGGGCGACGGCCTCCTGGCCCGACCCGAGCTGCGCCGGCTGCCCCTGCGCGTCCAGGAGGGGGCGCCCGGCGACGTCGGTGAGACCGGCGTCGTCACCGAGGATGACCAGCCGCCCCTTCCACACGTAGAGCGCCCCGTCCTTGAGCGCCCGCAGGAGACGCTCGACCGCCGGGTCGCTCGACGCCGCGAGCTCGCCGAGCGCGCCCTTCTGGGTCGCCGGTGCGGCGAGCCGACGCGCCACGGATTCCAGATCCAGCGCGCCGGGCCCGGCGGCCGCGACGCCGCCGAGCCCGGTCAGCACCCACGCCGCCGCGAGGACGACGGCGAGCGCGCGCACTACGACTTGTCCGACAGCCACATCCGCTTGCCGCCGACCACGTCGAAGGAGCCCTTGCCGCCGTTGCTCCAGTCGCAGTCGCGACCGGGGTACGTCACCTCGCTCCACGGCGCGGGTCGCACCCATGACTTGGTCTTCCAGACCACGTCGAACTGACCGTCCTCGCGGATCTTGCCGATGTAGACCGGCTTCCACGTGTGATGGTTCTTCTCATCCACCTTGTACTTGCCCACCGGGCTCGGGATCTCGAGACCCTCGAGCGCCTTGAGCACTTTCTCGACGTCGGTGGACTCCGCCTTCTGGACCGCCTTCGCCCAGAGATGGACGTGGATGTACGCGTGCATCATCGGGTCGTCGGTGACGCACTGCTTGTCCGGAATGCTGTGACCCTTGCACCACTCCTTGTACGCCTTCACCCACTTGAGGTTGTCGGGCGTCTTGAGCGACATGAAGTAGTTCCAGGACGCGAGGTGCCCGACGAGCGGCTTGACGTCGAGCGTCTGCAGCTCGACCTCGGCGAAGCTGTACGACATGGTGGGCGTCTTGTCGGCGGTCACGCCCTGGTTGGCGAGCTCCTTGAAGAACGGCACGTTGCTGTCGCCGTTGATCGTGTTGATGACGGCCGCGTCGCCCGCCGCGCTGAAGCTCTTGATCTTGCCGACGATCGTCTGGTAGTCCTGGTGGTGGAACGGTGTGTACTCCTCCGCGATCGCCGACTCGGGGACCTTCTTCACCTTCGTGAGGTAGAGCCGGAGGATCTTGTTCGTCGTCCGCGGATACACGTAGTCGGAGCCGAGCAGGTAGAATTTCTTCTTGCCGCCGCCCTCCGCGCTCATCAGATAGTCGATCCCCGGCGTCGCCTGCTGGTTGATCGTCGCCCCCGTGTAGATCACGTTCTTCGAGCACTCCTCGCCCTCGTACTGCACCGGATAGAAGAGCAGGCCGTTGTTCTTCTCAAAGACCGGCAGGACCGACTTCCGGCTGACCGAGGTCCAGCATCCGAAGACGGCCGCCACCTTGTCCTGGAGCAGGAGCTTCTTGGACTTCTCGGCGAAGAGATCCCAGTTCGAGGCGGGGTCTTCGATGACGGGCTCCACCTTACGTCCGAGCACACCGCCCGCCTTGTTGATCTCGCCGATGGCCATCAGGACGACTTCCTTGATCGGCGCCTCGCTAATGGCCATCGTGCCGCTGAGCGAGTGCAGGATCCCGACCTTGATCGGCTCCTTGCCCTGGGCGGTCAAGATCTTGGGAAAGCCGATCCCGGCGGCGAGCCCGGTGCCGGCGACGAGCGAGCCCCTGAGGAACTCACGACGTGACCAAGCGGACATGGCGTCTCCTTTCGTGGGTGTGCCGGCGTGCCTTTCATGCCGCCGGGTGGTCTGTGGGATCCCTTCGGTCGGCGCAGCGTCGCTGCCGCGCGCACGAGGGACGCCGTTGTCCACTCGACAGGGCCGAGGTGCAAGGCCTGTACCGAACGAGGGGCGCGAAATTTCCGAGAGTTAGCGCGACCGGTCGTGAATCCTCTGCCTATTCCGTGGGCACGCCGCGCGCGACTGACTCCGACACGAGCAACGCCCTTGCGATCTCCACCATCGGCTTGCGATTGTCCATCGCCGCCCGGCGCAGGCGGCGGAACGCCTCGTCCTCGGTGAGCCCGAAGCGCGCCATGAGCGACCCCTTCGCGCGCTCGATGACCTTCCGCCCTTCGAGCGTCTGGCGGAGCTGGCGGTTCTCCTTGAAGCGCGCGATCGCGACGTCGAGCGTGGGAGCGAGCTCGGCCGGACGCAGGGGCTTGAGCAGGTAGGCCATGACGCCCGCCGCCCGTGCGCGCTCGACGAAGTCGTCACCGGTATGGCTGGTGAAGAGCACGACCGGGCAGTCGGCCGTCGCGATGACGTGCGCGGCGGCCTCGATGCCGTCGCCGTCCGGCAGGCCGACGGCGAAGATCGCCGCGTCGGGGCTGGCGCGCTTGATCAGCGGAAGGGCGTCCGTGCACCTCAACGCCTCGCCGACGACTTCGCCGCCG
>QHSA01000098.1 GCA_003220315.1 Candidatus Rokuibacteriota bacterium
CGCCGCACGGAGCGCCTCCAGGTGACCGGCGAGCGCGCTCAGGCCGTCGGCGTCGACCGCCATGGGCTTCGGGAGCTCCTGGACCAGCGCGCGCGCCGCCGCGCGCGTCTCCTCGTCGAGCCCGATCCCCGGCCCGAGCGCGACGGCGTCGCGCGGGGCCGCCAGCTCCGCGACGACCTCACGCGCCTTCAGCGCGAACGTGCGCGCGCCGGTCTCGGGCAAGGGCTCGGTCATCGCCTCCCGCACGAGGCCCGCGACGACGGGCTGCTGGCTCGCCGGCGTGGCGACGGTGACGAGCCCCACGCCGCTGCGCAGCGCGGCGGCGGCGGCGAGCGCCGCGGCGCCGCTCTTGCCGAGCGAGCCGGCGACGACGAGCAGATGGCCGTAGGTGCCCTTGTGGGCGTCCCGGGGTCGCGGCGGGAAGTGGGACGCGACGTCCGCCGCGTCGAGGACGAACGTCGCCACACCGCGCAGGACCTCGCCGGCGGGAATCCCGATGGGCACGACCTCGACGCGCCCGGCCAGCGCGGCGCCGGGCCCGCAGACGAGGCCGCGCTTGAAGCCGCCGAACGTCAGCGTGAGCGTCGCGCGGATGGCGGGCCCCGCCGGCGGGTCACCGTCCGCGGAGACCCCCGAGGGGACGTCGAGCGCGGCGACGGGACGGCCGCTCGCGTTGATCAGCTCGATCAGGCGCGCGACTCGCCCTTCGGGGGCGCCCCTCGAGCCCGTGCCGAGGAGCGCGTCCACGATCACGTCCGCACGCGCGAGGGCCTCCGCCGCGGCGTGCGCGTCCTCCACGAGCCAGGGCCGCACGCCGCTCCGCCGGAGCTCCCTGAGCTTGCCGCCGGCGTCGCCGCCGATCTCGCCCTCGGGGAACGCGAGCAGGACGTCGGGCCGCACCCCCGAGCGTTTGAGCCAGCGTGCCACGACGAAGCCGTCGCCGCCGTTACCGCCCTTGCCGCAGACGACGGCCACGCGCGCCCCACGCCGGGTCGCCTTGAGTCGGCCGAGCAGCGCCACGATCCGTGCGGCGGCGCCGCGGCCGGCGTTTTCCATGAGGGTCGCACCGGGGATGCCGAGCTCGGTGATCGCACGGCGATCGAGGCGCCGCATCTCCTCCGCCGTGAACACCCCGTGCACGGCGGCTACCGTCCCGGGTCGTAAGCGGCGGCCTGGACGAGGAAGTCGGCGAGGATCGCCGTGTAGACCTCGCGCCACTCCGCGCGGGCGGCCTTCGGCAGCTCGATGTGCAGCCCACGCCCCGGCGATTTTAAGATACCGCAGTGGTTGGCCCCCGAGGCGGTGTAGTGGAGCGTGTCGGCGGGCTCGATGAGCACGTCGAGCCGTGGGGCCTGCGCCACACCTTGCAGATGCGCGTCGCGGATCAGCTCGAGCAGCGCCCGCAGCCGGAAGGCCAGCTCGCGGTCGACGCCGACGGTCGCGATCTCGATCCGCCCGGCGGCGTCCCGATGGTTGTTGCCGTGGATCTCCGCCAGGAACCGGAGCGGCCCGCGCGCGACCTCGCGGACACGCGCCTCGTACGCGTCGTAGACCTCGCGCGCGCAGTCGGTGGGGACCTCCTCCGCGGGCGGGCGGCCGGGGACGCCCTCCGTGGGGCGATTGACCTGCTCACGCCGGCCGGCGCGCTCGCGAGTGTCCGGCTCGATCGCGAAGCCCGTCGCGATCACGATGCCGAAACCCGTGCGGCGGCCGAGGTCGGCGGCGATATCGGCGGTGCGCACGTCCGAGGTGCCGTGCGGCGCCGCGATCACGAGCCCGCTTCGGCCGGGCTGGGCGCTGATCCCGCCCTGCCCGGTCGCCGGGTCGAAGACGACCGTCTGAGTGGCGCAGCCCCCGAGGATGAGCGGTCCCGTCGCCACGCTAAGAAGTCGCGCGAGCCACGTCGTTCGTCGACTCATCGCCTACGAGCATCGCCTGGGCGAGCGCGTACTCCCCTTCGTGACTGAGCGCCAGGAGCATTCGGCTCCCGCCCCGGGCCAACCCGAGCTCCCGCGAGCGCCCGGAGAGCACGAGGGTGGGCGCCTGGCCTCGCTCGCGCCGCACCTCGAGCTCGCGCCAGCTCACGCCGAGCCGGAGCCCCGTGCCGAGCGCCTTGAGTCCGGCCTCCTTGGCCGCGAAGCGCGCGGCGAAGTGCGGCACCGGATCGCGCCGGGCGCGGCAGTACGCGATCTCCGCCTCGGTGAAGACACGCTGCAGGAACCGGTCCCGCCAGCGGTCGATCACGTCGCGCATGCGCGGGATGTTGACGAGGTCGACGCCGATGCCGTTGATCCGCATGCCGGCTCACTCACCGATCTGGGTCCGGATGAGCCCCGCGAGCTCGTCCGCCATGGCGCTCACGCGCGCGCCGTCGGCCCCCTCGACCATCACGCGCGCCAGCGGCTCCGTGCCCGAGTAGCGAATGAGGATTCGCCCGGCGCCGTTCATCTCGCGCTCGAAGGTCGCGACGCGCTCGGCGAGCCCGGTGAGGGCGTCGATCGGCGGCTTCGCCTTCACGGCGACGTTACGGAGGACCTGCGGGAACTTGGACAGGCACCGGGCGAGCGAGGCGAGCGTCTCGCCCGTCTCCGCGGCGACGCCGAGCAGGGCGAGCGCCGAGAGAATGCCGTCGCCCGCGGGGGAGTGGTCGAGGAACAGGAGGTGCCCCGACTGCTCGCCGCCGAGGTTCGCGCCGAGGCGCTGCATCTCCTCGGACACGTAGCGGTCCCCCACCTGGGTCTTGACGACGCGGATGCCCGCGGCGTGGAGCGCCTGGTCCAGGCCGAGGTTGGCCATGACGGTCGTGACGATGACGTTCCCCTTGAGCCGACCGCGCGCGGCGAGGTGACGGCCCGCGATGGCGAGCGCGTAGTCCCCGTCCCGGATCGCCCCCGTGTGATCGACGGAGATCAGCCGGTCGCCGTCGCCGTCGAACGCGAAGCCGACCGAGGCGCCCCGGGCGCGCACCGCCCGCTGCAATCGCTCGGGGTGGAGCGCGCCGCCGCCGGCGTTGATGTTCCGGCCGTCGGGGCGGGTGCCGATCGTCAGGACGCGGGCGCCGAGCCGCCGGAAGACGCGCGGCGCCACGCGATACGTCGCGCCGTGGGCGCAGTCGAGCACGACGGTGAGCCCGCGGAGCTGGAGCGGGAAGGCCCGGCAGAGGAAGTCGACGTAGTCCGCCTCCGCGCGCGTGTGGGTGACGAGGCGGCCGATCTCGGCGCCCCGCGCGCGCGGCGCACGGTCGTCGCCCTGGAGGCCCTGCTCGATCTCGTCCTCCCAGGCGTCGGGGAGCTTCGTGCCCTCCGAGGAGAACAGCTTGATGCCGTTGTCCTCGAACGGGTTGTGGGACGCGCTGAGCACGATGCCGCCGTGGGCGCCGAGCTTCTTCGTGAGGAGCGCGATCGCCGGGGTCGGGAGCACGCCGACCGCGTAGCACTCGGCGCCGGCGGAGAGCAGCCCCGCCACGAGCGCGGACTCGAGGAGGGGCCCCGACAGGCGTGTGTCGCGTCCGATGACGAGCCGCACGCGGTCCGCCGCGTGTTCGCTGAGGAGGGTCGCGACGAGCTGACGCCCGACCCGGAACGCGAGGTCGGGAGTGAGCGGGTCCTCGTTGGCGACGCCGCGAATCCCGTCGGTGCCGAACAGGCGTGTCACCGAGCCGCCCCCTCCCGTCGTCGCCCACCCATCGGCTCCTCCGACTTGATTTCGACGGTGACCTGCACCTTGCGCTGGTCCGTCAGGTACACGGACTCGGGCAGCGCGAGCCCCACGCTCTGCGACACGGTGTCGCGCCGGCCGGCGATATCGACCGGGACAGTCTCCACGGTCGTTCGTCCCTCGATTGTAGAGCGTGGACCCCTGACCTGCACAGTGGCGGGCTCGACGGTCACCCGATGGATCGCGTGATCGGGCTCCGGGGCGCCCCGGATCTGCGGCACCACCTGCAGCGTCTTGGCGACCGCGGCGGCGAGCGTCACCTGGAGGCGGTTCGGCGTGACGCGCCTGACCGTGACCCCGGGCGGCACCTCGACCAGGTCGGCGGAGAGCGTCGCGATGTTTTCGCCCTCGCGCATCCCGGCCAGGTTGACCCGCGCCCGGACGGCGCCTGGTGTGAGACGCGCGACGGCCCAGCGCGTCGCCTCGAGCTCGACCTGGACGCTGTCGCGAGGCCGCCCGACGAGCACGAGCTCGTTCCCGAGGCCCGTGTACTCGACGACGCCGGGGGTGGCGAGTTGGCTTTTCCCGCTGCCCGCGACCACGAGCCAGAGGGCGAAGGCGATCACGACCGACAGGATCTTGAGCTCCCAGTTGGCGACGAGGCGCCTCAGCATTCAAACGCGCCCGCTCAGGCGTGCCTACCCGAGAGCGGCAAGAAGCGGCGCAGCACGAGCCAGACCGACGCGCGGCCCGCCGGCTCCGGCGATTCGCCGATCAGCGTGAGCAGACGCGCCCGGAGGCTTCCCACCTCCACGGGAGAGTCCATCTCGCCCTCGACCGCGAGCGAGACGCGCCCGGTCTCCTCGGAGACGACGATCGCGACCGCGTCGGTCTCCTCGGTGATCCCGAGCGCCGCCCGGTGTCGCGTGCCGAGCGCCCGGCCCACCTCGAGGTTGCGCGAGAGCGGGAGGAAGCAGCCGGCCGCGGCGATGCGCGTCCCCTGGAGGAAGACGGCGCCGTCGTGGAGCGGCGAGTACGGCAGAAAGACGCTCACCAGGAGGTCCGCTGATACCTGGGCGTCGAGCGGCACGCCGAGCTCCGCGTACTGGCGGAGCCCGGTGGCGCGCTCGATGACGAGCAGGGCGCCGATGCGCCGGCCCGACAGCGACTCCACCGCGTTCGCGATCTCGTCCGTCACCTGCGCGCGCTCCTCTCTCGACGCGCCGAGCAGGGCCTGGCCGACGCGCCCCTGGCCGAGGCTCGCCAGCACGCGCCGCAGCTCGGGCTGGAAGAGCACGACGAGGGCGATGACCCAGAACGACCAGAAATTGTCGAGCAGCCACACGGTGCTGTAGAGCTCGAGCTGCCGGGCCAGGAGCGACGCGGCCGCGAGCGCGCCGAGCCCGATCATCATCTGCACGGCGCGCGTGCCGCGGAACATGACGAAGACGCGGTAGATCACGATCGCGACGAGCAGGATGTCGAGCGCGTCGCGCCAGCGGAAGGCGGCGAGCGGATCGCTCACGGCGCCCCCGCCCGCCCGAGGCGCTCCGCGACGCGGATGGCGTCGAGCGTCTCCGCCGGGTCGTGGGTGCGGATCACCGCCGCCCCGTTCCTGACGGCGATCGCCGTCGCCGCGAGCGACCCGGCGAGCCGCTCCGCGGGGCGCTGGCGACCCGTGATCGCGCCGATGAACGACTTGCGCGACACGCCGACGCAGACCGGCCGTCCGAGCTCGTTGAGCCCACCGAGCCCGGCCAGCACCCGCGCATCCCACTCGTGCCAGGGTATCCCCTCGTCACGGAAGAAGCCGATGCCCGGATCGACGACGATCCGCTCTTCCGGGATTCCCGCCGCCCGCGCTCGGCCGAGCGCCGCCCGCAGCAGCCCCATCACGTGCTCGACCGGATCTACGGGGGGCCCGGGGCGGGGTCGCTCGACCACGCGGGCGGCGTCCGCCTGACCCGTCGCGGCTCCCCTCCACCCCGGCGCTGTGACTTCCGCATCCGACGCGGAAGGAACGGGTCTCGACGACCCCGCCCCGGGCCCCCCAGGCCCCCCGCGATCCGGCGAGGCCATCAGGATGACGCTCGCGTGGTGCTTCGCGACGAGCGCGGCGACGGCGGGGTCGCGGAGGCCGGAGACGTCGTTGATCACGCGCGCGCCCGCCTCGAGCGCCGCGCGGGCGGGCGCCGGGCGCGCGGTGTCCGCGGAGATCGGGACCGGGAGCTTGCGCGCGAGCAGCTCGACCGCCCGGACGAGGCGGTCGCGCTCTTCCGCCTCGTCGAGCGCCGCGTCGAGGTAGGGAGCGGTCGAGCGGGCGCCGACGTCGATCAGCGCCGCGCCCGCCTCCACCATCCCGAGCGCGGCGCCGAGGAGGTCGTCGTCACGGGTGTAGACCGACCCCGCGTGGAAGGATTCGGGGCTCAGGTTCACGACGCCCACGGCGACGACGGGCAGGCCGTCGCCGACGCTGACGCCTCCGAGAGCGGCTCGACCCGGGGACAAATCGGGCCGTCCGACGCTACGCCGGGGCCGCAGCTTCCTGGAAGGGCCGGGTACGGAGGATGCGCGCGATCTCCTCGCCGTCGAGTGACTCGCGCTCGAGGAGGGCACGGGCGAGGGCGTGGAGCTTCTCGATGTTCTCGTCGAGGATCTGGCGCGCCCGGACCGCGGCCTCGAGCACGATGCGCTTGATCTCGGCGTCGATCATGAGCGCCGTCTCCTCGCTGTAGTCCTTGGCTCGAGCCACCTCGCGCCCGAGGAAGATGTGCTCCTCGTTCTTGCCGAAGGTGAGCGGTCCGAGCTTCTCGGACATGCCCCACTCGCAGACCATCTTGCGCGCCATCTCCGTCGCCTTCTCGAGGTCGTCGCCGGCGCCCGTGGTCTGCTGATGGAGGACGATCTCCTCCGCGGCGCGGCCGCCCAGGAGGATCGTGATGCGGTTGACCAGGTAGTCCTTGGAGTAGTTGTACTTGTCGTCGAGCGGCAGCTGCTGCGTGAGCCCGAGCGCCCGGCCGCGCGGGATGATCGTCACCTTGTGCACCGGGTCGGTGCCCGGCAGGAAGTCGGCGACGAGCGTGTGACCCGCCTCGTGATACGCGATCGTCCGCTTCTCGGCGTCCGAGATGATCATCGAGCGTCGCTCGACGCCCATCAGGACCTTGTCCTTGGCGTTCTCGAAGTCGACCATCTCGACGAGCTTCTTGTTCTGGCGCGCGGCGAGCAGCGCCGCCTCGTTGACGAGGTTGGCGAGGTCGGCGCCTGAGAAGCCGGGCGTCCCGCGCGCGAGGACCTTCAGGTCGACGTTCGGCGCGAGCGGGATGCGCCGGGCGTGGACGCGCAGGATCTCCTCGCGCCCCTTGACGTCCGGCCGCGGCACGACGACCTGCCGGTCGAAGCGGCCCGGGCGGAGCAGCGCGGGGTCGAGCACGTCCGGGCGGTTCGTCGCGGCGATCAGGATCACGCCCTCGTTCGTCTCGAAGCCGTCCATCTCGACGAGGAGCTGGTTGAGGGTCTGCTCACGCTCGTCGTGGCCGCCGCCAAGGCCCGCACCGCGGTGGCGGCCGACCGCGTCGATCTCGTCCATGAAGATGATGCACGGCGCGTGCTTCTTGCCCTGCTCGAAGAGGTCCCGGACGCGCGAGGCGCCGACACCCACGAACATCTCGACGAAATCGGAGCCCGAAATCGAAAAGAAGGGCACGTTCGCTTCGCCCGCAATGGCTTTGGCAAGAAGCGTCTTCCCGGTCCCAGGCGGTCCGACGAGAAGCACGCCCTTCGGGATCTTGCCGCCGAGCTTCTGGAACTTCTGCGGATCCTTCAGGAAATCGATGATCTCCCGCAGCTCTTCCTTTGCTTCATCGACACCGGCCACGTCCTGAAACGTCACCTTGTTTTGTTTCTCGGAGATCAGCCGTGCTCTCGCCTTCCCGAAGCTCAGCGCCTTCGCGCCGCCCCCCTGCATCTGGCGCATGAAGAAGATCCAGACGCCGATGAAGAGGAGCATCGGCACCCACTGGAGGAAGATCGCGTACCACGGGTTCGCGTCGGGCGGCTTCACCGCGATGCGGACGCCCCGGTCCTTCAGCGTCTTGATCAGGTCGGGGTACTCCACGATGTAGGTGCGCAGCGTCTGCGCCGAGTCCTTGAGCGAGTACGTGACGTGGTTGCCGCGGATCACGACCGAGTCCACGCGACCCTGGTCCACGGCCTTGAGGAACTCGGAGAAGTTGGGCTGCTCCTGGCCACCCTGCTGCGCGCCCTGGAAGACGGTGAACAGCAGAATGACGATGAGACCGATCACCATCCAGAGCGCGAGATTCTTGTACACCTGATTCATCCCCCGCCATTATAGCATCAGGAACGCGTGACGCGCCGCGGCGTTCAGCCGCCTTCGAGCTCGGCGATGTACGGGAGGTTCCGGTACAGCCCGCCGTAGTCGAACCCGTAACCGACGACGAAGACGTTGGGGATCGTGAAGCCCACGTAGTCGAGGTCGATCTCCACCTGTCGGCGCTCGATCTTGTCGACGAGGACGCACGTCCGGAGACGTTTGGGGTGGCGGGCCTCGAGGTTGCGCTTCAGGTACGCGAGCGTCAGCCCCGTGTCCACGATGTCCTCGACGATCAGCACCTGCCGGCCCTCGATCGGCATCGAGAGGTCGGAGAGGAGTCTCACCTGTCCCGAGGACTTGGCGGCGCTCGAGTAGCTCGACACGCCGATGAAGTCGGTCGTGAGGTCGATGGCGATGGCGCGGATCAGGTCGGCCATGAAGAGGAAGGCGCCCTGCAGCACGCCGACCACGATGGGGCTCTCGCCCGCGTAGTCGCGCGCGATCGCCCCTCCGAGCTCGGCGATGCGCGCCCGGAGCTCGGCCTCGCTAACGAGGATCCGGCCCGGCCGGGGCCCCCTCATGGTCAGCGCGTGGTGATGAACGTCGGGACCGACCGCTCGGCGGCGAGCCGCGCCGCAGCCTCTCGCGCGGCCTCCCGCGTCGCGAACGCACCCACGCGGACGCGGAAGCGCGCGGCCCCCGGCCCGTCGGCCTCCACGATGTACGCGTCGTGGCCCGCCGCGGCGAGCCGCGCGCGCAGCGCCTCGGCGGGCTCGCGCGCCTTGTAGGCGCCGACCTGGACGGCGAATCTGCCGTCCCGCCCGGCGGCCGGCGCGCTGCCCGCGGCCGGCACGTCGCTCCGCTCCGTCGTGTCGGCCCTCGGCGGCTCGGTCCTCTCGACGCGCGCCGGCCTGGACGGCCTGGCGGGCGGCGGCGCCGTGAGCGGTGCCGTCAGCTCCTGATAGAACGTCAGCGTCGGCATCGACTCGGGAGCGCGCGCGCTCCGGTCGCCCTTGTCCTTCCCGGTCTTGGCGGACACGGCGCTCGAGGCGAGACCGAAAGGGAAGCCCGGCCAGACGTGGGCCGCCACGACCCCGAGCATGAAAGCGGTGCCGAGCACACTGAGGCAGCCGAGGACCAGGAGGAACGACCCCGCGAGGGCGCCGTGTCGGCCCCGCAGCGGTCTCACATGCTCTCCGGGGCGCTGACGCCCAGCAACTCGAGGCCGTTCCGGATCACGCGCCCGACGCCCGCGCACAGCGCGAGCCTTGCATGCATCAGCCGCCGATCGTCCTGGATGACCCGGTGGGTCTTGTAGTACGGATGGAACCCCCCCGCGAGCTCTTGGAGCCAGTACGCGAGCCGGTGCGGCTCGAGCGCGTGCGCCGCCCCCTTCACGACCTCGGGGTACTGCACGAGCCGCTTGATGATGGCGAGCTCCTCACCCGCACGGAGCGGCGACAGGTCGACCTCACCGAGCGGCGGCACGACGATCCCCTGCTCGGCGACCTGCTTGTCGATCGACTTGATGCGCGCGTGCGCGTACTGGACGTAGTAGACGGGGTTCTCTGCCGACTGGCGGGTGGCCAGCGCCAGGTCGAACGGGAGCGGGCTGTCGTGCCGGCGCGTGAGGAAGGTGAAGCGCACGGCGTCGCGTCCGACCTCCTCGAGCAGCTCCTCCATCAGCACGAACTCGCCCCGGCGCTTGGACATGCGCACGGGTTGCCCGTCACGCAGGAGCGTCACGAGCTGGACGATCAGCACCTCGAACGCGTCGGGCGGGTGCCCGAGCGCTTGCATCGCGGCCTTCATTCGGGGCACGTAGCCGTGGTGGTCGGGCCCGAACAGGTTGATCACGCGGTCGGCGGAACGGAACTTCACGTAGTGGTGGTACGCGACGTCCACCGCGAAATAGGTCACCTCGCCGTTCGAGCGGCGCAGCACGCGATCCTTGTCGTCACCCGTCTCCTCGCCGAGCGCCGACGACCGGAACCAGAGCGCGCCCTCCGCCTCGTAGGTGAGCTTGCGCGCGGCGAGCTCCTCCAGGACCTTCTCGGGGAGGTGCAGGTCGCGCACGTCGCGCTGCTCCGACGTCCACACGTCGAACTCGACGCCGAAGTCGCGCAGGACGCGCCGCTGCTGCTCGACGATCCGCGACACGGCGTACCGCCCGAAGCGCTCGAGCCGCGCCCGTTCATCGGCCTCCGTCACGAGCGCCTCGAGCGCCTCGAGGGCTTCGGCGCCCCGCGCGCGCTGCTCCTCGAGGTACTCGCTGGCGAGATCGGCGAGGTACTCACCCGGGTAGCCATTCACCGGCAGTTCGGCCGGCATGCCGAGTGCTTGGCGCACGCGCGCCTCGAGCGAGCGCGCCAACGCCTCGAACTGGGTGCCGGCGTCGTTGACGTAGTACTCGGTGGTGACCTGCGCCCCCTGCGCGCGCAACAGGCGCGCGAGCGAGTCGCCGATCGCGGCCGCGCGCGCGCTGACGATCACGAGCGGGCCGGTCGGGTTCGCCGAGACGAATTCGAGCCGGACGCGCCGGCCGCGCTCGCTCTCGCCGCGGCCGTACGCGTCCCCGACCTCGAGGATCTCGCCGAGCGCGCCCGTGCACCACGCGGGCGACAGGAACACGTTCAGGAATCCGGGCCCGGCGACGTCGACTCGCTCGACCTCGCGGAGCGACGGAAAGTGCTTCACGATCAGCTCGGCGATCTGTCGCGGCGGCCGCCGCGCCGCGCGCGCGAGCGTCATCGCCACATTGCTGGCGTAGTCGCCGTGCTCGGCCTGGCGCGGGACCTCCCACAGGCACGTCTCGAGCTCGGGCAGCCCCGCGTTCGCCAGCGCCGTTCGAACCCCTTCGGTCAGTCGCTCCGTGATCGGTGTCCGCACGTCCTCGACGCCTCACCCCGCGACAAAAAAATGCCGCGCTACCCCGCGGCGTTCCACCTCATGATACCCACCCGGTCCGAGCGCCGACGAAGAAAAAGTGGACCAACAGCACGGCGCCGGCGACCATCGCCGCCCCACTCACGACGACCGCGAGCGCCAGGATGCGGCACGCCCGGTCGATGGCCTCCGGGTCGGGTAGTGGCCCGGCGCCGAGCCGGTAGGCCCCGGGCTTCTCGAGCGTGACGCCGAGCGCTCCCGCCATGGCGGCCATCGTCCACCCGGCGTTCGGGCTCGCGGTGCGGCGCCGGTCGCGGCGCATGACGGCGAGGGCGCCGCGCGCGCGCTCTCCGGCGAGCGCGGAGGCCACGACGACCGCCCAGCCGGCGAGCCGCGCGGGCAGGAAGCTCAACGCGTCGTCGAGGCGCGCGGCGACCTTGCCGAAATGCTCGAGCGGTCCCTCGCGGTACCCGAGCATCGCGTCGGCCGTGTTGACGGCGCGGTAGACGGCAGCCCCTGCGAGACCGAAAACGAGGAAGAAGCACGCCGGAGCGACGAACGCGTCGGTCAGGTTCTCGGCGACCGACTCGACGGCGGCCGACGCGACTCGTGGGGGATCGAGCGCGTCGGTCCGGCGGGACACCAGATCATGCCCGACCGACGCGCGCGCCGCGGGGAGATCCCCGCGGCGAAGGTGGGTCGCGACGCGCCGTGCGGCCACGATGAGCGCACGCACCGACAGGAGCAGCGCGAGGGCGATCGCCTCGAGCGCGAGCCCCGCCGCCCCGAGCCGCGCGCCCAGCGCGTGAAGCAGCACGCCTCCCGTGCCCGCGAACGCCGCGACGGCGAGCGTGACCCCGGCGCCGCGGACCAGGAGGGCGCGGCGAGACCCGCGACAGAGCCAGCGCCGCCCCACGCCGAGGGCACGGCCGAGCCACGCCACGGGATGCACGGGGTTCGGGGGCTCGCCGAATGCGAGATCGAGGGCGATCGCCGCGATGAGGATCGAGACGCGCCGAATAGCTCAGGCTCTCGGAAACGGGAGCCCCGCGAGCTTGGCGATCGCGGGCATGTCGAGCGCCCGGCCGACGATATCGGCGAGACGCTCGTAGCGATCGGCGCCGGGCGCGCCCCACCGGGGATCCGCGGGGCGTCCGCGGCGCTCGGTGAGGAAGCCGAGGAGCGACCGCCTCAGGAGTCCGTTGGCGAAGAGCCCGTGGAGGTAGGTGCCCACGACGTTCCCCCGGGGGCTCACCGCTCCGTCGGGGTCGCTCGCGGACGTCCCCCCGCGCTCGACGACGGTGAACGGGTGCGGAGCGGGTCGCGTGAGCGCCGAGCGTCCGGCGTGGATCTCGTACGCCGCAATCTCCGACCCCGCGGCGCGCGCGAACGGGCCCGACCGGGTCGCGTGCGCTCTGACGCGCGCCGTCGTCTTCTCGCGGGCGAAGGTCGTCGTCACCGGCAGGAGGCCGAGCCCGGCCGCGGCCTCCCGCTCGGACTCGACGCGCTCCGGATCGCGGAGGGCCTCGCCGAGCATCTGGAAGCCGCCGCAGACGCCGAGGACGGGGCGGCCCGCCGCGGCCGCGCCGACGACGGCCGCGGCGAGGCCGGTCGCGTGGAGCCAGGCGAGATCCGCCATCGTGCTCTTGCTGCCCGGCAGCACCACGAGGTCCGCCGCGCGGAGCGCCGCCGCCGTCGTGACGAAGCGGAGGCGCACGCCGGGCTCGGCGGCGAGCGGCTCGAAGTCGTCGAAGTTCGCGAGCCGCGGCAGCCGCACGACCGCGATCTCGATCGCGTCGGCGGGAGCGTCGTCCGCGCCGCCCGCGAGCGCGTCGAGGTCGAGCGCGTCCTCCGCAGCCACCAACCGCTCCACGAGCCACGGCACGACACCCAGCACGGGCACGCCGGTACGCGCGACGAGCTCGTCGAGCCCCGGGGCGAGGATCGCGCCCTCGCCCCGGAGCTTGTTCACGATCAGGCCGCCCACGCGCGCGCGGTCGGCGGGGTCGAGCAGCGCGAGTGTCCCCACGAGCGCCGCGAAGACCCCGCCCCGGTCGACGTCGCCGACGAGCAGGACCCGCGCACCGGCGAGCCGGGCCACGCGCATATTGGTGAAGTCGTGGTCGCGCAGGTTGATCTCCGCCGGGCTCCCCGCGCCCTCGATCAGCACGAGCTCGACGGTCCGTCGCAGTCGCTCGAGGCTCTCCGCCACGATCCCGAAGAGTGCCCCCTGCATCTCGCGGTAGGCCCGCCAGTCGGCGCTCGCGACGGGACGCCCTCGCACGACGACCTGGGAGCGGTGATCCGACTCGGGCTTGAGGAGGATCGGGTTCATGTCCACGCTCGGCTCGACGCCCGCGGCCTCCGCCTGCGCCGCCTGGGCGCGGCCGATCTCGCCACCGTCGGCCACGGCGGCGTTGAGCGCCATGTTCTGAGCCTTGAAGGGCGCCACCCGGTAGCCCGCGCGCACGAAGAGCCGGCAGAGGGCGGCGGTCAGGAGGCTCTTGCCCACCCCCGAGCCGGTCCCCTGGACCATCAGGCACGGCGCCATGTTGCCCGCCATGATCTCCGACGATCATAGTCGACCCTCGGCAAACTGTGGGATAATCCGGCCCATGTTGTGGCGGTCACGGCTCGCGCGCTGCTCAACCCTCATGCTCGCCGTGTACCTGGTGTGCATGGCGTTCGTTTTCTCGTTCATCCTCTTCGAAGTCCTCGACATCGACGGGTCCGACTTCCCGGTCGCACCCAGCCGGACCATGCAGCCGATCAACGCGGTCGAGCCGAGCCACGACATCAAGCGCACGCACCTGATGGCTCTGGTACTACCGGCGGTCGACCTCTATCCGTCCACCGCCGGCGGGATCGACTGCTCGGTCGGTGCGCCGAGCACACCGCCCGCCGCTTCATCGGTGCCGGGCTCGTCCGTCGCGCTCGGCTACCGCGTCACGCTCGCCCGCTCGTCCCTCCCCGACTCGCCTCCCTCCGCGTAGCGTTCCTGTCCCGGTTCCGTCGTCCGACGCTCGGGGAGGAGGTCTATGATCAGGGCGTTCGTGTCGGGGGTGTGTTGCGTCGCGCTTCTGTTGCTCGGCGGGCGCGTGTGCGCGCAAGAGCGCGCCACCCGCCTCACGCTCGACGAGGCTGTCGGGCTCGCGCTCCGGGAGAACCCGACGCTGCGCGCGAAGGGCTACGAGCTCGAGGCGACGCGAGCCAACGAGATCACCGCCGGGCTCATTCCCAACCCCACGGCCGCCTTCACGAGCGAGAAGTACGGCGGCACGACCTTCATCGAGCAGACGCTGACGGTCGGCCAAACGCTCGAGACGGGCGGCAAGCGCCGCCGCCGCCTCGATAGCGCCCGCGCCGCCTCGCGGGTGAGCGAATACGAGGTGGCCGACGTGCGGCGGCTGGTGGTCTTCCAGGTGAAGAAGTCGTTCACCGACGCGCTCACCGCGCTGGCGGCGCTCCAGCTCGCGGCGCAGAACCTCAAGGCGCTCGCTGACCTCGAGCGACTCCAGCGGCTCCGCGCCGAGAAGGGCGACATCTCCGAGCTCGAGCTCCTCCGCCTCCAGGTGCAGCAGTACCAGTTCCAGCGCGACGCCGCCGACGCCCGCCAGGCCCTGAACGCCGCAAGGGTCGCGCTCCGCGCGGTCGTCAGCCCCAATCGCGTGGCCGAGGACTACGAGCTCGTGGGCGAGCTTCCCTTTCGCGACTTCGCCTACACCCGAACCGACCTCTACCGCCTGACGCTCGCGAACCGGCCGGACATCCGCGCCGCCGAGGCGGCGCGCGAGAAAGCGCGCGCCGACCAGCGCCTGGCCCGCGCCAACGCCTGGTGGGACGTCACGCCCCAGCTCGAGTACAAGCGCACCGACTCGAATGAACAGACGATCGGCTTCGGGATCAGCCTGCCGCTCCGGATCTTCGATCGGAATCAGGGCGAGATCGCGCGGACCCGCGCCGAGACCAGCCGTGTGGACGCCCTGCGTGAAGCGGTCGCCAACCAGGCGCTCTCCGAGGTGGAGACGGCCTTCGGCGCGCTCCAGACCGAGCGGGAGAAGGTCGTCGCCCTGCGCGACACCTATCTCCCGAAGGCTCAGAAAGCACGCGACACGGTCGAGTTCGCCTACCGCCGAGGCGGCGTGAGCCTCATCGACTTCCTCGACGCACAACGTACCTTCCGCGAGACGTCGCTCGAATACCTGAAGGCGCTCGGCAACTACTCGACGGCCCTCTACCAGCTCGAGACCGCGGTGGGTGGACCGCTGGGGAATTGACCATGCGCATCCGCGCGCCCATCCTCGTCCTCCTCGCCGCCGCGCTCGCCGGGGGATGCGGCGACGCCGGCTCCGAGCAGAGCGCCGCGCCCAAGGCGGGGCCCGAGCCCCCGCCGGTCGTCAAGAGCGTGCGGCCCGAGTACCGCATGCGCGTCACCGCCATCGAGACGAGCGGCAAGGCGCAGTTCAACGAGGAGCAGCTCGTCCGCGTTCAGGCGCCGGCCACCGGGCGCGTCGTCGAGGTGCTCGCCCGTCCCGGCGACGTCGGCGAGTCCGGCCAGCAGCTCTTCGTCGTGGACAGCCCCGATCTCGGCAGTGCCAAGTCGGACTACGCCAAGGCGGTCGCCGACGTCGAGCGAGCGGACAAGGCCGTGACTCTGGCGCGCGAGCTCTTCGAGGCGAAGGCCGTCGCTCAGAAGGAGCTACGCGAGGCCGAAAACGACTACCGGAAGGCGGTCGCCGAGCGCGAGCGGGCCGCGGGCCGCCTCAGGACGCTCGGCGTCACGGCGGAACATCTCCCCGAGATTGCGAGCCGCGCCGACGCCTCCACTCGGATCGTCGTCACGGCGCCCCGGAGCGGCGTGATCGTCGAGCGCAACGTCAACGTGGGCCAGGTCGTCGCGTACGGCCAGTCCGACACGCCGGTGAACCTGTTCGTCATCGCGGACCTCTCGACCATGTGGATCGTCGCGGACGTCTACGAACCCGACGTGCCGCGCGTGCGCCTGGGCCAGCCAGTGACCGTGACGCTTCCGTGCTGCCCGGGCGAGCGGTACGAGGGTCGTGTCACCTACATCAGCGACGTCGTGGACAAGGAGACGCGCACGGTGAAGGTCCGGGCGGTCGTGCCGAACCGGGGCCGTGCACTCAAGGCGGAGATGTTCGTCAAAGTCGCGATCGGGACGGGGTCCACCCGGGTGCTGGCGATCCCGCAAAGCGCGGTTCACCACGAGGGCGGCCAGGCGTTCGTGCTGGTCGAGACCGGCAAGGACAGCTACGCGCGCCGCCCGGTGAAGCTCGGCGGCGAGCTCGACGGGTGGGTCGAGGTCCTCGACGGCGTGACGCCCGCCCAGGGCGTCGTGAGCTCGGGGAGCATCCTCCTCAAGAGGACCCCGCAATGATCCACCGGGTCATCGCGTTCGCGCTCCACCAGCGGTTCATCACGCTGGCGCTCGCGCTCCTGCTGACGATCGGTGGCGTCGTGTCGTATCACCGGCTACCGATCGAAGCGTATCCCGACGTCGGCGACGTGAAGGTCGAGGTCATTACCCTCTGGCCCGGGCACGCCGCCGAAGAAGTCGAGCGCCTGATCACGATCCCGCTGGAGAACGAGCTCAACGGCATCGCGAACGTGACGTTCTTGCGCTCCGACACCTTGTTCGGCCTCTCGAACATCCGCGTCCTCCTCGCCGACGGCACGGACGACTACTGGGCGCGGCAGCAGGCGCAAGAGCGGATCGCACAGGCGGCGCTCCCGGCTGACGCCAAGCCGGCGCTGGGCCCGCTGTCGAGCGTCATCGGCGAGATCTACCGCTACACCCTCGAGTCCAAGACGCTGCCGCTCATCGAGCTCAAGGCCCTCCAGGACTGGGTCCTCGAGCGCGAGTTCAAGAAGGTGTCCGGCGTCGCCGACGTCGTGTCCTGGGGGGGCGGGACCAAGCAGTATCAAATCGACGTCGATCCCGTGAGGCTCCGCGCCTACAACCTCACCTTGAAGCAGGTATTCGACGCCGTCTCGAACAACAACGCGAACGCCGGCAGCGGCTTCGTGGAGCGGGGCGAGTACCGCGTCCCGGTGCGCGGGATCGGCCTGATCCGGTCCACGCGCGACATGGAGAACATCGTCGTGGCCGCCCAGAAGGGCACCCCCGTGCGGGTCCGCGACGTGGGGACCGTCGGCATCGGTCACGCGATCCGGCTCGGGGTGCTCGGGCGCGACCACGAGGACGATCTCGTGCAGGGCATCGTGCTCATGCGGAAGGGCGAGAACCCCGGGATCGTCACCGAGAGCGTGCAGGCGAAGGCGAAGGAGGTCCAGAAGCTGCTCCCGTCCGGGGTCGAGCTCCGCCCCTACTACAGCCGCGACCGGCTGGTAACCACGACGGTCACGACCGTACTTCGGAATCTGGTCGAGGGCGCGCTCCTGGTCGTTATCCTACTGTCGCTCTTCCTCTACAACATCCGCGCCGCGTTCATCGTGGCCCTGACCATTCCGCTGTCGCTCCTCTTCGCGTTCATCTTCATGGACCTGCGCGGGATCCCGGCCAACCTCCTCTCGCTCGGCGCGATCGACTTCGGGATCATCGTCGACGGCGCCGTCATCATGACCGAGAACATCCTGCGCCACCTCGCCGAGCACAAGCCGCGCGGCCACCGCGTGGTGCGCGAGGTGCAGCAGGCCGCGGTCCAGGTCGCGCGCCCCCTCACGTTCGCGGTCCTGATCATCATGACGGTCTACGTGCCGATCCTGACCTTCCAGCGGATCGAGGGGAAGCTCTTCCGGCCCATGGCCGTCACGATCTCGCTCGCCGTGATCGGCGCGCTCGTGTTGACGCTCACGCTGATCCCGGTGCTCATGAGCCTGCTCTTCCGGCGCCCGCCGTCGGAGCGCGAGAGCCCGCTCCTCCGCTGGCTCCGACGCCCGTACCTGCCGGGTCTCCGTTGGTGTCTGCGCCGTCCGGTCATCCCGGTGCTGGGTGCCCTCGCGTGCGTCGCGCTCTCGTTGTTCCTCTTCACGCGGCTCGGCAAGGAGTTTCTGCCGGAGCTCGACGAGGGAGACCTCTGGGTCCGCGTCCAGTTTCCCGTCGGGATCTCGCTCCAGGCGGTCCGGCCGCACGTCCGTGAGATCCGCGAGCGATTGCTCGGGTTCCCCGAGGTCCGCGTCGTGGTGTCACAGCTGGGCGCACCCGACGACGGCACCGATCCGGAAGGACTCGACAACCTCGAGTTTTACGTCGGGCTCAAGCGGCGGGACGAGTGGCAGACGAAGGACAAAGCAAAGCTCGTCGCGGCGATGACGGAGTCACTGGCGAGCGTCCCCGGGATCACGACGAACTTCTCCCAGCCGATCAAGGACAACGTGGACGAGGCCCTCGCCGGGGTCAAGGGCGAGCTCGCGATCAAGCTGTACGGGCCCGACATCTTCGTGATGGACGCCCTCGCGAAAGAGATCACGGCCGTCCTCAAGACCGTGCGGGGGGTCGCCGACCTCGACTACGACCACCTCATCGGACAGCCGGAGCTTCAGATCGTCATCGACCGGGCCGCGGCGGCCCGGTACGGGATCAACGTTCAGGATGTTCAGGACGTGCTCGAAGCCGCGACGAAGGGCCGCGTCGTCACCGAGATCTTCGAGCGGGAGCGCCGGTTCAATCTGGCGGTCCGGCTCGTGCCGCCGGACGGGGATCCGATCGCGGGCCTCCGGAACGTCACGGTCAGCGCGCCGAGCGGCGAGCGCATTCCGCTTCCCCAGCTGGCCGAGTTCAGCCTGACCGACGGAATTTCGGAGATCCTGCGCGAGGGAAACATCCGACGGTTGGCCGTCAAGTGGAGTGTGCGCGAGCGGGACATGGGCGGGCTCGTGGCCGAGGCGATGCCGAAGGTCGAGGCCGTCGTGCGACTCCCCGAGGGGTACCGCATGGTGTGGAGTGGCCGGTTCGAGGACCAGCAGCGGGCGCTCGCGCGTCTCTATATCATCATCCCTCTCGTGATCTTCATCATCTTCATTCTCCTCTTCGCGGCGTTCGACTCCGTGGGCGACGCCCTGCTCATCATGCTCAACCTACCCTTCGCCCTGATCGGCGGGACCGTCGCGCTGTATCTGTGGGGGGCCAACTTCAACATCTCGGCCGCCGTGGGCTACGTCGCGGTCTTCGGCGTCAGCGTCCTCAACGGCGTCGTGCTCGTCTCGTCGATCCGCCAGGCGCACGCGGACGGTTTGCCGGTCCACGAGGCTGTCGTGAAGGGCTGTGAGCTCCGCTTCCGCCCGATCATCGTGTCGGCGATCGTCGCCGTCATGGGCTTCCTGCCGGCGGCGCTGTCCCACGACATCGGGGCCGAGATCCAACAGCCGTTGGCCCGCGTGGTCATCGGCGGGCTGATCTCGTCGACGGTGCTGACCCTCCTCGTGCTGCCCGCGGTCTACGTGCTGCTGGCGCGGTGGACCGGCAGGACCGAGGCGAAACCCGAGCCGATCGGCCTTTAGCCGACGCCCGCGAAGCGCCGACGGAGCGCGCGCCAGAGCTCGGTCCGCTCCCAGCGGGGCTCGGGCAGGCGTCGCCACTCGTCGTCGAAGTGCGGGCTCGGGAAGAGGATCGTGATCATCTGCTCGGCGCGCCCGTTCCAGAGCCTGAGGCCCCAGGTCGTTGGCGCGCAGGTGCCGCCCTCGGTCGTGAAGA
>QHSA01000099.1 GCA_003220315.1 Candidatus Rokuibacteriota bacterium
CGTTCGCGACCTCGCCGATCTCCATGAGCGTGCGCATCACCGCCTCGCCGGCGCCCCCGTGGAGCGGACCCTTGAGGGCCCCCACGCCGCCCGCGACGGCCGAGTGCATGTCCGACTGCGTCGAGACGATCACGCGCGTCGTGAAGGTCGAGGCGTTCAGCTCGTGCTCGGCGTAGAGGGTGAGGCTCGCGTCGAAGGCCTTGGCCGTCACGGTGGACGGGCGCCGGCCCGTGAGCATGTAGAGGAAGTTCGCGGCGTGCCCGAGGTCCGGCGCGGCGGGGATCGGCGACTGGCCGCTCCGGACTCGGTGGTGGGCGCAGATCGCCGTCGCGATCTGGCTCGTGAGCCGCAGGGCTTTCCGAAGGTTCGCCTCGTGTGAGTTGTCGGCCGCGTCCGGGTCGCGCATGCCGACGAGCGCCACCGCCGCCTGGAGCGCGCGCATCGGATCGGTGTCTTTCGGCATGAGGCGGAACGCCTCGACGAGCTCGCGCGGAATGTCCCGCGCCCCGATGAGCGCGACCGTCGTGCGGTCGAGCTCCCCCGCGGTCGGCAGGTCGCCGCGCCAGAGCAGGTGGGCGACCTCCTCGAAGCTCGCCTGGCGCGCGAGGTCGGCGATGTCGTAGCCGCGGTAGGCCAGGCGGCCGTTCTTGCCGTCGAGGTCGCAGAGCTGGGTCTCGGCGGCGACGACGCCCTCGAGCCCGCGGATGAGCTGGCTACCTTCCTTGTCCATGGGCGCGCCTCTCGGAGCTAGGGTAGCTGGATGGTAGCAGGAATCCGGCCTCGATGCCGTCTGACGCCGTGAGCACTCGTCGATTGCGAGCCGAGGAACATTAGGCTACTTTTTCCGGCGTATGGTGGGGGGCGACGCTGACCCAGGCCCCTTGACGGAGGCTGCGGGAGTGAGGCCCTCCACGAGCGAACGAAGGGAGGTGATGGAGCCTTCCGACCAAGTCGCGTCGCAGCGCACTCACTGGCAGGAGGAGTACGATGCACTCACGCTGGCGCAGGTCGACTCTCGGAGTAGCCCTGGCCCTCGGCGTAGTTCTAGGAGCGGACATCGCGAACCTGTCGGCTCAGGCGAGCGATCCAAGAATTGGCACATGGAAGCTCAACGCGGCGAAGTCCAAGTACAGTCCCGGCCCGGCACCCCAAAGCCTGACGGTGAGGGTCGAACCGTCGGGCCAGGGGGAGAAAGTGACCGCTGAATTCGTCAACGCGGACGGGACTCGCACGACAACGCAGTACACGGCTAATTTCGACGGGAAGGACTATCCGCTCACGGGGTCCCGGATCGCCGACACGGTTTCACTCAAGCGAATCGACGCACGTACGACAGTACGCACTGACAAGAAGGGCGGGAAGGTGGCGCAAACCCTCAGACGCGTCGTCTCGCAGGACGGGAAGACAATGACCGTCACGACGAAAGGCACGAACGCCGAGGGTCAGGCGGTGAACAACGTCGCGGTGTTCAACAAGCAGTAGATTCAGGCCACCGGGTCAGGTGCGCAGAAGCCGCTTCGCACGAGTGGCGCCCGTAGCCGCCGCGGCGTCACGCGACCGATCTCCACCTCGGCAGCGCCCACGAAGGCGGCCAGGGAGCCCAGCGCCTCCGCGAGCCCGGCCAGCGCCTCGTCCTGGTCGACGCGGCCCCACCCGGCCGGCGACACCTGCGCCGACGCGAACCAGGGCTCGAAGTGCACGTGGCGAACCTCCAGCCGGCGCTCGACGCGATGGGCCTTGGCGTCGAGGCGGCCGATGAGATGACCGTGATGGAGGATCGGCAGCACGTAGTAACCGTGCACGCGCTTGGGCCCTGGCGTGTAGACCTCGATCCGGTAGTCGAACCCGAACACGCGCGCCGCCCGGCCGCGATGCCACAGGAGCGAGTCGAAGGGCGACAGCAGCGTCGTCCCGTGCGACGGCGCGGGCGCCCGCCCCGCGCGGGCGAGCGCGGGCAGGTCACGGGTCAGCGCGAGCCATCGCCCTGGCGTGCCGTCCACCTCGATCTCCGTGACCTCGCCCCGCTCGTGCATGGAGCGGAGCGTGGCCCGGCGCGCCCCCGGCCCGAAGCGAGGGAAGGTGAGGTAGCGACTCAGGTCCGCCTCGGTCGCCGCGCCCATGGCGTGGAGCGAGCGCTCCAGGTGCCAGCGCTGGAACTCCTCGGCCGAGACCGCCTCGACGCCGAACGCGTCCGGCATCGCGCGCTCGAGGAGGTCGAAGCGCTTCTGGAAGTGCCACCGCGAGTGGACGGTGAGCGCGCCCGTCATCCATAAGTAATGCAGCGCGTGCTGGACGGGCCGCCACGACCACCATCCGCCGCCGCCGGGTGGACGGCGTCCGTCGAAGTCAGCGTTGCCCATCGGCCCGTTGCGCTCGACGGCCGCCTTCACCCGGGCCAGCACCTGCGCGTTCCGGCGGAGCCAGTCGGACCAGCCGGTGTGCCGGATACGATAGTCGAGCATGGCGCGCCGCCACCACGGCAGCATCGAGGTCGGCACGAGACACGCGGCATGCGCCCAGTACTCGAACAGGAGCCGGCGCCGGTAGGCGAGCCGGTCGAGCCGCGCGCGGTCGTACGCGCCGAAGCGGCTCCACACCGTGAGGTAGTGCGCTCTCTCGAGGACGTTGATGGAGTCCAGCTGGAGCCCGCCCACGTCTTCGACGAAGCGGCCGAGGCGCCGGGCGGTGAGCGCGGCCGCACGGGGGCGGGCGAGGTGCTGCCGCTCGAGGAAGAGCGCGGCGACGGCGCGCAACGGGACGGGGCGACCGCGCATGTCGGGAGAGAGACTACCTGAATGGCGCGACGATTTCCTCGGCGAACGCGTGGAGCGCGTCCCAGTCGTAGGGGCCGTCGCGGAAAGCGATGTTGACGCGGGCGCAGCCGGCGTCGCGGAAGGCGGCGACCATCTCCCTGGCCTGCGTCGGGGTGCCCCGCAGCCAGCCCGAGCGCTCGCCGCCCTGGGCGCCCCAGTGCTGCCGAAAGATCTCCTCTCCGCGCAGAGCCCCCTGGGCGTCCGCGCCCAGGTAGAAGCCGAGGTTGACGGTCCTCAAGATGGTCTTCGGGTCGCGCCCCTCCTTCTCGCACCACTGGTCCAGCACCTTGCCCTTCGCGATCCACTCCTCGGGGCCGATGTAGGGCGCGTTCCAGCCGTCGGCGTAGCGCGCGGCCGCTCGGAGCGTCCGCTTCTCGCCCCGGCCGCCGATCCAGATGGGCACGCGTAGCTGGAGCGGCTTCGGATTGTTTGGCGCGTGCTCGAGCCGGAAGTGCGTGCCGTGGAAGTTCGCGCGGCGTCCCTCCGGGTCGAAGAGCAGGCGCATGCACTGCGCGTATTCCTCCAGCATGTCCTCACGGACCCCGATGCGCGGGAACTCGTAGCCGAAGGCCCGGGCCTCGATCTCGTGCCAGCCGGCGCCGAGGCCGCAGTCGACGCGGCCGCCGGAGAGATGGTCGATCGTGGTGAGCGACTTCGCGTGGAGCCCGGGATTCCTGTAGGCGACGCAGTAGACGAGGGCCCCGAGCCTGACGCGCTTCGTGTCCACGGCGGCCGCCGTCAGCGTGGCGGTCGCCTCGTAGCAGTCGAGATCGCCGCCGCGGGGCGGAGACTCCTGGAAGTGGTCGGAAACGGAGAACCAGTCGAAGCCCATCGTGTCGGCGAAGCGCCAGAGGCGGCGCATCTCCTCGAGCGGCCCGCCCATGTGTCCGATGTGGATCCCGAACGTCATCGCCATCGGCGGCTCCCCCCGAAGCTCAACCCATCAGGAGCTTGCCCGGAACCTCGCGCCCCATGGTCTTGATCTGATCCTTCGTGATGCCCTCGGCGATGAGGCCGGCGACGAGCATCGCGTAGCCGTCGGGCTGCGACGGGTTGCCCGTCTGGCCGAGGTCCGTGCCGAGGATGAAGTTCTCGGCGCCGACGGCCGTGATGTGGCCCGCCGATTCCTTGTAGGTCACCTGGCGCCAGTGGCGCATCCAGGCAAGGTGGGCCTGCGGCCCCATGAGCGGCCCCATCGCGTCGACCTCCAGCTTCGCTCCCATCGCCGCGGCCTTCTTCATCTGCTCGACGCTCATGTTCACGACGTCGAACTCCGCGTGGGTGACGACGACGCGGTCGCAGCCGGCGTCGCGTGCCGCCTCGACGATCGCGAGCACCTCGGTCGGCGAGGCGTGGCCCGTGCAGAGGACGAGCTTCTGCTGGGCGCAGATCTTGGCGATCTCGCGGAGCGCGGGCAACGCTCTGCCGTCGGCGCCGACGACCTTGATGCCCTCGGGGGCGTCCTTGAAGTGTTTGACGTGGTTGTCGGCGTCGAAGGTCGGCAGCCAGACGATCCGGCCGTAGCCACCCTGCATCCGCCACATCCACTGGACGGCCTCGGGGTTGAGACCGCCCGCGGCGCCGTTCAGCGTGATCCCGCCGAACGCCTTGATGCCGGGGTTGTGCTTGCGAACGAGCCACGCGCGATCGGCGGTGAGCGCCACGTGGTTCTTGAGGACGACGGCCTCCATCTTGCGGGCCATGTAGAGCTGCGCCATCTCGTCGTCGTCCACCGCCCGCCCGAAGACGTCCGGGGCGCAGTGGTTGTGGAAGTCGATCAGCCCCTCGATCGGGCTGACGGCCGGGGGCGGGGGCGGGAAGACGCGGACCTGTGCGGCTGTCTTCGCCGGCAGGCTCCCGAACGCGGCCAGGCCGGCGACGCCGGCGGCCGCGGTCTTGAGAAAGTCGCGACGGCTCCCGCCGTCCGGCGTGCCCTCGGGCGTGTGCGGCGTCGTCGGGTGTCCCCAGCTGTGACCGCAGCAGTTGGTGAACCGCCATCGGGCGAGCGCGAACGGCTTCATGGGACGCCTCCTCGTTCAGACCCCCCCTCAGGGGGCGGGTCGAGCAGCCACGACGAGAGACCTCACTTGAACGCGGGGTCGATGCGGACGTCGACCAGGTACGGGCCGCCGCTGGCAAACGCCCGACCGATCGCGGGGGCGATCTCCGGCGTCTTCTCCACACGCTCCCCCGGGACGCCGAGCGCCCGCGCCATGCCGACGAAGTCGATGAGCGGCTCGAGGTCCATCCCGACGTACCGGTCGTCCTCGGCGGAGAAGCCCTTGAGCGCGCGCGTGCGCTGCTTGAGGATCCGGTACGACGCGTTGTTGAAGATGACGTAGACGACCGCAAGCGACTCGCGGGCGGCGGTCCAGAGGGCCTGGTTCGTGTACATGGCGCTGCCGTCGCCGACGAGCGCGAGGACCGGCCGGTCCCGGAGCGCGAGCTTCACACCGAGCGCGGCCGGAAGCCCCCAGCCGATGCCGCCGCCGCGAATGCCGAAGAAGCTCTTCGCGTCGGCGCAGCCGAAGAAGTGGCGCACGCCCTGCGCGGAGGAGATCGACTCGTCCACGATCACGGCGTTCGCCGGCGCGCGCCTCGCGAGCTCGTGGACGAGCGTGAGCGGCTGGATCGGTACCCGCGCAGCCTCCGCCTCGGCGCGCCGCGCGAGCTCTGCGCGCTCGCTCTCCCAGGCGGCGCGCACCGCGCCCCGGCGCCGGGGCGCGTCCGGGTGGCCCTCTTTGCTCGTGAGGCGCCGGACCGCCTCGCCGAGCTCGGGGAGCGTCGCCTTGGGGTCGCCCTGGATCGCCACGGCGGCGGGGTAGTTCTTGCCGAGCTCCCATGGGTTGACGTCGAGATGGACGATCGTGATCCCCGGCGGCATCGGGTCCACGTCGTCGGGCAGCGAGAGCGTAAAGAGGTCGCCGCCCACCGAGAAGAGCAGGTCGTGGCGCATCAGGAGGGCGCGGATCGGCGGCCCGAGCCGCGGCATGGACCCCGAGTAGAGCGGATGCGTGAAGGGGAAGCTACAGGTCGACGCGACGCCCTCGGTCATCACCGGAGCGCCGAGCAGCTCCGCCAGCTCCACCAGCTCCGCGAGGGCGTCGCCGTGGGCGACCGCGTCGCCGGCGACCAGGAGCGGGCGCTCGGCGTTCGCGAGGAGCCGAGCCGCCTCGGCGATCGCCCCGCGGTCGCCGACGATCCGCCGGGCCACGCGCGTGGGCGCCGTGAGGTCGAGGTCGCGCTCGGAGTTCAGGACGTCGACCGGGAGCGAGAGGAAGACGGGCCCCGTCGGATGCGTGAGCGCGGTCTTCGCCGCGCGGTGTACGATCCGCGGGAGGTCCTCGAGGCGCCGCGCCTCCGTGGACCACTTCACGAAGGGCTGGGCGATTGGCGGCAAGTCGGCCCAGAGAATCGGCTCGGTGACCGTGAAGCTCTGGTCGTGCTGCCCCGCGGTCAGGAGGAGCGGGGCGCCGGACTTCATCGCGTCGTACAGCATCCCCATCGCGTTGCCCAGACCCGGCGAGACGTGGACGTTCGCCGCGGCGAGCCCGCCCGACGCCTGGGCGTAGCCGTCCGCCATCGCGATGGCGACCGCTTCCTGGAGCGCCAGCACGTAGTGGATCGCGGGCTCGCGCGCGAGCCCGTCCATCAGCGGGAGCTCGGTGGTCCCGGGGTTGCCGAACATCACGGAGACGCCTTCCTGCTTAAGGAGCTCGAGGAACGCCTGCTTGCCTGAGATGTATGGCATAGGGCCAGATGATAAGCTCTCTTGCGTGTCACTTCCAGATGCTCCGCTCCTGCGCGCCGCGCGCCGCGCGCCGGTGCCGTACACCCCCGTCTGGCTCATGCGCCAGGCGGGCCGCTACCTGCCGGAGTACCGTGCGATGCGCGAGCGGTTCGGGTTCCTCGAGCTCTGCCGGAACCCCGAGGCCGCGGCGGAAGTGACGCTCCAGCCCGTCGACCGTCTGGGCGTCGATGCCGCGATCCTGTTCGCCGATATTCTCCTGATCGTCGAGCCGCTCGACGTCGGGCTCGAGTTCGCCCGGGGCGAGGGCCCCCTCATCCGGCGCCCCCTGCGCGACGAGGCACAGATCAGGCGCCTCGCGCCGATCGACGTGGACGCCGCCGTCCGGTTCGTCTTCGAGACAGCCCGACGCGTGAAGCGGGCGCTCGCGGGCCGAGCGCCGCTCATCGGCTTCGCGGGCGCGCCGTTCACGGTCGCGTCGTACCTCGTCGAGGGCGGTCCCTCGCGTGATTACCTCCACGTCAAGCGCCTCATGTACGAGGAGCCCGAGGCGTGGCACCACCTGATGGAGATCCTCGCGACCGCGACCGCGCGCTATTTGAACGGCCAGATCGCGGCCGGCGCCGACGCCGTGCAAATCTTCGACTCCTGGGTGGGTGTGCTGGCCGCCGATGATTACCGCACGTTCGTCCAGCCGCACACGCACGCGCTGATTCGCGCGCTGACACCCGGCGCGCCCGTCATCCACTTCGGGACCGGGACCGCGGCGCTGCTGCCGCTGATGCGCGCGGCGGGCGGCGACGTCATTGCATTGGACTGGCGAGTGGACCTCGACACCGCCTGGGCGAGCCTCGGCCACGACGTCGCGGTGCAGGGGAACCTCGATCCGGCGGTGCTCCTCGCCAAGCCTCCGTACATCCGTCAGCGCGTGAAAGACATCCTCGACCGCGCGGCCAACCGGCCGGGCCACATCTTCAATCTCGGACACGGCGTCTTGCCCGGGACGCCCGTCGAGCACGTCCGGGCTCTCGTGGACATCGTCCACGACCTGTCGGACCGTAGGGTCCGGTGAGTCCGGCGGCTGCCATCGACGCGGTCCTCCTGATCGCGTTCGGCGGCCCCACGGCGCCCGACGAGATCCGACCCTTCCTCGAGATCGTCGCGCGCGGGCGGCGCGTCCCGCCCGAGCGCCTCGAGGAGGTGGCGCGCCACTACGAGCGGATGCCCGGGGGCCGCTCGCCGCTCGGCGCGCTCACGCTCGCCCAGGCACGCGGGCTCGAGCGGCACCTCGTGCGGAGCGGCGTGCCGCTGCCCGTGTTCGTCGGTATGCGCAACTGGCACCCGTTCCTCCACGAGACGCTCGCCGACATGACCGCGAAGGGCGTCAGGCGCGCGCTCGGCGTCATCCTGTCGCCGCTCCGGAGTGACGCGTCGTGGGAGCGGTATCAGCGGGACGTCGCCGACGCGCGCGCGAAGGTGCGCGGCGCGCCCGAGGTCACCTTCGCCCGCGCGTGGTACGACCACCCGGGCTTCGTCGAGGCCGTCGCCGACCGCGCGCGCGCGGCGCTCGACGAGATCCCTCCGACCGAGCAGGCGTGGTCGCCGCTCGTGTTCACGGCCCACAGCGTTCCGGTTGTCATGGCCGACGGGTCGCCGTACGTCGGCGATCTGACCACGGCGGCGCGGGCCGTCGCCGAACGCCTCGGCCACGCGCGCTGGTCGCTCGCCTATCAGAGCCGGAGCGGCGGCGCGCAAGAGCCGTGGCTCGAGCCCGACATCGCCGATGTCCTGACGCGGCTCGCCGCGGACGGCGAGCGCCACGCGGTCGTGGTGCCCATCGGGTTCGTCTCGGATCACGTCGAGCTTCTGTACGATCTGGACGTCGAGGCGCAGGCGATCGCGCGCGCACACGGCATGGCGCTCCATCGAGCGGCCGCAGTGAACGACCATCCAACCTTTATCGCGATGCTCGGAGACCTGGTGCGGGGCGCGCCATGAGGCTGGTCGTCGTCGGCGGGGGGATCACGGGGCTGGCGGCGGCCCACCACGCGCTCGAGCTCGCGCGCGAGCGCCGGATCGCCCTCGAACTGACGCTGGTCGAGGCGCGCGAGCGGCTCGGCGGCACGATCGCCACCGAGCGCGCCGGTGGCTTTCTCATCGAGGCCGGCCCGGACTCCTTCCTGTCGGAGAAGCCGTGGGCGCTCGCCCTTTGCCGTCGTCTGGGCCTGGAGGACAGGCTCGCGCGCACCGACGACCGCTACCGGAAGGTATTCGTCTGGCACGCTGGGCGCCTGCACCCGCTGCCCGACGGGTGGGAGCTCCTGGCCCCGACGCGGCTCGCGCCGTTTCTCTCCTCCCGGCTCTTCTCCTGGCCGGGCACGCTCCGCATGGCGTTCGACCTCGTCCTGCCCCGCGGGATCGCCGACGACGAAAGCCTGGGCGCGTTCGTGCGACGGCGGCTCGGCCGGGAGGCCCTCGAGCGTGTCGCCCAACCGCTCGTCGCCGGCATCTACACGGCCGATCCCGACGACCTGAGCCTCACGGCCACGATGCCGCGCTTCGCCGAGCTCGAGAAGCAGGAGCGCTCGATCATCCTCGGGCTCCGGCGCGCGCGCCGCCGCGCGCTCGAGACGGGCGTCTCCGGCGCGCGCTGGAGTCTCTTCGTCACCCTCAAGGAGGGCATGGAGGATCTGGTCGCGGCGCTCGCGACGCGGCTCCAGCCGGGCACCGTCCTCCTCAAGCAGCGCGTGGCGGGGGTCGAGCGCCGTGGCGACCGCTGGCGCGTGGCGACCGCCGAGGGCGCCGACCTCGACGCCGACCGCGTGATCGTCGCGACCGAGTCCCACGCGGCGGCGCGGATGCTCAGGTACGTCGATCCCACGCTCGCGACGCTCCTCGCCGAGATCCCCTACGCCTCCTCGGCGACGGTGACGCTCGGTTACCGGCGCGCCGACGTGCCACACCCCCTCGACGGCTTTGGCTTCGTCGTGCCGCGCACCGAGAAGCGCGCCCTCCTCGCGTGCACGTTCTCGAGCGTCAAGTACGCGGGGCGCGCGCCGGAGGGCGACGTGCTGCTGCGCGCTTTCGTCGGCGGCGCGCTGAACGAGGCCGTGCTCGAGCTGGACGACGCCCCGCTCGTGATGCGGGCACGCGCCGAGCTGCGCGAGGCGCTAGGGATCACGGCCGCACCGGCCCTCGCGCGCGTCTTCCGGTGGCCGAAGGCGATGCCGCAGTACCACGTGGGTCACCTGGCGCGTGTGGAGACGATCGAGCGCCGCGCCGGGGCGCTCCCCGGCCTCGACCTCGCGGGCGGCGCCTACCGAGGCGTAGGGATCGCCGACTGTGTCCGGTCCGGCGAGGCCGCGGCCGAGCGCGCGCTCGGCGCCGGCGCCGTCTGAGCGCGCGCGGCCAGGAGCGCGCCTTCGTCGATGTTTCGGAACCCGGGTTCGGGCGTGCTCTTGATAGTCTATCAGCGCCAGGGAGGCTCACCGTGACCACGCTCGACGGCGATGCTTGAGGTCGTCACTCTGAAGGAGATCGACGCGATCTTCGGGGTGACCGATGCGCTCGGCATCCACCGGGAGATGCTGGTCATCCCGCTGGGCCCGGCCTCGCCCGGCCGGGTGCGCAGGCTCCCGAGCGGCAAGCTCGAGATCATCGTGGATGCTGCCCGCCCGATCGAGGAGTGGGTGAAGGAGCTCCCGAAGCTCATCGCCGCGGCACAGGGGACGTGACCTGAACGGCGGCCTCAGGCGCGAGCTGGGGCTCGTTCCGATGGCCGCCATCTTCTTCTTCAACGTGAGTGGCGGGCCGTACGGCATCGAGGACATGGTCCCCGCGTTCGGCCCCGGGATGACGCTCGCGCTGCTGCTGCTCACGCCGCTCTTCTGGAGCCTGCCCGTGGCCCTCGCCATGTCCGAGCTCGCCGCCGCGCTGCCCGACGAGGGCGGCTACGTCACGTGGACCCGGCGCGCGTTCGGGCCGTTCTGGGCCTTTCAGGTCGGCTGGTGGAGCTGGATCGACAGCTTCGTGGACGTGGCCGTCTACCCCGCGCTCTTCGTGGAGTATGCGCGGTTCTGGTATCCGGCCGTGACCCCCGGCGAGCGCTGGCTCCTCGTCGTGGGGTTCATCGTCGTGCTGACGGCGCTGAACGTGGTCGGCGTCCGCCCCACAGGCCGCGCCGCCGTGGTCCTTGCCGTCGCAGCGCTCCTGCCGATCGCGGCGCTCGCGCTCGTCGGCCTCGGGACGGCACGCGTGTCGCCGTGGACGCCGCTGGTGCCCGAGGGGCAGGGAATCGAGGCGCTCGGCCTCGGCCTCGCGGTCGTCATGTGGAACTACTCCGGATGGGATACGCCAGCGACCGTCCTCGGCGAGACGCGCGCGCCGGAGCGCACGTTTCGCCTGGCGGCACTGCTGGCGTTGCCCGTGTTGACGGCGTCCTACGTGGCGCCGGTCGGCGTGGCGCTGGCGAGCGGCGCGATCGAGTGGCACGCCTGGACCACGGGCGCCCTGCCCGTCATCGCGCGTCGGATCGGTGGCGACTGGCTCGGGCATGCCGTGGCGGCCGGCGCGGTCGTGGGCACGGCCGGGCTCTTCATGTCGCTCCTGCTGACCAACTCGCGGCTGCCGTACGTGCTGGCGCGCGACCGCGCGATGCCCGCGTGGCTCGGCGTCGTGCACCGGCGGTTCGGCACGCCCTGGGCGGCGGTCGTCGCCTCCGCCGCGCTCTACGCGATCTTCGCCGTCTTCTCCTTCAAGGAGCTGATCGTCCTCAACGTCTGGCTCTACTCGCTCTCCTTGCTCGTCGAGCTCGCCGCTTTCCTCTGGCTCCGCGTCCACGAGCCAGACCTGCCCAGGCCGTGGCGCATGCCGGGCGGCTTCGGGGGGGCGGTGGCCGCCGTCGTGTTCCCGGCGCTCTTCACGCTCGCCGCCCTCGCGACCGCGGGCTGGCTCAACACGCTGGCGGGTGTGGTCGCGGCCCTCACCGGGCCGGTGGCCTGGCGCGCGTTCGGGCGCCGGGGAAGGCTGGGAGTCGGGGAGGGGCGCACATGAGAGGCGTCATCGCGTGTGCCGCATACGCCGGGGGCCGGCGGGTCGGCGACGTTCTCATCCCCGATATCAGTGAGGCGCTGAAGGAGCCCGACCGGTTCGTCTGGATCGGGCTGCACGAGCCCGACACGGAGCTCTTGCGGGAGATCCAGCAGGAGTTCGGACTCCACGACCTCGCGGTCGAGGACGCCCTCGCCGCCCACCAGCGGCCGAAGCTCGAGCGCTACGGCGACTCGCTCTTCGTGGTCCTGCGCACGGCGCGGCTCGCCCCGGGCGCCGACGGCGTCGAGCTCGGCGAGACGCACATCTTCGTGGGACCCCGGTACGTCGTGACGGTGCGCCACGGCGCGTCGGCGCCCCTCGCCGAAGTGCGGGCGCGGTGCGAAGCCACGCCGGCGCTCCTGGCGAAGGGGCCGGGGTTCGTGCTCTACGCCCTCATGGATTTCGTGGTCGACCAGTTTTTCCCGTTCGTGGACGCGCTCGAGGCCAGGCTGGAGGCGCTCGAGGCGGCGATCTTCCACGAGAGGTTCAGCGCGGAGACGACCGAGCGCATCTACCGCCTCAAGCGTGATCTCCTCGAGGTGAAACGCGCGGTCTCGCCGCTCGTGGACGTCTGCACCCGGCTCATGCGGCCCGACGTCCTGCTGATCCCCGAGGACACGCGAGTCTACTTCCGCGACGTCTACGACCACGCCATCCGCCTCACCGAGATGGTGGACATGCTGCGCGAGCTCCTCACGACGGCCCTCGAGGCGAACCTCTCGCTCGTCTCGGTCGCGCAGAACGAGGCGATGAAGCGCCTGGCGGGCTGGGCGGCGATCATCGCGGTGCCGACGATGGTGGCGGGCGTCTACGGCATGAACTTCAAGCTCATGCCCGAGCTCGACTGGCCCTTCGGCTACCCGCTTGCGGTCGGCGTGATGCTCGGGGCGGGCGCGTACCTCTATTACCGCTTCAAGCGCTCCGGCTGGCTCTGAGCCGGATCAGCGGCGGGCTTCCCGCCGCGGCGCTCGCAGGTTCTCCTCGATGACCGTCGCGAGGCAGTCGAGGGAGGCGAGCGAGTAGACGTAGGTCTTCCAGCCGATGGCAACGTGGTCCGGCCGCTCGCCCGGCAATGGGGCGGGAAAGATCTCGACACTGACGTTGGGCCCGTCAGCGCTACAGCCGCCGGCGCAGGCCTCGCAGAACCTGACGCGTTCGGCAAGCCCCCGCGAATCGACGAGCGCCCGGAGGGTCTTCAGAACAGCGGCGGCGTCCAGGCGCATCGCGTGCCCGCCGCGCTCAACGGGCAGCCTCACGACGCCGGACTCGCGCGGGCACACGGTGACGACGAGCCGGCGAGCCCGTGTCATCGTAAAGAGGTCCGCGCGCCCGGCGCCCTCGGTGGGTGGCCTGAGACGAGGCGCGACCCGGCGCCGTTCGGCATGTGGCTTCTCATTCCATCTGAGTCCGCGCGCCCGGCGCCCTCGGTGGGTGGCCTGAGACGAGGCGCGACCCGGCGCCGTTCGGCATGTGGCTTCTCATTCCATCTGAGTCCGCGCGCCCGGCGCTCTCGGTGGGTGGCCTGAGACGAGGCGCGTCATCGCGCCAGCCTGGCGGCGAGCCGGAGCGCGGCGCTAACGGGGGGCGCGGCGGGGGCGCGCCAGCGCGCCCGCACGCCCTGGCGCGCGACGGCGCGGATCAGGCCGGACCGGAACCAGTGGTTCTCGAGGACGCTCCCGGCCCAGCTCACGTGGACTGGCGCTCGAAGCGCCAGGGCCCGCACGGCGTCGCGGACGTGTTCGGCGAGCTGCGTCTGGCCCGCGCGGGCGATCACGCGCGCGGAGCTGTCGCCGCGACGGGCCCGCGCGAGGACGCGTGGGGCGAGGGCGGCGATTCGGCCCACCGCGTCGGGGGAGTGGACCAGGCGCAGGACCGTGGAGAGATCACCTCCCGCCGCCAGCGTGCGGAGCCACTCACGGCCGAGCCAGAACCCCGAACCCTCGTCGCCGACCAGGGGGCCGAGGCCGCCCGCGCGGGTCCAGCGGCCGCGCCCATCGTGGGCGACCACGATCGAGCCGGTTCCCGCGAGCACGAGGGCGCCCGGCCCGTCGCCGATCGCGCCGAGGAGCGCCGCCTGGGCGTCCGCGATCACCTCGACGCGCACCGCCAGGCCGCGGAGCGCGTGCGCCAGGGCGCGGCGCTCGCGGCGGGTCCAGAGGGCCCGCGACGCGACGACGAGAGCGGCAATATCGCCACGGCGCCAGCGCCGGCGCTGCCAGACCGCCCTGAGCAGCGGCGCGAGCCGTCTGAGATCCCGGTCAGCGGGCGTGACGATGGTCCTGATGCGGCCCTGGCCACGCGAGGCCGCCACACGCACCCACGTGCCCCCAACGTCCACGCCTACGCAGAGGGGAAGCGGGGCTCGTGGTTCTCCATTCCGGTCAACCCCCTTCATGGAATCAGGTGATTCCCCGTATTGAGCGGGCCGGGGGGACAGGCCGATGATTGGGCGCCGTGATGACGGTTCGCGCGTCGAAGCCCCGACAGAGTTGCCACTCTGTCCATCCTGGTATCCGGCAGCCCCCGCAGGGTCCAGCTAGCAGTCTGATATTGCACAGTTCTTTGGGTCCTGGGAGGTGGCACGTCCCGTGCTCAACCACGGCGGGGAGGCGGGGCCATGGGTAAGGCATTTGCCGCGTGGTTGATGATAGCCGGGGCGGTGGCAGCGCCCACGACGGGTCCACGCGAGACCGTGGAGTCGGCCGTGGTGCGCGTCGTCGGCGTGCTCCAGAAGACCGACGCCAGCGGCCGGGTGCCGAACGACCGGGGGGTCGAGATCAAGCGGATCGCCCGGGGGCTCTTCGATTTCGACGAGATCGCGCGCCGGGCCCTCTCCCGCCACTGGGCTGGTCGCACGCACGATGAGCAAACCGAGTTCATCGGGCTCTTCACCGACCTCCTCGAGCGCTCGTATATGAACCGCATCGAGGCGTACGCGGGGGAGCGGATCCTCTACACGGCCGAGGCGGTCGACGGCACCTACGCGACGGTGCGCTCCAAGGTGCTCACCCAGCGGCGGAGCGAGATCCTGCTCGACTATCGCATGCACCTGCGGGACAGCCGCTGGCAGGTGTACGACGTGCTGATCGACGGTGTGAGCTTCGTCTCCACCTACCGCTCCCAGTTCGATCGGGTCATTCAGGCCGAGTCGTACGGCGCGCTCGTCGAGCGGCTGCGCAAGCGGAACCTCGACACCGCCGTTGTCGATCGCAAGAAGCTCTAGCCACCCAAGCGCGGGTGCTGGGCGGGGGACCGGGTCGGGGGGTCCCTCGACTACGCTAGCACGCTGAGCGCGAGGTCGGGCCGTCCGGACGGCACCGGGTTTGCGCCCAGAGGCTACGGGTTTCGGGGGTCCCCACCTGGCCCCCGGCCTGGTACCCCCGCAGTACACCACACACCACGCATGCTCTCCGCCATCGTGCTCGCGTCGATCGTGATCCTCGGCACCGCCGGGACGATGGCGCTGGCGCTCGCCTTCTCCAGGGCGGCTGGGGGGTGGGATCGGGGGGACTGAGACATCCGTTTCACAAGGTCCCCCATCCGGTGTCTTATTAGCCGGGATGGACGCAGAAGGCTTCGATACCCTGGTGGCGACGCACCACCGGGAGATCTATCGCTACCTCGTCCGGGCTACGTTCCGGGCCAGCGAGGCGGACGATCTCGCCCAGGAGACCTTCCTCCGCGCCTACCGCGCCCACCGGGCGCTCCCCCCCGACGCGAACGCACGCGCCTGGCTGTTCGCCATCGCAAGCAACGTCGCGAAGAACCACTTCCGCGCCGAGTCCCGTCGCCGCCGGGCTCACACCGGGGTGAGGGAGATCCGCATCGAGACCGACGGGGCGGGACCCGAGGGCGAGACGCTGTTCAAAGAGGCCCGGACCGTGCTCGACACCGTCGTCGCCGGATTGCCGCTCAAGCAGCGCCTCGCGTTCACCCTTCGGAAGGTCCACGACCTCGACTACGACGCCATCGGCCGGAGCCTCGACTGCTCCCCGGACAGCGCGCGGGCCCACGTGTTCCAGGCCCTCCGCAAGATCCGTCGGAGCCTGAACGGGTACGAGCTGCCGGTGGGGAGAGACGAGCGATGACACGCAAGCCTTCCGTGTGCCAGGAGATCGAGCCCGCGCTCCTCGCGACCGCCATCGGCGACGCGGACACCGCGACAGCGGCGCGCGTCGAGGTGCACGCGCGCACCTGCGCGCCCTGCCGCCAGGACCTCGTGCGCTACCGCGCGATCGAGGACGCCGTGGGCGCATGGCGCGGGGCGCCGGCGCCCGCCGAAGAGCTGGCGCACGCACGCCTGGAGTCGCGTCTCGCCGCCCTCCGGCGCCGCACGCTTCTCTACCGGATCTTTCCCTCGCCCCTCGGTCCGATCCTGATCGCGCGGTCCGAGGAGGGCGTGTCGTGCGTCGAGTATCTCACCGGCGGCGCCGACTTCGCCCACTCGAGACTGAGCCGCGACGAGGGGATCGAGGCGCTCCTGGACGGTGCCGAGGTGGAGGCGCTGTACCGAGATCTTCTCGAGTACGTCGAGGGCCGGCGCACCCGGCTCGAGTGGCCGCTCGACCTGCGGCTCGCGCGGAGCGAGTTCCACCGCACCGTGCTCGAGACGACGGCGCGCATCCCCTACGGCGCCGTGCGGTCCTATGCGGGCGTCGCGCGCGAGCTTGGTAAGCCCTCCGCGACGCGCGCCGTGGCGCAGGCGCTCCGCTGGAACCCGCTGCCGATCGTCGTTCCCTGCCATCGGGTCATCGGCGCCTCGGGCGCGCTCACCGGGTATGCCGGCAACAGGGTGACGCTGAAGCAACGCCTCCTCGCCGTGGAGGGCGTCCGCACGCGCCCGGCCCACCACGACTTCCGGATCGAGCGCGACGCGATGTACGCCTGCGCAGGGACGGACGCGGAGTACTGCGTGCCGACGTGCGGCTCACTCGCCGAGCGCTCACTCGCCGACCTGACGCTCTACGCCTCGCGCGCGCGCGCCGAGGCGGCGGGGCTCGCGCCCTGCACGGCCTGCCGCCCGGACCTGCATCCGATTTCACGCTAGCGGTCCCGCGGTGTTTTAGGGGGTGGAGGAACCCCCATGGAGACACTGCTCACAGTCGTCGTCGTCGGGCTGTTCCCGTGCCTCACGCTGCTGGCCTTGCTCGGGCTCACCGCGCGGGTGGAGCGGCGTCGAGCGGCGGTGATCGCGCGCCAGATCGAGCTGACCGACGCGATCCACCGTGAGGTCGGCGCTCTCGTCGCTCCCTGGGTGATGCGGCGGCCCGGGGGAGCGTGGCGCGTGCGGATCGCGGTGCCGTTCGAGCGCCCCGCGGTCGTCGAGGCGATCGTGGCGGTCGTGCGCCGGACGTTCACGGGCCGCTTCGATCTCGTGCTCACCCCCCAGGAGAACGTAGTGCGTCGCGGCCCGCGACCGCTCCGGGAGGTACGCGAAGGGAGGTCGGTGTCGTGGGCGTGAACGAATACGTGATCGAGTACCTCGTGAGAGAACACCTCGCCGAGCTCTACCGCGCTGCAGAAGCGGACCGGCTGGCCGCTCGATACGCACCCGCGCGGGGCGCGCGACTCGCGGCGCGGGCCGTCGCCTGGCTCCGTCGGCTGCGTCGGCGCGAGCGGCAGGTACCGCTCACGGATGCGCGAGCCGCGCGATGGCCGCGTCGAGCTGGCACTTCCTGAAGCCGTACGCCGTGATCCCGAGGACGCCAGCAGGCAGGAGCGCGGCGTCGTAGGGATCGCGCAGCAGGACCACGGCGAGGGCGCGGGCCCGCGCCTGGATGCCCTCGAGCAGTGCGCGGTTCGAGGGGAAGAGGTGCGCGTCATAGAGGAACAGCACCGTCGCGTCGGCGGCCGCCGTGCGCTCGGCCGCCGCGGCGATCTCCGCGACGGTCGGCTCGATCCCGACGAGGAGCACCGTGGGAGCGATGCCCACCGAGGCGAACGCGTCCGTGAGATACCGAGGCTCGTCGGCGACCTCGGGCTCGATCGTGATGCGCTGGGCGAGCTCGGAGAAGCGAGGGAAGACGACGCTCACGCTGCCGTTGAGCGCGCGCCGGAAGCCCGGGGGCCCCGGGGTGACCGGGGTCACCGCGCGCGAGGCGATCGCCATCGCCAGCGGCGGGCCCTCGAGCTCGCGTACCGGCGGACCGCCCTCGGACCGCGCCCTCCGCTGCTCGCGTAGCCGGCGCACGCGCTCGGCGGCGGCCTCGAGGCCGCGGCGCGGGAGCCGGTCCGCCCGGTAGGCGTCGAAGAGCGCGGCGGCCGCGGCGCGCTGGGCGGCCTCGGTGTGGCACACGAGCAGCAGGTCGTGGCCGGCCTGTGCGGCTCTGACCGCCGCCTCGCCCATGGGGCAGCTCTGCACGATCGCGCCCATCTCGAGATCGTCGGAGACGATCGCACCGCGGAACCCGAGCTCCCCGCGCAGGTAGTCCTCGACGATCAGGCGCGAGAAGGTCGCCGGCACGCGCGTGGGATCGAGGTTCGGATAGACGGGATGGCTCGTCATGACGCAGTCGACGCCGGACGCGATCGCCTCGAGAAAGGGCGGCAGATGGGTCGCGTGCATCTCTGCCCACGTCGACTCGATGACGGGCAGGGCCAGGTGGGCATCGAGCGGCGCGTGGCCCTTGCCGGGGAAGTGCTTGGCGCACGCCGACAGGCCCTCTCGCCTCATGCCGCGGATCCGCGCCGCGCCGTAGCGGGCGACGATCGCCGGGTCCTTGCCGTACGAGCGGATGCCGATATTGGGGCTGTAGCGCTCGGTGAGCACGTCGAGGACGGGGGCGAGGTTCAGATCCACCCCGAGCCGGCGTAGCTCCCGCGCCTCCAGACGGCCCTGGTGGTGCGCGAACGCTTCTTCACCCGCCGTGCCGACCGCGAGGTTGTCGGGAAAGATCGTCGTGGCGCCGCCGAGCATGACGACGCGCCCGCCCTCGTGGTCGGTGGCGACGAGCAGCCGGCGCCCGAGCGCGCCCTCGAGAGACTCGAGGAGCCGGAGGAGTCCTGCGGGGCTCTGGAAGTTCCGCCTGTAGAGAATGAGTCCCGCGGCGCGTGTGTCTTTGAAGAGACGGACGTCCTCGTCACGGAGCGTCGGCCCCGGCAGGCCGAACATCAGTCGCTCGCCGAGGAGGTCCTCGAGGTCGGCCACACGGTGATTGTAATCCCTCCTTGTCACTCTGCTGACACG
>QHSA01000166.1 GCA_003220315.1 Candidatus Rokuibacteriota bacterium
GGGGACTCGAACCCCGACACCCTTGCGGGCACATGACCCTGAATCATGCGCGTCTGCCAATTCCGCCACTTCGGCCCACGCGGCGTCAGTCATAATACCGTCCGAGGATGCCAAGTCAAGCCAGCGCCCGCGCGAGTGACCGGACCGTCGCCACCAACCGGCGGGCGCGGCACGAGTACGAGATCCTCGAGACCGCCGAGGCGGGCCTCGTGCTGCGGGGCACCGAGGTGAAATCGCTGCGTGCCGGGCAGGTGACCTTCAAGGACTCTTACGCCACAGTCCGCAACGCGGAGGCCTGGCTCGTCGGGTGCCACATCAGCCCGTACAGCCACGGCAGCAGCGCCAACCACGATCCGGAGCGCGACCGGAAGCTCCTCCTGCACCGGCGCGAGATCACCCGGCTCGTCGGCAAGGTCGCGGAGCGGGGTTTGACCCTCGTCCCTCTTCGTCTATACTTTAAGGGCGGTCGCGCGAAGGTGGAGCTCGGTTTGGCGCGCGGTCGCAAACTTCACGACAAGCGGGCGGCCATTCGGGAGCGCGAAGTCCGGCGCGAGATGGACAAGGCCGCGCGAGCCGGCCGACGGGGCGAGTGGTGAGCCCCGCGGTTCCGAGAGGAGGGGGCGACAGGTTTCGACGGGGATCAGTGAGGCTCAGGCTGCGTCTCGAGGTTTCTCTCCCCTCGTTAAATAGAGAGAACGGTATAGCTGCCAACACACAGCTAGCTCTGGCGGCCTAACACCCGTCAGCGCCCGCCGGTTCGAGTCGTCAGGGACCGGGAACGGGCGTCATACTCTGGTGGCTGGCCCTAAACCTGGCCTCAGGGGAGGGGCGAGACTTTTGAGGCTGGTCCCGCGGTGATCCTGCCGACCGGAGTGCCGCGGGACGAGACGCCGTAGAGTCGATCGGCTATCGACGTAGACGCCTGCGGCTGAGGGTTCTCGGACGTGGGTTCGATTCCCACCGCCTCCACCAACTCACGACGCGTTCAAGGATGGATACGGCCCGGAAATCCGCACTGCTGTTCGACTTCGGCGGAACGCTCGACGCCGACGGGCTCGCCTGGAAGGAGCGCGTGTACCGGCTCTTCCGGGACGAGGGCGTCGCGGTCGGGCGGGAGCGCTTCGACCCCCTGTTCCACGCGGCCGACGACGCGCTCGTCGGGACGATCCCGCCGACGACCTCCTTCGACGCGACGGTGGCGCGTCTCGTCGCCGCCGTGGCGGAGGCCCTCGGGCTCGCCGATCGCCAGGTGGCCGCGCGCATCGCCCGGCGCTTCGTGGACGACGCGCTCGGGCACCTCGGCGACAACGTGCCCACGCTCACGCGCCTCGCGCGCCGCGCCCGCCTCGGGATCGTGTCCAACTTCTACGGCAACCTCGCGCGCGTGTGCGAGGACGCGCGGATCCGTCCGCTCTTCAGCGTCCTCGTCGACTCGGCGCAGGTCGGCTGCGCGAAGCCGGAGCCCCGCATCTTCCTCCACGCGCTCGAGGCGCTCGGGCTCGGGCCCGCCGACGCGACGTTCGTCGGCGACTCGCTCCCGCGCGACATGGCCGGGGCCCGCGCGGTCGGGATGCGCCACATCTGGCTCGTCGGCGCGGCGACCCCGGCCGGGGATCCCTGCTGCCGGGGCGACCGGGTGATCCACTCGCTGAAGGACGTGGAGGGGCTCCTGTGAGACACCCTGTGTCAACCCGCGAGTGGTCACGCGGCGGCCACGCGCTGGGCGGCACGGTGAAGGGTGACGTCGTAAGGACGGCGATCTTGCCAGCAGCGCCACAGGACACGCACCCACGCGCGGGCCAGGATGCGGATCGCATGGGGATGATCGCAGCCCCGGCGCCGCGCGTCGGCATAGGTGGCCCTCGCCCAGGGCGAGGCATGGCGCGAGTTGTCGGCGAAGGTCGTGAGCGCCTGCCGCAGGCGTTTGTTGCAGGCCCAGCGGAAGCTGACGGCGCGGTGCTTGCCGGATTCGCGGGTGACCGGCGCGACGCCCGCCTCAGCCGCGAGCTGCTCGTCGGTGGGGAAGCGGGTGCGATCATCGCCAAGCTCGGCCAGGATCTGGGCGGCGTTCACGCTACCGCTGCGCGGCAGGGATTGCAGGAGGGGGCCGTCGGAGTGCTGCGGCAGGGCAGCGGCAATGGCCGCCGAGAGCTGCTGGATCTGGGCCACGAGCGGGAGCAGCACGGCCACGAGCGCGCGGACGATCTCCCCGCTGGCTTCCGCCTCGAGCTCGCCCGTCTGCGAGAGAGGCGCCGAGCGCAACCGCGCGAGGAGCTCGGGGACCGGGCGCCGGCCGCAGTAGGCGTGCTGCCCGAGAAAGCGCGCGAGGCGTTTCTCGCCGAGCCGCTCGGCGCTGTGCGGGGTGGGATAGCGGCTGAGGAAGGCGAGGGCGATGGGCGAATCGATGTCGGCGAAGATCGCGGCGGCTCCGGGCCAGAAGCGGTCGAGCAGCGCCCGCAGCTGATTGGCGAGGGCGACGCGCTGCACGACGAGATCGTCGCGGCTGCGCACCAGGGCTCGGAGCGCGCGCGTGTCGTCCGCCAGCGGCTGAAGGGGACGGAAGCGATGGCCGTCAGTGCGGAGCAGATCGCCGAGGATGAAGGCATCCCCCGGATCACTCTTGCCTCCTGCAGCGGAGTACCGGGGGCGGCTCGCCTTGAGGGCGTTGGGGTGGATGGGGACGACCGGGTGGCCGGCATCCAAGAGGGTATCGACGACGAGGCCCGAGGGACGTTCGAGGGCGATGGGGATGGAGGCGGGCGGGCCGAAGCGCGCCAGCTGGCGCCGCAGCTCCGCCAAGCCTTCGGCCGAGTGCGGCACGCTGCCCTGCCAGCGCACCTGACCCGTGGCGTCGAGGACGCACACGGCGTGCGCCTGACTCGCCCAGTCGAGGCCGACGAAGAAATTCATTGCGCTCCTCTCGGAGACGGCGAGACACTGCGCGGTGAGAGGTCCTGCCGGTCGCTCACTATCAGGCGCTCCGGGCTTCAGGTGCCCTTGGCGCAACACCCTGTGGCCGGTCTGGGCCTCTCGTCGTTTGATTCGGGGGAGCAGGTCTCACAGTGGCCGTCGAGCGGCAAGCGCACGTGGCTCTCCCCGAACCCGTCCAGGTCCACGTTCCCCAGGATGCGAGGTCTCACGGGCAGCGCCCAAGAAATACGATCGCGCATTGCCCCTGGGATCGACGATCGCCCTCCGAGCCATATTTGGGGATCCCCTCGAACAGGACTCTCTTCGACCATCTCCGAGGCGAGGGTAGCCTAGTGAGCGGGCCGCCGCTCCTCGGGGGCATCATCGCGGCCGGCGAGGGCAGCCGGCTCCGCGCGGCGGGCTTCGCGGTGCCAAAGCCGATGGTGCCCATTGCGGGCGTGCCGTTGATCGAGTCGGTGATGGGGAACTTCCGCGCCGCCGGCGTCAGATCGCTCGTCGTCATCGTCAACGAAGCGGAGCGGACGGTCGTGGAGTGGGCGCGCGCCCGCTTCACCGACCTCGACCTCGAGTTCATCGTGAAGACGACGCCGTCGTCGCTCGCGAGCTTTCGCGAGGTCACGGCCCGGCGACCCGGAGGCCGGATGCTGGTCTCGACGGTGGACGCGTGGTGCCGCGAGGCCGACTTCGCGCGCTTCGTCGAGGCCGCGTCGCGGCGGCCCGCTGAGGCGACCGTGCTCGCCGTGACGCCGCTCGTCGCCGACGAGACGCCGGTGCGCGTTCAGGTGGACACCGGCGGCCGCGTCCTCCGTCTGGGCGGGGCGTCGGGCGACATCGTGACCGCCGGGATGTACCTCGTGTCGGAGCGCGTGCGGACCCTGGTCCCGCCGCCGGGGCTCGGACGGCTCCGCGAGTTCCTGGCCTGGCTCTGCCAGGCAGGGGAGCCGCTCTACGCGGAGGTCATCGAGACCGTCGTGGACGTGGACCGGGCCGACGACGTTGCGATCGCCGAAGCGCTCGCCTTGGCGGGCCGGGTATCATAGGTCCTTTGAGGAGGGCACGCGTGGAGCACTCGTCTTGCTGGGGCATCTTCAGGGAAGTCACGCACTCACCGGGACGGGAGTCGGACGACACCGAGATCCTGCGTCTGACGGGCAAGCAGCTGGAAGCCCGAGGGCTCCAGGTGATTCTCAAGACCCCGGACGAGGTCAACGGCGTGGACGACGTCCCGCCCCGCTTCGTTTTCCTCATGTGCGAGCGGGTCGAGGCGCTCGGGAGGCTCCGCGCGCTCGAGACCCGTGGGGTGCCGCACGTGAACACCCCGCTGGCCGTCCTCAATACCTATCGTGAGCGGATGATCGAGGTGTTCGCCGAGGCGAACGTGCCCTTCATCGAGAGCCGCGTCGTGTCCACGCGGGACCGGCGCGTCGAGACCGCGGCGCCCGTGTGGGTGAAGCGCGCCGACGTCCACAACACCCAGGACGGCGACGTCGTCTTCGCGCCCACGGCCGACGCCCTGCGCGCGGCGCTCGCGGGCCTCGCCGCGCGGGGGATCGCGCGCGCGGTCCTCCAGCCGGACGTGCGGGGCGATCTCGTCAAGTTCTACGGTGTCGGCGTCGGCGCTGGCGCGAACGGCGCGCCGCCGTGGTTTCGCTGGTTCTATCACAAGGAGCAGCGCCTGGCCGGCCACTCGTTCGACAAGGCGCGCCTCGCGCGCCTCGTGCGCAGCGCGGCCGCGGCGCTCGGCCTGGAGGTGTACGGGGGGGACGCGATCATCTCGCCCGCGGGCGCGCCCGTGCTGCTGGACGTGAACGCCTGGCCGAGCTTCGCGCTCTACCGCGACGAGGCGGCGGCGCGCATCGCGTCCCACCTGGCGCTCCGGTTCCTGGACCCCGGCCTGCTGTGAAATGAATAGTGCCATGAGGGACGGAGCCAGGTCGCACCTTGTCTCAGGCCACCCGTGGCCCAGGAGCGGCGGCACGTCGCGCCGGGGAGCCAGTCCTTTGCCCTCATGGCCGGGCTGGCGATGGCCCGCGGCACGGGCTCGACCCTCATCGACGAGGACGGCAACGAGTACATCGACTTCATCGCCGGGATCGGGGTCGGGAGCGTCGGCCACTGCCATCCGCACTACGTCGAGGCCCTCAAGCGGCAGGTCGAGCGGCTGACCTTCGGGAGCTTCACCACCGAGACACGGGCCAAGTTCCTCGAGCTGCTCGCCTCGGTCACGCCGGACGGCCTCACGCGCATCCAGATGTTCTCCGGCGGCGCGGAGGCCGTCGAGGCGGCCCTGCGGCTCAGCCGTGCCGCCACCGGCAAGGCGGAGGTCGTCGGGTTTTGGGGCGGGTTCCACGGCAAGACCGCCGGCGTGCTCCCCCTCCTCGGGAGCGAGTTCAAGCACCACCTGGGACCCTTCACGCCGGGCCGGTACCTGTCGCCGTACGCCGACTGCTACCGCTGCCCGCTCAAGCTCCGCTATCCGGACTGTGGGATCGCGTGCGCCGAGTTCCTCCGCGAGGTCATCCGCTACCAGACCGCCGGCGAGGTCGGCGCGATCATCGTCGAGCCCGTCCAGGGCACGGCCGGCAACGTGGTGCCGCCCGAGGGGTTCCTTCGCGCGATCCAGGCGATCGCGCGCGAGCACGGGGCGCTCCTGATCGCCGACGAGATGCTGACGGGATTCGGCCGGACCGGTACCATGTGGGGCTCGGAGCACGACGGCGTGGTTCCGGACATCATGACCGTCGGCAAGGGCATGGGCGGGGGATTTCCGCTCTCCGGCGTGATCGCCACGGACGCGATCGCCACGAGCAAGCCCTGGTCCAACCCGAGTGCCAGCTCCTCGAGCTATGGCGGCAACCCGCTCGCCTCCGCGGCGGGGCTCGCCGCGCTCGAGATCATCCTCAAAGAGGACCTCGTCACCCACGCCGAGCGCGTCGGCAAGGTCATGCTCACCCGTCTCGAGGCGTTGAAGGAGAAGTACCGGTGCGTGGGCGAGGTGCGCGGCCGCGGGCTGATGCTCGGCATCGAGCTCGTCCGCGACCGGACGACGAAGGAACCGCTCCCGAAGACCGTCACCCAGACGCTCTACCAGGAGTGCCTGCGGCGCGGCCTGGTCGCGATGACGTACTCGCCCTCGATCCGCATCAACCCGCCGCTCGTGATCCGCGAAGAGCAGGCACTGGCCGGGCTCGCGATCCTCGACGAGGCGCTCGGCTCCGCCGTCCGCGAGCACGGGCTCCAGTAGGATGCTGCGCGGCGCGATCATCGGGTTCGGCAACATCGCCATCCAGGGGCACGTGCCCGCCTGGCGCCGCCGGCACGACGTCGAGATCGTCGCCGGGACGGACGCGCGCCCGGCGCAGCGCGCTGCGCTCGCGACACACATGCCCGGTGCGCGATGGTACGACTCCTCCGACGCGCTCCTGGCCGACGCCGGCCTGGACTTCGTGGACATCGCGACGCCGCCGTCGAGTCACGCGCCGCTGATCCGTGGCGCGCTCGCGCGGCGCCTCCACGTGCTCTGCGAGAAGCCGTTGGTCCACTCCCTCGACGAGCTCGGTGCGCTGCGGGCCCTGGCGGAGGAGCACGGACGCGTGCTCCACACGGTCCACAACTGGCATCACGCCCCGATCGTCCGGCGCACGGCCACGCTCGTGCGCGAGGGGGCGATCGGCCAGGTGACGCGGGTCGACTGGCACACGCTTCGTACCCGCCCGGCGGTCGCGGGCGGCGGCGACGGGGAGAACTGGCGGCTCGATCCGCAGATCGCTGGCGGCGGCGTCCTGGCCGATCACGGCTGGCACGTCTTCTACGTCGTCCAGCGCTGGATCGGGGAGGCTCCGCGGTCGGTGAGCGCGCACCTCGAGACGCGGCGGCACACGCGCTGGGCCGTGGAGGACACGGCGACCGTACGGCTCACCTACGCGCACGCGACGGCCGAGATCCTCCTGACGTGGGCCGCCGACGAGCGGCGCAACTGGGCCGCGGTGACGGGCACCGGCGGCACGATCGAGCTCCAGGACGACACGCTCGTGGTCACCCGCGCCGGCGACGGCACGCGCCGCTGGCTCTGCCCGCCGGCGTTGTCCGGCGGCGGGTACCATCCGGACTGGTTCGACGCGGTGGCGGACCAGTTCCTCGCCGAGGTCGCCGGCCAGGCGCCGCGCGGCGCCAACCTCGACGAGGCGTCGCTCTGCGTCGCGCTGGAGAGCTCGGCGCGCGCGTCGAGTCTCGCGGGTGGCCGCGGCGTCGCGCTCAGCGAGGTGTCGGGCTGACGAACGGGCTGCTCCTCGTCATTCCACCCGAGCCGGGCGTGGCCGAGCGCGTCCCGCCGGGGACGCTCGTGGCCGGCCTGCCCCTGCTGCGAAGGATCGTCCTGGCGGGCGCGCGCGCGGGCTTTGTGGACATCCGTGTGCACAAGGCGCTCGCCGGCGCCGAGGACCTGATCGCGGGCACGCGCGCGGCCACGCTCACCGCCGACGAGCCGGACACGCCGCGCGCGTCGCGTCGCATCGTGATCGTGCCGGCGAACATCGTCCCCCAGCCGCGCTGGCTCCGGTCGCTGCTCGAGGCGGAGCTCGACCGGGAGGCGATCTACGTCGATCCGTCGCTGACCGCGGTGATCGAGACCGCGGACGCGGCCGGCATCCTTGCGGCCGCGTCCCGCTGCCGGGGCGCTGGCGAGTTGCTCGCCGAGCTCCGCGGCGCCCGGACGCAGCTCGCGGGCACCTTCGAGCTGACGGGCCGATTCACCTTGACGGCCCGCGGCGACGTGCGGCGCGCGGAAGCCTGGCTCCTGCGTGGGCTCATCAAGCAGCGCGAGGGCTTCATGTCGCGGCATTTCGAGCGGCGCATCTCGCTCGCGCTGACACGGCGGCTCGTCACCACGCGCATCACGCCCGACGCGATGACGCTGGTGAGCGTCGCCGTCGGGCTCGTGGGGGGCGCGTTCTTCCTGTCGGCGTTGCCGGCGTACCAGCTCGCCGGGGCGCTCCTCTTCCTGGCCCACTCGATCCTCGACGGCTGCGACGGCGAGCTGGCGCGACTCAAGCTCGTCGAGTCGCGCCGCGGTGCCATCCTCGACTTCTGGGGCGACAACCTCGTGCACGCCGCGGTGTTCGGGTGCATCGCCGTCGGGTGGACGCTCGCCACCGGGGCGGTGTGGCCGCTCGCCCTCGGGTCCGTGACGATCGCGAGCGGGCTCGGATCCGCGGCGTGCGTCTTCCGCCGGACCATGCTCGACGTCGTGCCGGGCGCCGGCGCTTCGATGACGGATCGCCTCACCGAGGCCTTTACCCACCGGGACTTCATCTACCTGGTGGTCGTGCTGTCGGCCGTCGGCCGGGCCGACGTCTTCCTGGTCCTCGCCTCCATCGGCACGCCGATCTTCCTGCTGCTCCTGTTGTGGGCCGGCGCCGCGCGCCGCCAGGCCTGAGGCGTCGTGGCCGGCCTCGTCGACGTCGTGCTCCGCGGGCTGGCGCTGTGCGGCCAGGCGGTGGCCGTCGGCGGCGTCCTGTTCGCGCTGCTGGTCCTGCGACCCGCGGTGCGCGCGCGGCCGCAGCTCCTGCCGCTGCTCGGCCGGAGCCTCGCATTCACCGCGGCGGGCGCGGCGGTCGTGGGCGTGGCGCAGCTCTTCTCGCTCGCCGTCGGCCTGGGCTCGCTGGCCCGCGATGACGGCTGGCCGGTTCGTGACCTCCTCGCCACGAGCTACGTCCGGGCGGCCGCCGTCCGCGTCCTCGCCAGCGTCGGGCTCATCGTGGGCGCTCTCCGCCTCCGCCGCGCGGCGGGCACCGGGCGTGGCTGGCTCGCACTGCTCGGGGTGGCGCTGGCGCTCGCCGCGAGCGCGTCGTGGACGAGTCACGCGGCGGCGCGGCTCGGGTCGCGCGGTCTTCTGCTGGCGCTCGATGGTCTCCACCAGGTCGGGGCGGCGGCGTGGATCGGCGGCCTCGCGCATCTCGTCGTGACGGGGCTCGGGCGGAGCGAGCGCGCGTGGCCGGCGCTGCTGCTCAAGCGCTTCTCGGCGCTCGCGCTCACGTCCGTCGCGACCCTCGTCGGCGCGGGGCTTGCGCTCACGCTCGCCTTCGTCGGCGGGATCGGCGCGTTCCTCGGCACGGCGTACGGCATCATGGTGCTCACCAAGGTGGCGATCCTCGCCGCCCTCCTCACCCTGGGCGCGATGAACTTCTTCGCGGTGCGCCGGCTCCCGGCCGCGGGCGATGTCGGCTCCGCGCGGCTCCGGCGGCTCGTCGAGGTCGAGTTTGGCCTCGGCCTCACGACCCTCTTCATCGCGGCGTCGCTGACCTCGCTGCCGCCGGCGGTCGACGTCGTCGCCGACCGCGCGACGCTCACCGAGGTCGTCGCGCGACTGACGCCCCGGTGGCCCACGCTCTCGTCGCCGGCGATCGACGAGCTGCCGGTGGACGACCGCGACGCCCCGAGGACCGCCGCGGACCGCGCGTGGTCCGAGTTCAACCACAACGTCGCCGGGCTGTTCGTGCTCGCCATGGGGCTCCTCGCGATCCTCCACGCGGCCGGCCGCGCGCGCTGGGCGCGCCACTGGCCGCTGATCTTCCTCGTGCTCGCCGGGTTTCTCATGATCCGCGACGACCCCGGCGCCTGGCCCCTCGGGCCCCTGGGGTTCTGGGAGAGCTGGGCGTATCCCGCCGTGTTCCAGCACCGCGTGTTCGTCCTGCTGGTCATCGTGTTTGCGGCCTTCGAGTGGATGGTCCGCGCGGGTCGCGTGCGCTCCCGGCGGGCGGCGCTCGTCTTCCCGCTCCTCTGCGCGGTCGGCGGCGGCCTCCTCCTGACGCACTCGCACGCGAGCCTCGGCCTCAAGGAGGAGTTCCTGACGGAGGTGACCCACGCGCCCCTGGGCCTGCTCGGGATGCTCGTCGGCTGGGCCCGCTGGCTCGAGCTCCGACTGCCGTCGCCCGAGGCGCGGATTCCCCGGTGGCTCTGGTCGGGCGCGCTCGCGGCGGTCGGCATCCTGCTGATCCTCTACCGGGAGAGCTGACCTGCGCCACGTCCGCGTGGCCCTGCTCGTGCTCGGCGTGGGCCTGCTCGCCGTCCTCGTGGCGACGAACGACCCGGCGGCAATCCTCGCCTCGATCGTCCAGCTCTCCTGGCGCCTCGCGATCGTGGTCTGCTTCCCGGCGGTCCTCGTCATGGTGTTCGACACGCTCGGCTGGCGGTTCGCGTTCCTCCGCGAGGGCGTCGCCTTCCGCACCCTCCTCGGGGTCCGGCTCGCGGGTGAGGCCTTCAACCTCGCGACGCCGACCGCGGCGCTCGGCGGCGAGGCCGTCAAGGCGTGGCTCCTCCGCGGCCGGGTCCCGCTCGACGCGAGCGTGCCCTCCGTGATTGTCGCGAAGACCACGATCACGATCGCGCAGGGCCTCTTCCTGCTGCTCGGCATCG
>QHSA01000100.1 GCA_003220315.1 Candidatus Rokuibacteriota bacterium
ACCGTGAAATCGGAGGAGGCGCGCCTGGAATCGCTCGCCGACTCGTCGGCCTTCGGCGACCTCGACGAGAACGACCCCGCGAGCGCGGCCCGGTTCATGAAGAAGATGGGCCGGGAGCTCGGCGACGACCTCGGTGAGGACTTCGAGTCGGCGATGGACGAGACGCTCAGCGAAAGCGAGGCCGACGCGGCGGGCGGGACCGCGGCCGAATCCACGGGCGCGCCAGGCGCGGCTCCAGATCTGTGAAGACAGACGTCGTCGACCGCCTCGAGGCGGTGGGCGTCGCCGCGTGGGACCACCTTGTGGCGCAGAGTCGCCTGCGGTCGCCGTTCCTCACGTGGACCTGGCAGCGCGAGTGGACGCGGGCGTTCGCCGCCGACCGGCGCCTCGAGATTCGGCGCGTCGAGGACGCTGAGGGCCGGCTCGTGGCCCTCCTGCCGCTCCACGAGGCCGCGCCGGGCGTGCTCACGCTCATCGGCGGCGCCGATATTTCGGACTACCTCGACCTGATCGCGCTCGCGGGCCGCGAGGAGGAGGCATGGATGGCGCTCCTCCAGTCGCGCGCGGCGGAGCGGGTCGCGTGGGACCTTCACGCCGTCCCCGGGACGTCGCCGACGGTGACGGTGCTCCCCCAGCTCGCCCCTGCGTGCGGGCTGTCCGCGTCGGTGGCGATCGAGGAGCGCTGTCCCGTCCTGGCCCTGCCGTCCTCGTGGGACGCGTATCTGGCTTCCCTCAGCGGCAAGCACCGACACGAGCTCGCGCGGAAGATGCGGCGGCTCGAGCGCGAGACCCCCGAGGCGCGGGCCGTGTGCGCGAGCCGCCCCGCCGATGTCGAGAATCGGCTCGGGGACTTCTTCGACCTCCACCGGCGCTCCCGCAGCGGGAAGGCGCGCTTCATGGACGTCCGGATGGAGGCCTTCTTCCGACACGTCATGACGGCGCTCGTCGAGCGCGGCGCCGCCCGGCTGTGGTTCCTCGACACGGCGTCCGGGCCTATCGCGTCCTTCGTCACGATCGAGTGGGACGACACGGTCGGCATCTACAACTCGGGGTTCCATCCCGATCGCGCGACCCTGTCCCCAGGCGTGGTCCTGCTCGGGCACCTGATCCGCGACGCGATCGAGCGCGGGAAGCGGCGCTTCGACTTCCTCCGGGGCGAGGAGCGGTACAAGTACGAGTTCGAGCCCGTCGCCGAGGACGTCTGCGCGGTGAGGATCGAGTGAGCGGGGGCGGCGCGCTCCGCGTCGCGATGCTCTCGGTCCACACCTGCCCGCTCGCCGCGCTCGGAGGAAAGGAGACGGGCGGGATGAACGTGTACGTCCGCGAGCTCTCCCGCGAGCTCGGTCGGATGGGCGTCGAAGTGGACGTGTTCACGCGCTCGCAGAACGCGTCGATCCCACGCGTCGTCCCCCTGGGCGAGCGCGCCCGCGTCGTCCACCTCGCCGCGGGCCCGCAAGCCCCGATGCCGCGCGCCGCGATCCATGCGTACCTCGACGAGTTCGTGGACGGCGTCGACTCGTGGCGGCTCACGCAGGGCGCGGACTACGACCTCATCCACGCCCACTACTGGCTCTCTGGCGTCGCGGCGCTCGCCTTGCGCGAGCGGTGGTCCGTGCCGGTGCTCCAGATGTTCCACACGCTGGGCCGACTGAAGAATCGGGCGGCGCGGAGCGTCACCGAGCTGGAGCCGGCGCTTCGCCTCCGCGAGGAGACGCGGATCGTCGGGGCATCCGATCGGATCGTCGCGGCGAACGTCGTGGAGCGCGCCGAGCTGCTCCGCGACTACGCGGCCCACGCGCCGCGCATCGCGACGATCCCGTGCGGCGTGGACACCGCGCTGTTCGCGCCGGGCGACCCCACCGCGGCGCGCGTGGCGCTCGCGCTCCAGCCGCATCCCGTGCTGCTCTGGGTGGGGCGCATCGCGCCGATCAAGGGGCTCGACACACTGCTCGACGCCATCGCGCGCCTGCGCGCGGCCGGGACCGCGCTCAGCCTGCTGATCGTCGGCGGCGAGGCCGACGAGCCGCGGAACGGCCACGAGGTCGCGCTGCGCGAGAGGCTCGAGCGGCTCGGTCTGGGCACCGCGGTCCGGTTCGTCGGCCCGCTCCCCCAAGACGTCCTGCCGACCTACTACGTCGCCGCCGACGTCACCGTGCTGCCCTCGTACTACGAGTCGTTCGGCATGGTGGCCCTCGAGGCCATGGCGTGCGGGAGCCCCGTCATCGCCTCCCGGGTGGGCGGTCTCGTGACGACCGTGCGCGACGGCGTGACCGGCTTCCTCGTCCCCGAGAGCGACGTCGGGGCGCTCGCCGAACGCATCGCGGCGCTGATTGCCGATCCCGACCTGCGCTGGCGCATCGGGCGCGAGGGCGTGCGATGGGCCGCAGCCCACCGCTGGCCGTGCGTGGCGGAGGCGATCTGTCGCGAATACGCGTCGCTCGAGCCCAACGCGACACTGCACCTCGCGGCCGCGCGCTGCCGGGACTGACGCGCCGCCGTCATGGGCGGCGCCTACTGTCGAATCTGCGACCATCCATGGTCAGGCTCTTTCCAATAATGCGGGTCCGCCCCGGGGATCTGCCATCCCGGAGTTCTTTTCTGAGCCGACCTTAGGCATTTCCGGATCCATGGCACGGCGCTTGCTCTCGTTCGGGGCGGGGGGGCCCTGCGGGAGCCAATGCGCGTCCTCGTCGTTGAAGACGATCCGCTGCTGTGTGACGTCCTGCGGGACTTTCTCCGTGAGCTCGGCCATGAGCCGGTCGTCACGCACTGCGCCGAGGACGCGCTCACGTCCATGGGCCTCGAGCTACCCGACGCCGTGCTGCTGGACATCTACCTCCCCGGCATCAGCGGGCTCGACTTCCTGCAGCTTCAGACCACGCGCGAGTCGCGCATTCCGATCGTGGCGATCTCGGGCATGGCGGCCGAGAGCCAGGCGCGCGAGTGCGTGCAGCTCGGCGCGGTCGACTTCCTGCCGAAGCCCGTGGAGCTCGAGCGCCTGCGAGAGGTCCTGACGTGCCTCGAGCCCCACGCCGGCCGGCCCTCCCCCTCGGCGCACCGAAACGAGCGACGGCGGGCGCCACGCGCGGCCGTCGCGGTTCCCGTCCGGGTCGTCGAGAACGGCGGCACCGAGTGGGAGGCGACCTCCGTGGACCTCAGCACGGTCGGCGTCAAGCTCCGGTCGAGCCGTGCGGTCAACCCGGGACGCGCGGCCAAGCTCTCCTTCGCGCTCCCCGACGGCGACGGGGCGCTCGAGGTCAGCGCCATGCTCGTCAGATCCGACGGCCGCGGCTACGCGTTCGATTTCGTCAGCCCCACCGACGACCAGCTCGGGCGACTGCGCGAGTTCGTCCAGCGAGGCGGCGCCGGTCCCGCGCGCGCCGTCGAGGCGCACTTCCGTGTCCTGCGCGCGATCTCGCGGGCCCTCAGCCTGAGCCTCGACGTCGACCAGATGCTGCGCATCGCCCTCGACGCGCTCACGCGTGTGACCGGGCACGAGATCTCGAGCCTCCATCTCCTGTCCGACGACCGGCGGACGCTGCGCCTGCTCGCCGACCGCGGCCTGTCGGCCGAGCTGCGCATGGCGAACCGCGTGCTCGCGGTCGGCCAGGGCGTCATCGGTCGGGTGGTGGTCACGGGCGAGACGGTGCACGTGACGAACGTGGCCGCCTCTGCGGAGCTCCCACCCGCCGAGCGGGCGGTCGTCGAGCGGGAGGGGATCCGCGGCTTCGTCTGCGTCCCGCTGCAGAGCCGCGGACGCATCCTGGGCGTCCTGTCGCTCGCCCGGCGGACGTCCGAGCCCTTCTCGGATGTCGAGATCGCGCTCCTGGAGGCCGCCGCGAACCAGATCAGCCTGGCGCTTGACAACGCCCGGCTCTACTCGGAAACCCGGAGCCAGCTCGACGAGCTCAAGCAGACCGAGACCCAGCGGGCGGAGGGCGAGCGGCTCTCGACAATCGGCAAGCTGATGGCCGGCCTCGTGCACGAGATCAACAACCCCCTCACAGTCATCCTCGGCCAGGCGGAGCTCGTGATGACGGAGCTCGCGGATTCGACCCGGGGCCGCGAGCGCGTGCGGATCATCCTCCAGGAGACGTCACGGGCCGCGCGGCTCCTCCAGAGGGTCCTGCAGCTCGGGCGGCCGCAGCCCTCCGAGCGGCGCCCGTGCGCCCTCGAGGACCAGGTGCAGTGGGTGCTCGAGGCGAAACGTCACGAGCTCGACCGGGCCGGGATCCGGGTCGTCACCGAGTTCTCGCCGATCCCGTCCGTGTACGCCGACCAGGACCAGCTCCGACAGGTGCTCTTCAACCTCGTCCAGAACGCGCACCAGGCGATGGCGAAGCATCCCGGGCCGCGCGTGCTGACGCTCCGGACCACGGAGGCGGACGGGCGCGTCCGGGTCGAGGTGCGCGACACCGGGCCCGGCATTCCGCCGGAGCTGCTCCCCCGGGTCTTCGACGCGTTCTTCACGACCAAACCAGCCGGCGAGGGCACCGGGCTCGGCCTCTGGATGTCCTACAGCATCGTCGAGCAGCATCAGGGTCGGCTCGGCTGCGAGTCGCGCCCCGACGGCGGCGCGACCTTCGTCGTCGAGCTTCCTTACCGGAAGGGACCGAGCTAACCAGCCGCGCCGGGCTATCCCCCGGGCGCTACGCGCGGCTCGGAGCGCATGCTACACTCCCGCGCACCGTGGGAGCCCTCCTCGAAGTCGAGCACCTGACGACCGAATTCGTGACGCGGGGCGGCGTCGTCCGGGCCGTGGACGGCGTCTCGTGGGACGTGCGGGAAGGGGAGACCGTGGCCCTCGTCGGCGAGTCGGGCTGCGGCAAGAGCGTCAGCGCGCTCTCCGTCATGCGCCTCGTCGCGGCGCCCGCCGGCCGGATCGTGGCGGGCCGGGTCCGCTTCAAGGGCCGGGACCTCCGGGCGCTCTCCGACGAGGAGATGCGGCGGATCCGCGGCCGCGAGATCGCGATGATCTTCCAGGAGCCGATGACCTCGCTGAACCCGGTGCTCTCCATCGGGCGCCAGCTCACGGAGGGGCTCGAGATCCACCTCGGGATGACGCCAGGGGAGGCGCGACGTCGGGCAGCGGAGCTCCTGGCGATGGTCGGGATCCCGGACGCCGAGCGACGGCTCCGGCAGTACCCGCATCAGTTCTCGGGAGGGATGCGCCAGCGAATGATGATCGCCATGGCGCTCGCGTGCAATCCGTCGCTGATCCTCGCCGACGAGCCCACCACGGCGCTCGACGTCACGATCCAGGCGCAGATCCTCGAGCTGATGAAGGCCCTCTCGCGGCGGCTCGGCGTCGCGATGCTGATCATCACCCACAACCTCGGAGTCGTCGCCCGCTATGCCGATCGCGTGAACGTGATGTACGCGGGCCGCATCGTCGAGCGCGGGACCGCGCGCGAGCTGTACGCGAACCCGCGCCACCCCTACACGCTCGGGCTCCTGCGCTCGGTGCCCCGCCTCGACGAGCCGCGCCGAGCTCGGCTCGACCCGATCGAGGGGCAGCCGCCCGACCTCACGCGGCTGCCGGCCGGCTGCGCCTTCGCAGCGCGCTGCGCCTTCCGCGTCGAGCGATGCGCCCGTGATCGGCCGGGGCTCGTCGGGGTCGGCGCGGGCGACCACGTGAGCGCGTGCTGGGAGACGGAGCGACTGGACCGGGCGCTGGCGACGCGATGACCGGCGGGCGCCCGCTGCTCGAGGTCCGGAACCTCGTCAAGTATTTCCACATCTCGGGCGGACTGTTCGGCGGGCGGGAGGGCGTCGTCCGCGCCGTGGACGACGTGAGCTTCGCGATCCACCGCGGCGAGACGCTCGGGCTCGTCGGCGAGTCGGGCTGCGGCAAGACGACGACCGGTCGGTGCATCCTCCAGCTCGAGCGGCCCACGCACGGCCAGATCCTCTTCGAGGGCCGGGACCTCGCGACCCTCGGCCGGGAGGAGCTCCGAGCGGTCCGCCGCCGCCTGCAGGTGATCTTCCAGGACCCCTACAGCTCGCTGAACCCGCGCATGACGGTGGGTCAGATCGTCGCCGAGCCGCTCGCGGTGCACCGCATCGTGCCCGACCCGGTGAAGCGCGAGGCGCGCGTGCAGGAGCTCCTCGGACACGTCGGCCTCCTGCCGCAGCACGCGCGGCGGTACCCCCACCAGCTCTCCGGCGGACAGCGCCAGCGCGTGGGCATCGCGCGGGCGCTCGCCATGGAGCCCGCGCTCATCGTCTGCGACGAGCCGGTCTCGGCGCTCGACGTCTCGATCCAGGCGCAGATCATCAACCTCCTCGAGGACCTCCAGCGCGAGTTCGGCCTCACCTATCTGTTCGTCGCCCACGACCTCTCCGTCGTGCGCCACATCTCGGACCGCGTCGCGGTGATGTACCTCGGCAAGCTCGTCGAGCTCGCCGACCGGAAGGCGCTCTACGACGATCCGCTGCACCCGTACACGCGCGCGCTGCTCTCCGCGGTGCCGATCCCGGACCCCGAGCTCGAGTCGCGCCGTGAGCACATCGTCTTGGGCGGGGAGGTCCCGAGCCCGTTGAACCCGCCGGCGGGCTGCGTCTTCCACCCCCGCTGCCCCATCGCGATCGACCGGTGCCGAGCGGCGGTGCCCGAGCTCCGCGAGATCAGGCCCGGCCACTGGGCGGCGTGCATCCTCGCTTGACAGGTGACCGGCACGTGCTTAAATGCTGAAACCTTTTGTGTTCTTCCTCGGTTTCCTGAGCAGAACGACCTTGGAGGGATCGATGCGACCTCGTCTCGGCCTCCTGATCGGTATTCTCGCCGCCCTGCTAGCCGCTCCGGCGGGGGCGCAGGAAAGGCCGCGGTACGGGGGTGAGCTGGTGTTCGCCGTGCCGTCGGAGCCACCGTCCTACGACGCCCACCGCGAGGAAACCTTCGGCGTCATCCATCCGATGGCGCCGCACTACAACACCCTGCTCCGACCCGACCCGAACGATAAAACGGCCAGCCGGATCGTGGGGGACCTCGCGGAGTCGTGGACGATCTCGAAGGACGGACGGGTCTACACCCTCAGGCTCCGCCGGGGCGTCAAGTTTCACGACGGCAGCGAGATGACGTCCCGGGACGTCAAGGCCAGTTACGACAAGATCATCTTCCCGCCCGCCGGGATCGCCTCCGACCGCAAGGGCGAGTACGTGGACGTCGAGGTCGTGCAGGCACCCGATCCGTACACCGTCGTGTTCCGGCTCAAGTGGCCGTCCGGGTCCTTCCTCATGTCCCTGGCCTCGCCGTGGAACTGGATCTACAAGGCCGACATCCTCGCCAAGGACATGCGCTGGTACGAGACGCACGTGATGGGCACGGGCCCGTTCGTGTTCGTGGAGCACGTGAAGGGGTCGCACTGGGTGGGCAAGAAGAACCCGAACTACTGGGACAAGGGGAAGCCCTACCTGGACGGCTACCGGGCGATCTTCATCAAGGACTCGGCGGCTCAGGTGTCGGCGGTCCGCGGCGAGCGGGCGCACATCCAGTTCCGTGGCTTCTCGCCCGCCGAGCGCGACAGCCTCGTCGCCGCGCTCGGCCCGAAGCTCACCGTGCAGGAGAGCCCCTGGAACTGCGTGATCCTGGTCGCGCTCAACCACGAGCGCAAGCCCTTCGACGACAAGCGCGTGCGCCGCGCGCTCACGCTCGCCCTCGATCGTTACCAGGGGGCGCAGGCGCTGTCCAAGATCGCGATCGTGAAAGAGCCGGCTGGCGTGCAGGTGCCGGGCATGCCCTTCGCCACGGGGCCGGCGGAGCTCGAGAAGCTGGCCGGCTACGGGCGCGACATCGCCAAGTCCCGGGCCGAGGCCAAGCGCCTGCTCAAGGAGGCCGGCATCCCGGACGGCTTCTCGTTCACCTACAAGAACCGCGGGGTCCCGATGCCGTACGAGCCGCTCGGCGTCTGGCTGATCGATCAGTGGCGGCAGATCGGCCTCAACGTCCGCCAGGAGGTCATCGAGGCCGCCAAGTATTACGCCGAGCTCCGCGGGGGCAACTTCGAGGTGGCGGCCGACTTCCAGTGCGGCTACATCGTGGAGCCGGACCTCGACCTCTACAAGTTCCAGTCCAAGGACAAGAGTCCGGCCAACTACAGTCGCTACGTGGACCCGGTGCTCGACGAGCTGTACGAGAAGCAGAGTCGCGCGATCGACGCGGAGGAGCGCAAGCGATTCATCCGTGAGTTCGAGCGGCGGCTGCTCGACGAGGAAGTGCACTACATCTACACGCTGCAGTGGCATCGGATCATCCCGCACCTGGCCAAGGTGCGGGGATGGACGATCACGCCGAGCCACTACCTGAACCAGCAGCTCGACGCCGTCTGGCTGGCGGAGTAGAGCTCGGAGGGGGGCTTCGCCCCCCTTCCGATGCCTCCCCCCAGGACCGATTGCGCGGGCAAAGCCCGCGCTCGAGGGTGGCCATGAAAAGGCTCGGAGTCCTGATCGCGGGTCTCGTGGCGATGGCGCTCGCGGGGCCCGCGGGCGCCCAGGACACGCCCCGGTTTGGCGGGGAGCTGATCTTCGCGGTGCCGTCGGAGATGCCCTCGTACGACGCGCACCGGGAGTCGACGTTCGGGATCGTCCATCCGATGGCGCCGCACTACAGCACGCTGCTCCGCGTCGATCCGATGGACCGGAGCGGGAGCAAGGTCGTCGGCGACCTCGCCGAGTCGTGGACGGTCGCCAGGGACGGGCGCACCTACACCTTCCGGCTCCGCCGGGGCGTGAAGTTCCACGACGGTGCCGAGTTCACGTCCCGGGACGCGAAGGCCACGTACGACAAGATCGCCTTCCCGCCGCTGGGCGTCGCGTCCGAGCGCAAGGGGGCGTACGTCAACGTCGAAGCGATCGAGGCGCCTGACCCCTACACGCTCGTGTTTCGCCTGAAGTGGCCGCAGGGCTCGTTCCTCTCGTCGCTGGCCTCGCCGTGGAACTGGATCTACAAGGCCGACATTCTTGCCAAGGACATGCGCTGGTACGAGACGCACGTGATGGGCACGGGCCCGTTCGTGTTCGTGGAGCATGTGAAGGGCTCCCACTGGGTCGGGAAGCGGAACCCGAACTACTGGGACAAGGGGAAGCCCTACCTCGGCGGCTACCGGGCGCTCTTCATCAAGGACTCCGCGGCCCAGGTGGCGGCGATCCGCGGTGAGCGAGCGCACATCCAGTTCCGCGGCTTCTCGCCCGCCGAGCGGGACAGCCTCGTGGCCGCCCTCGGCCCGAAGATCACGGTACAGGAGAGCCCCTGGGACTGCGTCCTGCTCGTCACCATGAACCACGAGAAGAAGCCCTTCGATGACAAGCGGGTGCGCCGCGCGCTCACGCTCGCGCTCGACCGCTACCAGGGCTCGCAGGCGTTGTCCAAGATCGCGATCGTCAAGGAGGTGGCGGGCGTCCAGGTGCCCGGGACGCCATTCGCGACCCCGCCGGCGGAGCTCGAGAAGCTGGCCGGTTACTGGCGCGACCTCATCAAGTCGAGGGCGGAAGCGCGGCGGCTCCTGAAGGAAGCCGGCGTGCCGGAGGGCTTCGTGTTCACGTTCAAGAATCGCGGGGTCCCGATGCCGTACGAGCCGCTCGGCGTCTGGCTGATCGACCAGTGGCGCCAGGTCGGTCTCAACGTGACGCAGGAGGTCGCCGAGAGCGCGAAGTGGTTCGCCGATCTGCGCGGTGGGGACTTCGAGGTCGCCATGGACGCCCAGTGCGGCTACATGGTCGAGCCCGATCTGGATCTCTACAAGTTCCAGAGCGGGCCGACCTCGGCCGATCCCAGGGGGATCAGCGACGCAAACTATACCCGGTACAAGGACTCCGTTCTCGACGAGCTCTACGTAAAACAGGGCCGGGCGATCGATCTCGAGGAGCGGAAGAAGTACGTCCGGGAGTTCGAGAAGCGTCTGCTCGACGAGGAGGTGCACACGATGTACACGCTGCAGTGGCACCGGATCATCCCGCACAACTCCCGGGTGAAGGGCTGGACGGTGACGCCGAGCCACTACCTGAACAACCAGCTCGACACGGTGTGGCTTGCGGAGTGAAGCTCGAACGAGGCCTTCGCCCCCCGGCGTGCTGAGGAGATGGCGTATGCGTCTCCCGTTCGCGCTGCTGCTTGCGCTCATGGCCGCGCCGGCGGGCGCCCAGGAGCGGCCCCGCCAGGGTGGCGAGCTCGTGTTCGTCGTTCCGGCCGAGCCGCCGTCGTACGACGCCCATCGTGAAGGGACCTTCGCCCTCATCCACCCGACGGCGCCCCACTACAACACCCTCCTCCGGATCGATCCCAACGACCGGACCGGCACGCGCATCGTCGGCGACCTGGCCGAGTCGTGGACGGTCGCCGAGGACGGCCGCACCTATGCGTTCAAGCTCCGGCGGGGTGTGAAGTTCCACGACGGAAGCGAGATGACCTCCAGGGACGTCAAGGCCAGCTACGACAAGATCATCTTCCCGCCGTCGGGCGTCGCGTCGAACCGCAAGGGCATCTATGTCAACGTCGAGGCGGTCGAGGCGCCTGACCGCGACACGGTCGTATTCCGGCTCACGTGGCCGCAGGGGTCCTTCCTCTCCTCGCTCGCGTCGCCCTTCAGCTGGATCTACAAGGCCGACATCCTCGAGCGGGATATGCGGTGGTACGAGACGCACGTGATGGGCACGGGCCCGTTCGTGTTCGTGGAGCACGTCAAGGGCTCGCACTGGGTGGGCCGGAGGAACCCGAACTACTGGGACCGGGGCAAGCCTCACCTCGACGGGTACCGCGCGCTCTTCATCAAGGACGCCGCCGCGCAGGTGGCGGCGGTCCGGGGCGAGCGGGCGCACATCCAGTTCCGCGGCTTCTCGCCGGCCGAGCGTGAGAGCCTCGTCGGCGCCATGGGCGCCAAGGTCACGGTGCAGGAGAGCCCCTGGGACTGCGACCTGCTGGTCGCGATGAACCACGAGCGGAAACCGTTCGACGACCGGCGGGTCCGCCGGGCGCTGACCCTGGCGCTCGACCGCCACGAGGGCGCCCAGGCGCTGTCGCGGATCGCCATCGTGAAGGCCGTGGCCGGCGTGCAGGTTCCCGGCACGCCGTTCGCCACGCCACCGGCCGAGCTGGAGAGGCTGGCCGGGTACGGGCGCGACATCGACAAGGCGCGGGCGGAGGCCCGACGCCTTCTCCGGGAGGCCGGCGTGCCGGACGGGTTCGCGTTCACGTTCAAGAACCGCGCCGTTCCGATGCCGTACGAGCCGCTCGGGGTCTGGCTCATCGACCAGTGGCGGCGCGTGGGACTCACCGTGCGTCAGGAAGTCCTCGAGACCGCGAAGTGGGTGGCCGACAACCGGGGCGGGGACTTCGAGGTGTCCATGGACGCCCAGTGCGGGTTCATGGTCGAGCCGGATCTCGACCTCTACAAGTTCCAGTCCACGGGCGTGAGCCACAACAACTACGGGCGCTACACCGACCGCGTGCTCGACGAGCTGTACGCCCGGCAGAGTCGGGCGGTCGACCCGGAGGAGCGCAAGAGGCTCGTGCGCGAGTTCGAGAAGCGGCTTCTCGACGAGGAAGCGCACTATCTCTACACGCTCCAGTGGCACCGGATCGTCCCGCACAGCGCGAGGGTGCGTGGCTGGACGATCACGCCCAGCCACTTCCTGAACCAGCAGCTCGACACCGTGTGGCTCTCCGAGTAATCTTTCGGCGAGCGGCGGCACACTCCGCATGGGCAAATACATCGTCAAGCGGCTCCTCCTGATGATCCCGACGCTGCTCGGTGTCGCGGTGCTCATCTTCTTCCTGATGCGCGTGGTGCCGGGCGACATCGTCGAGCTACGATTCGCCGGTGAGAGCGCGTTCGCCTCGAAGGAGAACCTCGACAAGGAGCGCGTTCGGCTGGGTCTGGATCAGCCGATCTGGAAGCAGTTCCTGACCTGGATCGCGGGCATCGTGCGGCTCGACTTCGGCAAGTCCATGTGGACCGGCGCGCCCATCCTCGAGGAGATCCGCCTGCGCTTCGCGCTCTCGCTCCAGCTCGCGATCATGTCCACGCTGATCGCGGTGCTGCTGGCGATCCCGCTGGGCGTCATCGCCGCGCTCAAGCAGGACACGTGGGTGGACTACCTCGTGCGGATCGTGTCGATCGCCGGGCTCGCGACGCCCTCGTTCTGGCTCGGCATCGTCTTCATCCTGGGGCTCCTGATCGTCTTCAAGTGGCTCCCGCCCATGGTCTACACGCCGCTCTGGGTGGACCCGTGGCAGAACCTCCTGCAACTGATCTGGCCGGCACTGGCGGTCGGCTATCGGTACTCGGCGGTCGCGACGCGCATGACGCGCTCCGCCATGCTCGAGGTGCTGCGCGAGGACTACATCCGCACGGCCCGGGCCAAGGGACTGTGGGACAAGCTGATCCTGTCGCGGCACGCGCTCAAGAACGCGATGCTGCCGGTGCTCACCGTGATCGCCCTCGAGTTCGCGTTCCTCATGGGCGGCCTCGTCGTCACCGAGCAGGTGTTCAACCTCAACGGACTCGGCCTCCTCTTCGTCGAGGCGGTGGCCCACCGCGACTACACGCTCACGCAGGCGCTCGTGATGCTCGTCGCGTTCGTCTTCATCTTCGTGAACTTCCTGGTCGACCTGGCGTACGCCTGGATCGACCCGCGGATACGATTCCGGTAATGGCCGTCAAGCCCGCGGTCCTCGGCGACGTCCCGGAGGTCGCGGAGCGCGGCAACTGGCGCCGCACGGTCCTCGACTTCTGCCGCGCGCGACCGCTCGGGGCCATCGGCGCGGTCGTCGTCGCCATCAACATCCTCGTCGGCCTGGGCGCCAACGTGATCGCCCCCTACGACCCACTGACGACCGACTACGGGGCCATGCTGGCGCGGCCCTCGGCGGCCCACTGGCTCGGCACCGATGCCTTCGGCCGCGACGTCCTCTCGCGCATCATCTACGGCTCGCGCACCGCCATGCTGGTCGGCTTCGCGTGCGCGTTCCTCGGCGCGACCCTGGGCGCGGTGATCGGCGTCACGAGCGCCTACTTCGGCGGCCGGGCGGACCTGCTGATCCAGCGGGTCATGGACATCTTCCTCGCGTTCCCGCTGATCATCCTGGCCCTCGCCGTCGTCTCCATCCTCGGCACGGGCATCGGCAACCTGATCGTGGCGATCACGATCCCGATGATCCCCCGCGCGGCACTCGTCGCGCGCTCGAGCGCGCTCGCCATCCGGGAAATGCCGTACGTCGACGCGGCGCGCGCCGCCGGCTTCAGCCACCGGCGAATCATTCTCCGTCACATGCTGCCGAACGTGATGGCCCCGTACCTGATCATGCTCACCGCGTACCTCGGGCAGGCAATCCTCCTCGAGGCGTCGCTCTCCTTTCTCGGCCTCGGGGTGGCGGAGCCGACGCCCGCGTGGGGGCTCATGCTGCGCGGAGCCGCCGTCCAGTTCGCCGAGTCGGCGCCGTGGATGGCGATCTTCCCCGGGTTCGCGATCAGTCTCGCGGTCTTCGCGTTCAACCTCTTCGGCGACTCGCTGCGCGACGCGCTCGACCCACGCCTGCGCACGCAATAGCCTGCGGGCCTAGGCGAGCGTACGGGCCACCGCGTCTCTCAGGGGCCGCACCGCGTCTCGCGCCGCCCACCGCTCGACGCCGGCCTCGCGGACCTCGCTGCAACGCCCCAATGCTTGACACGCTGCGGAGATTCGGGTACAAATCCATGGGTTTAGCCAGCCTGAGCAAGCCGCAGGGCTCACGCTGAATTGGGAGGCCTCAATGCCGTACATCATCGCGGAGCCGTGCATCAACGTAAAAGACAAGGCATGCGTGGAGGTGTGCCCGGTCGACTGCATCTACGAGGGTGAGACGATGCTCTACATCCACCCCGACGAGTGCATCGACTGCGGCGCGTGCGAGCCCGTGTGTCCGGTGAAGGCGATCTTCGCCGAGGATGAGACTCCCGAGCAGTGGAAGCACTTCATCGAGCTCAACAAGCAGTTCTTCAAGGACAACCCCGGGGTCAAGCCCGCCACGAAGAAGTAGCTGCACACCTCCGGCGGCACTCCGCCAGCCGCGCCGTGCATTCGCCCGAATGCGGCGGGCCTTAGTCGCTGCGAAATCGAACGTCGAGGTCTGGCACAACGGTTGCGTCCTGTCGGAGGGCATGGCCTCGATGCCCGCGCCCTCGCCGCCACCCCCGCTCGAGTCGAGCCTCGGCTACCACGGCGCCGTCTCGGCGTTCAAGCGACGGCTGATCGAAGCGACGCTCCACCAGGTGAGCGGCAACCGCACCCACGCCGCCCGCGTTCTGGGTCTCCAGCGCACCTATCTCCTCCGGCTCATTCGGGAGCTCGGCGTCGCCGCGCCGCCGCCGCCCACGCGCCGGCGGCAGCTCGTGTAGCTCATCACGGGGGCCTCGACGGCCCCCCCTGGGGCGCGGTGCGACGCCGCGCGACGGTCCGGCCCCCCATATACGGGTTGACGGGCCCCGACCCGGCCGGGCAAGCTGAGGCCCGATGCGTGAGGTGTGGATCGCCGGCGCGGGGATAACGCGGATCGGCCGCCGCGGTGAGTCTCTCTCCGACCTCATGGCCGAGGCCGCGCACGCCGCCCTGCGCGACGCGGGGCTCGAGCGGCCTGACGCGATCGTCGCGGCGGCGATGAATCCCGAAGAGTTCGTCGGTGACGGCAACTTCGCGTCTCATGTCGCCACACACATGGGCCTCGCGGAGACGCCGGCGATGCGCATCGAGACCGCGACATCCTCGGGCGCGGCGGCGCTTTACGCGGGCTTTGCCCAGGTCGCGGCTGGCCTGCGCCACAGGGTGCTCGTCGTCGGCGGGGAAAAGATGACGCATCTCGACACGCCGCGCGTCTCGGAGCTGATCGGCCGCTCGATCGATCCCTACGAGCGCTCGTACGGCGCCACGATGCCGGCACTGGCCGGGCTCGTCGCGCGCGCGCTGATCGCGCGCAACGGCGACGCGCCCCGTGAAATGGCCCAGATCGCCGTGAAAAACCACGCCAACGCCCTCCGGAACCCGTACGCGCACTTTCATCGCTCGGTCACGATCGACGAGGTGATGGACTCCCGGATGGTCGCCGATCCGCTCCGGCTGCTGCACTGCTGCCCCATCTCGGACGGGGCCGCCGCCGTCGTCCTGACGGCCGAGCGCGCGGCCGTGCGGATCACCGGCATCGGGCAGGGGACGGACACGCTCGCGCTCCGACACCGCGACGCGCTCACGAGCTTCCGCGCCTCCCGGGCGGCGGCGCGCGCGGCGTTCGCGATGGCGGATTTCGGCCCCGAGCGCGTGGACGTGGCCGAGCTGCACGACGCGTTCGCGCCGTTCGAGCTGATCTCGCTCGAGGATCTCGGCCTGGTCCCTTCGGGGAAGGCCGGCCGCGCGACGCTCGACGGCGAGACCGCGCTCGACGGCCGGCTGCCGGTGAACCCGTCGGGCGGCCTCAAGGCGCGTGGCCACCCGCTCGCGGCGACGGGGCTCGCGCAGATCGTCGAGTGCGTCTGGCAGCTCACGGGCCGCGCCGAGGGGCGGCAGGTGCCGGCGCGTGTCGCGCTCGCGCAGTCGATCGGCGGGCTCGCGACGAACAACTGGGTGACCCTCCTGGAAGCCTCATGAGGATCGAGACGATCCAGGGCTCCCGCTGCCCCGCGTGCGGGCTGACCGTGGCGCCGCCCGCCCCTTTCTGTCCGCGCGATCCGGTCGCGATGACGTCGGTCGAGCTCGAGGGCGCAGGTGAGATCGTCTCGTTCACCACGCTGCACTCGCCGCCCGCAGGATTCCGGTCGCCGCTCCACCTCGCGCTGGTCGCGCTCCCGGGGGGCGCCCGGTTCATCTGCCACGGCGCAGAGACGCGCGGGCTCCGCATCGGCTCGCGCGTCGCGATCGAGGCGGTGAACGACGTCTACTACTTCTCTCATCTCGGCGCGCTGGACCGCGCCCGCCTCTTCTGGCGGCGCACCGGTCGTGCGGGTGACCGCGTGCACGCGATCGCCCGGAGCCTCGCCAAGCGAGCCTGGAAAGGAAGAGAGCGTGTCTCGAGCTGACCAGCCCCTCGTCGGTGTGCGCGTCCTGGACCTCACGCGCGTCCTCGCCGGGCCGTTCTGCTCGATGATGCTGGGCGACATGGGTGCCGAGGTCATCAAGATCGAAGAGCCCGGGAAGGGCGACGACACGCGGAGCTGGCCGCCCTTCGCCGGCGGCGAGTCGACGTACTTCATGTCCGTCAACCGCAACAAGAAGAGCGTCACGCTGAATCTCAAGGCGCCCGAGGGCCAGGCGATCCTCCGCACGCTCGTGGGCAAGAGCGACGTCCTCGTCGAAAACTTCCGGCCCGGGACGATGGACAAGCTCGGGTTCGGCTACCGAGCGCTCGCGCGGCGCCACCCGCGGCTCGTCTACTGCTCGATCTCGGGCTTTGGTGAGTCCGGGCCGGAGGCGCACCGCGCCGGCTACGACCTCGTCGTGCAGGCCGAATCGGGGATCATGGACATCACCGGGTTCTCCGACGGGCCGCCCGTCAAGGTCGGCACCTCGATCGCCGATCTCGTCGCCGGCATGTCGGCGGCCCACGGCGTGACACTCGCGCTGCTCGCGCGCACGCGCACGCGCCGCGGCCAGAAGGTCGAGATCTCGATGCTCGACGCCATGGCCGCGCTCCTCACCTACCAGGCCGGGATCTACTTCGGCACGGGCCAGCGGCCGGCGCGCCGGGGCAACGCCCATCCCTCGATCGTGCCCTACGAGGTTTTCAAGGCGGCCGACGCGTACCTGACGCTCGGCGTCGCCAACAACGCGCTGTGGGCGAAGTGCTGCGCTGCGCTCGATAGGCCCGAGCTCGCGACCGATCCGCGGTTCGACACCGAGGCCCGGCGCGTCACGAACCGTGACGTGCTCATCCCGCTGCTCAACGAGATCCTGGGCGCCCGCACGGCCGAGGAGTGGCTCAAGCGCTTCGAGAGCGCGGGCGTGCCCGCCGGGCGGATCAAGAGCGTCCCCGAGGTATGTGAGAGCCCACATCTCAAGGCGCGCGCGATGATCGTGACGCTGCCGCACCCCCAGGCAGGCCGCGTGACCGCCCTGGGCGTGCCGATCCGCCTCCACGCGACGCCGGGCCGGGCGCGGCTCGCGCCGCCCGTTCTCGGGCAGCACACCGACGCGGTGCTGCGGATGCTCGCGGGCCTCACACGAGCGGAGCTCGCGCGCCTGCGGGGGCGCGGCATCATCTGAGCGCCGCGCGCCGCTGAGCACCGCGCGCCGTCGCTGAAAATAGACGAGTACCAACCCGAGGCCGATTCTTGACACTCCGCGGCGCGGGGGCGCATCATGACGATTACGCCATGCGACAGCTGATCACGATCTACGACACGACCCTCCGGGACGGGACGCAGGGCGAGGGGGTGTCCTTCTCGATGGAGGACAAGGTCCGCCTCGCATCAAGGCTCGACGCGCTCGGCATCCACTACATCGAGGGGGGCTGGCCGGGCTCCAATCCCAAGGACTTGCGCTTCTTCCGCCGGATGCAGGACGTGACGCTCAAGCACGCGAAGCTCGCGGCGTTCAGCATGACCCGCCGTGCGGGCGGCACCGCCGAGTCGGACGCCAACATGCAGGCGCTCCTCGACGCGGGCGCGCCCGTCGCAACGATCGTCGGTAAGGCGTGGGACTTCCAGGTGACCCACGCGCTCTCGACGACGCTCGACGAAAACTTGAAGATGATCGCCGACACGATCGCCTTCCTCCGTCCGCGTACGGAGGAGGTGATGTTCGACGCCGAGCATTTCTTCGACGGCTTCCGGCGGAACCGCGAATACGCGCTCGCGACGCTCCGGGCCGCCGAAGCCGCCGGCGCCCACTGGCTCGTGCTCTGCGACACGAATGGCGGCACGCTCCCGCGGGACCTCGTCGCGATCGTCCAGGCCGTCAAGACGGCCGTGAAGGCGCCGCTTGGCATCCACGTCCACAACGACGCCGAGTGCGCGGTCGCCAACTCGCTGGCCGCCGTCGGCGAGGGCGTGCGGCAGGTGCAGGGCACGATGAACGGCTACGGCGAGCGGTGCGGGAACGCGAACCTGGTCTCGATCATCCCGAGCCTGGTCCTCAAGATGGGGCTGGACTGCATCCCGGAACCGAACCTGCACGAGCTGCGGGACGTCTCGCGGTTCGTCTCCGAGCTGGCCAACCGCAAGCCGTGGGCCGCGCAGCCCTACGTCGGCGACTCCGCCTTCGCCCACAAGGGCGGCATGCACGTGTCCGCCGTGCTCAAGCACCCGGAGACGTACGAGCACATCGAACCCGCGGCGGTAGGCAACCGTCGGCGCGTGCTCGTGTCCGAGCTCGCGGGCAAGTCGAACATCCTCTGGAAGGCGCGCGAGTACGGTATCGACATCGACCGCGACACGCCGGACTCGCGGCGGATCCTCGACGAGCTCAAGGCGCTCGAGGACCAGGGGTTCCAGTTCGAGGGCGCGGAGGCGTCGTTCGAGCTCCTGATGGAGCGCGCGCTCGGCCGGCACAAACCCTACTTCGAGCTCGACGCGTATCGCGTGATCGTCGAGGAGCAGAGCCACGCCGCGGAGCCGGTCGCCGAGGCGACGGTCCGCGTCCGCGTCAAGGGTAGCCTCGAGCACACCGCGGCGTCCGGTAACGGGCCCGTCAACGCGCTCGACCACGCGCTGCGCAAGGCGCTCGAGGAGTTCTACCCGAACCTCCGGGCGATGCGGCTCCTCGACTACAAAGTGCGCATCCTCGACGAGTCCAAGGGCACCGCGGCCAAGACGCGCGTGCTCATCACCTCGGGCGACGGCGAGGAGACGTGGGGCACCGTCGGGGTCGCGGACAACATCATCGAGGCGTCCTGGCAGGCGCTCGTGGACTCGATCGAGTACAAGCTGCGCCGGGACGAGCGGGCGCGGCCATGACCATCGTGGTGGTCGACGACGATCTCGCGATCGTCAAGATGTGCGAGAAGGTCCTCCGCGCACAGGGCCACACCGTCCACGGCTTCACGACGACACGCGAGGCGCTCAAGCACCTCTCGGACGGCACCGTCGCCACCGACCTGCTCGTCGTGGACTACATGATGCCCGAGCAGAACGGGTTCGAGTTCGTCGAGCAGGCGTGGTCACTCAGGCCCGCGCTACGCGTCGTCATGATTACCGCGCACGGCAACCGAGAGCTCGTCGGCGAGGCCACCCAGGCCGGGATCCACGGGATGGTGCTCAAGCCATTCACCGCCAATGACCTTACGCGGGGGGTGGAGGCGGCGATGGAGGGGTCGTCCCCCGCCTGATAGCCTGACGGGCGGTGGTCCTGTGGGGGTGGTCCGGAAATTATCTCGCTGTTGAGAAACTTACCAGCCAAACCCTGGTAGCCAACTCGTAAGTTGCTGAAATATCAGAGAATGGAGTTCGGTATCAAAATTGCCATTGACCTAGCCCCAGGAGGGTTCAGCCATGGGGATCGGGGAAGTGGCAGCGTTCAGCGGGGTGGTGCCGGCCAACGGCCAGGCGCATACCCAGGTGCGGGGAGTGGGCCGGCCGTCTACGGTGGCCCAGTACGCGCCTCAGATCGGGCAGTGGCTCCGGGACAACCCGGCGGTGTCGGGCGCGGAAGTTCTCCGGCGCGTCCGTCTGACAGGCTATCGCGGCGGTAAGAGCGCGCTGTACGAGTTGGTGCGGCGCCTTCGGCTCGCGGCCTCGGGAAACTAGCAGCCTCGGCCTGCTCCCGCGTCAGCGCGCCGGCCTCCGGTATGCGCTCAACGCGAGGTAGCGCCGGTCTCTCCCGCCGCGTCCTCAGTACCCTTTCCCCGCCCGCCACGCCCGGATCTGGTCGCCGTGCTCCTTGTAGTGGTGCGCCAAATTCAGGTCGACGATTTTCCACGCGGTCTTCGAGGGCCTCGAGCGCCCCGCGGAACGCTGTGTATTTCACGCTCGGCGGCGCTCAGGAGCTTTTCCATTCCTTTGGCGCAACGCGGCGACGGTATCCGGCGGCGAGTCTAGAGCTGGATCAGGCCACGGCGGACCGCATACCGGACGAGGCCAGCGGTGCCGTGGATGTTGGTTTTCCTCATGATCCGGGTCCGGTGAGACTCGGCGGTCTTGAAGCTGATCCCCTGGAGCTTGGCGATCTCTTTCGTGGACTTGCCCTCCGCGACCAGCTGGAGGACCTCGCGCTCCCGCGCCGTCAACGGGTCGGGCGGCACCTCCGACTTGGACAGGTACGCCTCGACGACGGCCTGGGAGATTCCGGGGCTCAGGTACACCGTGCCCCGCAGCACCTCGTTGATCGCCCGCACGAGATCCGCCGAGGCCTGCGTCTTCACGACGTAGCCCCTGACACCCGCCCTGAGCGCCTCCAGGACGTAGTGGTCCTCCGTGTGCATCGTCAGGAGGATCGCCTTGGTGCGGGAACAAGCGCGGAGGATCTCCCCGGCGGCACCGAGTCCGTTCAGGAGTGGCATCGCAAAATCCAGCACGACCACGTCAGGGCGGCGCTCGCGCGACACGCGGACCGCCTCCTGGCCGTCGCCGACCTCCGCGACGACCGCGAACCCTTCGTGCTCGAGCAGGGCTTTCAGGCCCTGGCGCACGATCAGGTGGTCATCGGCGAGGAGAATCCGGCTCGGCATCGTCATACTCCCCCCATGCTGGTCGGTAGAACGGAGATAGGCCATCAGGTGAACTCCCGACACTGATCGAGGGAAACCCCGGCAGATCGGCCGGTCGACCTCCTCCTGAACCTCTCGACGGAGCTTTTCCGTGCCCTCCTTCCGGGTTTTTCCGACTTCCGGAAATACGAGAGCGGGCCTAGGCTCGGTCGCATGGGAAGGGAGTGAGAGCGACCTCGATCCTCGGTACAATCACGCGCCTGCGCGGTCGGACCTCTCGGCTTCGCCGGTCCACGGTCTGGATGGAGGGCGCTTAACCCGCGGAGGCAGTTTGTGGCCAAGATGCTCCTCGTCGTTGCGCGCACGGAACCGGCGCGGTACACATACCTCACGCATGTCTTCGGCAAGGAGATCGTCGACGTGATCCTGGACCGCCGCGTGGAGGAGCGCCGGCAGCGCCCCGAGCGAGTGGCGGTCGAGAAGCGCCGCCACGATCGGCGCCAAAGGGACATTGCCAAGGATCTCCAGACGTATGGCTGGGGCCTGGTGAGGCGCTAGGCGAAGTGGCGTTCGAGGCGGCATGGAATAAGCGCGGCTGCCGCTGCGACGAGTCGGAGAAGCGCCCGGAGGGTCGGGATACGCAGGGCCTCGCACGCGGATACTGCGGCCTCTGCCTCATCTGCGGCGAGCCTGGCCACACCCGGCCCCATCCCGGGGCGGTGGAGTTTACCGGCTCCTGGTGCGACTTCCACTATGGCGTGCTCGCAGTCACGCATCCGCTCGCGCCTGTGGGCACGTTCGTCTGGCTCGCCGTGATTGCTGCCGTCATCTTCACGGCGGGGCAACTCATGCGGTGAGGCATCGCCAGAGCCCGACGGCGCGCGGTGAGCCACAGGGTCGAGCCCAAGCGCGTACCGGCCCGCCGAAATCATGCACCCGACGCCGGGCGCAGCCATGTAGAACAGGCGGGGCGGGGTTGCGGGCG
>QHSA01000124.1 GCA_003220315.1 Candidatus Rokuibacteriota bacterium
GTGTTCCACGGCGGTACGCTCCTCAACAAGGAGCTCGAGATCATGGACGCGGTGAAGTCGGGAAACGTCGCGATCGGCAGCCCCTCGGGCGCGGCGTCCACCGTCTTCCCCGAGCTCGGCGTGTTCCTCGTGCCGTACCTCGTCCGCGACTACGCGCACGCCTACAAGATGTTCAACGGCGAGATCGGCAAGAGCCTCGACGAGCAGTTCCAGCGGAAGTACCGGCTCAAGATCCTCCTCTTCTTCGACTACGGCTTCCGTCACTTCTGGAACAACAAGCGCCCCATCGCGAAGCCCGACGACCTCAAGGGCCTCAAGCTGCGCGTGCAACAGGGCAAGGTCTTCGCCGACACCGTGAACGGCCTCGGCGCGAACGCGGTGCCCATGTCCTGGTCCGAGGTGGTGCCCGCCGCGCAGCAGGGCGTGATCGACGGCGCGGATCTGCCGATCGTGAACATCAACGCGCTCAAGATCTACGAGGTGTCCAGGTACGCCTCGATGACCTTCCACAACTACGGGCCGTCGCTGGTCGTGATGAACCTCGACAGCTGGAAGAGCCTTGTGCCCGAGGCGCAGAGGCTGTTGACGGAGGTCTCGCGGGAGGCGCAGGCGAGGGTGCGCGAGGCGACCGAGAGCGTCGACAACCTCCAGCGGGCCAGGGAGATCCTCGAGGCGAAGGGGATGAAGGTCAACGCGAGCGACGTGGCCGCCTTCCGCAAGGTCGCCGAGGAGAGGGTGTGGCCGCAGTACCAGAAGCTGTACGCGGAGCTCTGGGATCGGATCGTCAGCACCAGATAGCGGCTGGAATAGCCCCCCTCCGAGGCTCTAGGCGACGCCCAGATAGCGGGACTTGACCGCTTCGTTCGCCATCAGGTCGGCCGGCCCCGACGAGTGCACGATCTGGCCGCGGCTCAGGATGTGGACGCGGTCGGCCACGGCGAGCGCCAGCGGCAGGTTCTGCTCGACGAGCAGGATCGAGAGCCCGTCGCGCTTGAGCCCCGCGATCACGCGGCCGACCTCGCGCACCAGGAGGGGCGCCAGCCCCTCGGTCGGCTCGTCCATGAGGAGCAGGTCGGGGTCGGTCATGAGCGCGCGCCCGATGGCGAGCATCTGCTGCTCGCCGCCCGAGAGCTTGTTCGCACGGTTCCGGGCGCGGTTGCCGAGGCTCGGAAACAGCTCGAAGACGCGGGGCAGCGTCCACCGACCCGTCCGGGACTGGCGGGCCACCTCGAGGTTCTCGCGAACCGTCAGCGACGCGAAGACCCGCCGTCCCTGCGGCACGAGCGCCATGCCGCGCTCGACCATGCGGAAGGGCGGCCAGCGGGTGACGTCGTCGCCCTTGAACCCCACCCGGCCGCGCCGCGGCGGCGTGAAGCCGATGATCGAGCGGATGAGCGTGGTCTTGCCCATCCCGTTCCGCCCGAGGATCGTGACGATCTCGCCCGGCCCGACGGCGAGCGTGACGCCCTGGAGCACGTGGCTCGCGCCGTAGTAGGTGTGCACGTCGCTCAGCTCGAGCATCGCCGGCTCACGCGCCCAGGTAGATCTCGCGCACGAGCGGGTTCGCCTTCACGTCCTCGCGCGTCCCGTCGGCGATCACGCGGCCGTAGTGGAGCACGGTGACGTGCTGGACGATCTCGAGCGCGATGTCCATGTCGTGCTCGATCACGAGCACCGTCATCGCGGGGTCGAGGCGCTTGATGAGGCCCGCCATGAGCTGGGACTCCGCGGGCGAGAGGCCGGCGGTGGGCTCGTCGAGGAGGAGGACGCGCGGGCGGCCCGCGAGGGCGAGCGCGATCTCGAGCTGGCGCTGCTCGCCGTGCGAGAGATGCTGCACGGTGGCGCCCGCGCGGTCGGCGAGGCCGACCGCCTCGAGCGTCGTCCGCGCGCGCGCGTGGAGGTCGGCGTAGCGTCCGAGCGGACGGTGCATCGCGAGCTTGACGGGCGAGAGCGCCTGGACGGCGAGCAGACAGTTCTCGAGCACGGTGAGGCTCGGGAAGACGTTGGTGATCTGGAAGGTCCGCGCGAGCCCGAGCGCCGCGCGCCGATGGGCCGCCGCGCGCGTCACGTCGCGGCCGAACAGCGTGATCGTCCCCGACGAGGCCGGCAGCTCGCCCGAGATCAGGTTGAAGAGCGTCGTCTTGCCCGCCCCGTTGGGACCGATGAGCGCGCGGCGCTCGCCCGCGCGCACGGCGAGGGCCACGTCGTCCACCGCGCGGAGGCCGCCGAACGCCTTGGAGACTGACCGGAGCTCGAGCGCGTAGCCCGCGGCGGGGGCGGGGGAGGCTTCCTCGACCACGCTAGCTCTCATTGGCCCAGTCCGATTCACTCGGTCGGCGCAGCCTCAATGCCCAGAAGCACGGGTCTCGGAAGCCTCCCCCGCCCCCGCCGCGGGCGCCGCGCGGCTCGCCGCGGGCTCAGCAGTGCGGGCATGGCGGGTGGTCGCGCGTGTAGAGCGGCTGCTTCAGGTACTCGTCGGGGTCGTACCTCCAGAACTGGCTCACGGCCGGGAAGGTCGCGATCACGGAGTTCTGCAGCTTACCGCCGACCTTCTCCACCCTGCGGATGTAGATGTTCTGGACGGGGTTGCCCCAGCGGTCGATGCCGACCGGGCCGCGCGGAAAGTCCTTCAGCTCCACCCGGCGGAGCGCCGTGAGGAGCGCCTCGCGGTCCTCGACCCGGCCGCCGATCGCCTTCACGGCCTCGACGATCCACCGCGCGTTGGTGTAGCAGGTCTCGGCGTAGTAGGAGGGGATCTTGCCGGCCTTGGCCTCGAAGGCCCGCGCGAACTTTTGGTTGGCCGGGTTGTCGAGCGCCGCCGAGTAGTGGAGCGCGGTCATGATGCCGAGGGCCTCGTCGCCCATCTGTGGCAGCACCGACTCGTCCGTCGTCGTGCCGTTCCCGAGCAGCGGCACCCGCCCCTTGAGGCCGGCCGTCTCGTACTGCTTCACGAACTGCAGCGCCGCGCGTCCGAAGAAGACCGCGAAGACCGCGTCGGCCTCCCGCTTGATCTGGGTCACGAACGGCGCGAAGTCGTTGGTGTTGAGGGGCGTCCAGATCTTCTGGATGATCTGGCCACCGCTCTCCTCGAAGGTGCGCTGGAAACCGCCGACCGACTCCCAGCCAAACGCGTAGTCGAGACCGATCGTGACGATCTTCCGGTACTTGAGCGTCTTGGCCACCCAGTCGCCGAAGACGTGCATCGACTGGCTCGAGTTCCAGCCGGTCCGCACGACCCATTTCGCCGGCTTTCGCTGCGTGAGGTCGTCGGAGGACATGACCGGATACGTCGTCGGGATCCGCTGGGCCTCCGCGAGCGGATGGAGCGCGTAGCCCGTCGAGGCAAGCAGCCCGCCGGTCAGGACGTGCACCTGGTCCTGCTCGACGAGCTTCCGCGCCTTGGTGAGGGCGGTCGCCGTGTTCCCCTCCGTGTCCTCCACGATCAGCTCGATCTTCCGCCCGCTCACCTGGGAGCCGATCCCGTCCAGGTAGAGCTCGGTGCCGTTCAGCATGTCCTTGCCCAGCGCCGCCGCGGCGCCGGTGAGCGGCGCCAGGAGACCGATCTTGATGGGCCCGCCCTGCGCCGGCGCCGTGCGGGGGGCGGCGAGCGACGCGGCGAGCGCCACGCTGAGGACGGCGGCGAGCGTGCGGACGTGGATGCGCGTCATCGGCGGGGCTCCTCTCCACAGGCTCGCCTCGGACGGCGGGGACTCGATCGCAGACTCGCCTCGCCTTCGGCTGCGGCTCGCACTGCGGCCCCGCGCACTCCAAAGGCTCGCACGACCACTGCTCCGCTCGGGCGGGGGCCGCGCTCACGGCGCACCGCGGGGCTCCCGGCTGAATGCGCCCAGCACTCCGCGGGGCGCAAACAGGATGACGCCGATGTAGACGGCGCCGAGAATCAAGAGCCAGCGCTTCGTGTACACGCTGACGAAGTTCTTCAGAAAGACGATGGCCACGGCGCCGAACGCCGAGCCCGCGAGCGTGCCCGGGCCGCCGAGCGCGACCATCAGGAGCGTCTCGACCGAGGTGACGAGCTGGACGTCCGCGGGCCCCACGAAGCCGTTGTAGTACGCCCAGAGGACGCCGGCAAACGCGGCGAAGAAGCCCGAGATCACGAAGGCGAGGTACTTGTGGAGCCACACATTGTAGCCGAGCGCCCGCATGCGCGACTCGCTCTCGCGGATGCCCTTGAGCCCGAGCCCGAACGGCGAGCGTACGAGCACGCCCATCGCCCCCCAGGCGAGCGCCGCCGCCCCGAGCGCGAAGTAGAAGAACGGTAGCGGCGCCGCGAGGCTCCACGGCAACCCGAGCTCCGGACGCGGCACGCCCGCGATGCCGTTGTCCCCCTTGGTCATCGAGACCCAGCGGAAGGCGAGCCCCCAGACGACCATGCCGAGGGCGAGCGTGATCATCAGGAAGTAGGTCCCGGTCGCGCGAATCGCGAGGACCCCGAAGACGGCCGCCGTCGCCGTCGCGAGCAGGAGCGCCGCGACGAGGCAGCCCGCGAGGCCGATCTGGCGCTCGGTCGCGAGGATGGCGACCGTGTACGCGGCGATCCCGAAGTATGCCGCGTGGCCGAGCGAGGGGAGGCCCGTGTAGCCGAGGAGGACGTCGAGGCTCATCGCCAGGACGGCGATGATCGCCGCCTGCGTGAGCAGCGTGAGGGGATACGCCGGGAGAACGGGCGCGAGCGCGCCGGCCCCGGCCAGGGCCACGAAGCCGGCGACGACCTTGCGGTCGACTGTTGTAGCGGGTGCCGCGAGGCCCGATCTGACCGTGGGTGGCCTGAGCGAGGCGCCGGTGGCTCCGTCCGTCACGCGCGGCCGAAGAGGCCCGTGGGCCGCAGCGCCAGGATCAGCGCCATCGGTGCGAAGAGCGTGAAGTAGGACAGCTCGGGGAAGAGCGCCTTGCCGAAGTTGTCGAGCAGCCCGACGAGGAGGCTGCCGACCATCGCCCCGGGGAGGCTGCCGAGCCCGCCGACGATGACGACGACGAACGCGTACGGGAGGACCTCGAAGTCCGCGCCCGGGTAGACGCCGAGGAACCCGCCGCCGATCACGCCGCCGAGCGCGGCGAGGGCCGCGCCGAGGGCGAACACGCCGAGCGACACGACCGGCACGTGGATGCCGACCCCCTGTGCCATCTCGCGATCGTCCACCGCGGCGCGGATCATCGCGCCCATGCGCGTCCGGTCGAGAACGATCCAGAGCACGGCGCCGACCAGGCTCGCGACCACGATGATAAAGATCCGGTAGGTGGGGAAGCGGAGCGCTCCCGCGGTGACGATTCCCTGGAGCGTGGCCGGCACCGGGATCGTGTACGGATCGCCGCCCCAGATCAGGAGCGCCAGGTCCTGGAACATGAGCGCGAAGCCGACCGTCATCAGCACCTGGCCGAGCGTCTGGCCGGGGAGCCGCCGGAGGAAGAGCCGCTCCATGCCGACGCCGATGAGCGCGATCGCCAGCGCGCCCGCGACGAGCGCGGCGGCGAAGCTGCCCGTCCGCCACACGACGGACAGCCCGACGTAGCCGCCGAGCATGAAGTACGACCCGTGGGCGAGGTTGACGATGCGCATGACGCCGAAGATCAGCGAGAGCCCGCTCGCGAGCAGGAACAGGAGCGCGCCGTACGAGAGGCCGTTGAAGGCCTGGGTGATCCAGAACTCGGCGGTCACGAGAGCCGGAGGAGCCGGAGGGCGTTGCCCCCGAGGACCCGCGCCTGGTCCGCCTTCCCGAGCCGCGCATGCTTGGTGATGATGTCGCGCGGGCGGACGTAGCCCATGTCGAAGCAGAAGTCGCTGCCGAGCATGACGCGATCCGCGCCGACCGTCGCGATGAGATAGCGGAGGGCGTCCGCCGAGTGGCTGATCGTGTCGTAGGCGAAGCGCCGGAGGTAGCGCTCGAAGGGCTGCCGGGCGCGGTCGCGCGCCTCGGGCCGCACGCGCTGGCCGTGGCGAAGCCGCCCGACGAGGTACGGGAGCGCGCCGCCCGCGTGGGGCAGGCACACCTGGAGCTTCGGGTGGCGGTCGAGGACGCCGCCGAAGACGAGGTGCGCCGCCGCGATCGCCGTGTCGAACGGATTCCCGAGGAGGTTCCCCAGGTAGAAGGGCCTGAGGCGCTCGGCGCCGACGACCGAGATCGGGTGGAGCAGCACCGGGAGCCCCAGCGCCTCGCAGCGCGCGAACACCGGAGCGAACTCGGCGGCGGAGAGGTCGCGTCCGTTCACGTTGGTCCCGAGGTACACGGCGCGGATCCCCTTGAGGGTCGCGACGCGCTCGAGCTCGGCCTGGGCGAGGGCGGGCTCGTGCATCGGCAGCGTCGCGCAACCGACGAACCGTTCGGAGTAGGCGCGGTGGGCCTCCGCCATGGCGTCGTTGACCGCCTCTGCCGCGCGCCGGGCGACGTCGCCTCGGGCCCAGTGGACCATCGGCGTCGTCAGCGAGAGGGCGTGGATCTGGACGCCCGCCTTGTCCATCGCACGGACGCGGCGGTCGAGGTCCCAGTAGGTCGCGTCGAGGGGCGGTCCGGTGATCCCGCCGGCGGCGATGGCCGGGCCCTTCGGGTTCGCCCGGTCCACGCGCGCGCCGAAGGGCCCGCCGTGCTCCTCGATGACGCGCAGAAAGCTCTCGGGGAAGAAGTGGGCGTGAATGTCGACCGCGGGGGGCTGCGCCACGGCCCGTGATTGTACTATAGGCGCACCCGTCCGTAGGCCACGACGCTTTCGAGGAGGCCCGCGTGAGACTGCCACACGAGCGCTTCGACTATTCGCCCATCACCGCCCGGCGCCCCTGGAGGCTCCCCAAGGGCGCGCGCATCGCCGTCTGGACCATCGTCAACGTCGAGGAGTGGGACATCGAGACGCCGACCGCCCGCCAGTACCTCACCGCTCCGCAAGGGGTCACGACCGTGCCCGACGTCCCCAACTGGGCCTGGCACGACTACGGCATGCGCGTCGGCTTCTGGCGGATGCTCGAGGCGCTCGGCAAGCGAAAGATCCGCGCGACCACGTCCATCAACGCCAACGTGGTCCGCTCGTACGAGCCGGTCGCGCGGGCGATGCTGGACGCGGGCTGGGAGTTCATGGGCCACGGCGTCACGCAGGGCGCGATGCACCTCCTCGCCGACCAGCGCGCCGCCGTCCGTGAGGCCATCAAGCTCCTCCGCGACTTCACCGGCAAGCCGCCGCAGGGCTGGCTCGGTCCCGGGCTCACGGAGACGTGGGAGACGCTCGACATCCTCGCCGAGGAGGGGATCGCCTACGTGTCGGACTGGGTCAACGACGACCAGCCCTACGAGATCCGGACGACGGCGGGGACGCTCGTGTCGGTGCCGTACACGCTCGAGCTGAACGACATCCCGACGATGGTCATCCAGCACCACGAGTCGAGCTACTGGCAGGAGCGCGTGCGTGACCAGTTCGACCGGCTCTATCTGGAGGGGGCTCGGAACCCGCGCGTGATGGCGATCGCGGTCCATCCGTACATCCACGGCGTCCCGCACCGTATCAAGTATTTCGAGGCGGCGTACGACTACATCCGGAAGCACAGGGGCGTGTGGCTGACGACGGGCGAGGAGATCTACGAGTGGTACAAGCGCACCGCTCAATCATCCGAGCCACCCCCAAGACGGGTTGCGGGCGGAGCCCGCGCTCGAACGGCGGCCACTCCGACGCGCTCGCGAGTGACGCGAGACTAGGTCACGCGTGCCTGGACCCAATCCCACAACCGCCCCGCGCGCTCGACGATGGCGTCGAGGTCCTCGGCGAGGACGTGTCGCGCCGCCACGAGCGCCAGCGCCGCCGTGCGGACCCGCTCGAGGTACGCCGCGCGCGACGGGTAGCGCTCCTCGATCGAGCGCCGCGGGTCACCCGTCGCGAGCCGCTCGGCCCGCGTCCGTGGAAGCGGGAGCGTCGAGCCCATCATGCTCATGAGATCGCCGGGCGCCCCCTGGGTCGGATGGCGCGGGTTCCAGCCGGTGAAGGTCGCCAGCGGGGCCAGCAGCTCGACGGGCCGGACGCCTGCGATCTCGTTGCCGTCGGCGTCCACGGCGGACACGAAGGTGACGAACGGGGCGCCGACCTTCGGCGGCAGCTCGGTGACGATGCCGCGCGCCAGCTCGGGGCCGAAGTCGAGGCGCACCGGCCGGTCGATGCGATCCGGGAAGCGGACACCCGGGATCTTCGTGAACACGCCCGCGGTCACCTCGGCGAGCACCGCCGTCCCATCCGCCAGACGCGGCACGTTGCTCGCGGGCGGCTCGACCCCCTCGGTGACCCACCGGTCGAGGCTCACGAGCGCCGCGCGCAGGAGCGGCGCGTAGTCCACGACGTTGAACGGCTCCCGTCCCCGACCGCCCGTGTTCGGGTCGGCGTCGGGCGGCGGGAGGCTCCCCGGCGTGTGCTGGGTGCCGGCGAAGAGGTAGACACGGGCGGCGGGGTGCGGCTCGACGTCGCGCTTGCCCGGGATGTCGGTGTGGACGAGCGAGGCGTCGCCGCGCCAGTACTCGGCCGACGTGTTGATCGTGAAAATCTTCGGGAGGGTCCCGCGCGCCTCGAGGCGCGCCAGGAGCGCGCCGCGCTCGCCCGTCAGCGGGTCGGTCTCGACGGTGTCGGTGAACGGGAACAGGCTGCCGACGGCGTGCGTCGCGTTCAGCGAGGGCTGACCGAACCGGTGGTTGAACTCGCCGCGCCGCGCTCCCGCGACGTGCGGGACCACGGCGTCGAAGACGCGGCGTCCCGCCTCGTCCTCGTTCAGGCCGAGGTGGAGGAGGTGGCGGAGAAAGCGTCCGCTCTGCGAGACGCCGAAGGCGTACGCGCGGTCGAGGGTCTCCGCGCAGGGATTCCCGTCGGCGGCGGAGGCGCACCTGAGCCACGCGGCGGTGTCGCGCACCGCGAGGAAGCCCAGGCCCACGAGCGGCGGGTTCGCCGCGCGGTACACGAGCTCGTAGATCTTCCCCGGCTCGAAGCCGTTCTCGACCGTGAGGCTGGAGGCGTCGGGGAATCGCCACGCGCCGCGCTCCACCTCGACGGCCGCGGCCTCCCGGCGCTCGCGCACGGTGAGGCGAGCGCCGGGGTCCTGGAGGTCGATGGTCGGATGCGGGATGTGGTAGCGGTCGGCGAGCGGCAGGGTCGTGACGCGAGTGTTCGGTCGCCACTCGCAGCGCACCAGCCCCGTGATCGCGGGGCCGTTCCCGCGCGCCGCCGGCACGGTGAGGGCCATGAGCCCGTCGCGGCGCGGGACGTCGTGCTGCCAGCCGCACCAGGCGACCGTGTAGCCGTGACGCATGAGGAAGCCGTTGCCGAAGTCGTCCGGGGTGGACGGGTCCGGTACGCGGGGCGTGCTGTTGAAGAGCCCGAGCGCCACCTTGCGGCCGCGGTTCGGGACGTCGAGGAGGAGGCGGCGGTTTCCGCGCGCGGGGTCCGCCGGTCGCAGCAGGTAGAAGTCGGCCCAGAACTCCACGTGGCCTCGGGCGTTCGCCGGGGCGAGGCCGAGGTCGGTGATGGCGTGATTCGCCGGGTTCGCTCGGTCCACCGCGAATCGAACGACGCCCGCGAGCTTCTCGTACGCCCCCGCGGCGCCGAACGTGTGGCCGTCGAGCACGACCGCGCGCTGCTCGATCTCGACGCCGACGACGGCCATCGGTGGCGCTTACCTGACGGGGGCGACGACGACGTCGGTCGGGCGCCCGGCGAGGAAATTCTCGACGTTCTCGACGGCGCGCAGGAGCCCGTCGCGGATCACCTCGGGCGTCTGGCCCGCGTTGTGGGGCGAGAGCACGACGTTCGGAAGCGCCAACAGCGGATCGCCGGGCTTGAGCGGCTCGTCGTGGAAGACGTCGAGGCCGGCGGCCGTCACCTTGCCGTGGGTGAGGGCGTCGAGGAGCGCGTCCCGCTCGACGAGCGCGCCGCGGCCCGTGTTGACCAGGATCGTCGTCCGCTTCATGAGGGCGAACTCGCGGCGTGAGAGGAACGCCCGCGTGTCGGGCGCCAGGCGCAGGTGCAGGCTCACGACGTCGGCGACCCGGAGGATCGCGTCCTTCGCCGCGGCCGTCCCGCCGCGGGCATTCCACGTCCGGACCTCCATGCCGAAGGCGCGGCCCAGCTCGGCGACGCGCATCCCGATCTTGCCGGTGCCGAACACGCCGAGCGTCTTGCCGAGGAGCTGCGTGAGCATCTCCCGCGGCCAGGCGCCCTCGCGCATCTCGCGGTCGATCCTCGGGATTTTCCGTGCCGCGGCGAGCATGAGCGCCAGGGTGTGCTCGGCGACGGCGAAGGCGTTCACCCCGGGCGTGTTGCACACGGTCACGCCACGGCGACCGGCGGCGTCGAGGTCGACGTTGTCCGTGCCGGTGCCCCAGATCGAGACGAGCTTGACGTGGCGGCAGGCGGCGAACACCGCGTCGGTGAAGCGCGCGTGGGCTCGGATGTTGACGATCGCGCGCGCGCCGTCGATGCGGCGGATCAGCTCGGCCTCGTCGTCGGCGCCGCGCGCGGTGTAGACGCGCGTCTCGCCGAGCTTCTTCAGCCGCTCGTGGGCCGGCGTGCCCTCGAAGACGCTGGGGAAGTCGTCGGGGACGACGACGAGCGGCTCGGCCGCGGGGGCCACGGTTAGGTCAGGTCGGCGAACGCGGCCTGCGCGGCGGCGACGCCCGCGCCGGGCTCGCACTTGTACCCGAGGTCGCGCAGCGCCAGCTCGAGCGCCGACAGCGTCGGCAGCACGTAGGGCGGGCTCGCCGTGACGCCCATGGTCCCGATGCGGAGCGTCGTCGTGCGCATCTTGTCGAGGCCCGTGCCGATCAGAATCCCGTACCGGTCGCGCATCTGCGCGACGACCGCGGCGGGCTCGATGCCCTTGGGGACCTTCAGACACGAGACGGTGTTCGACAGGATCGACGGGTCGGGGAACATCTCGACCCCCATCGCCGCGAGGCCGCGGCGGAGCGCCGTCGCGGCCACGTCGTGGCGGCGGAAGCGATGGGCCAGCCCCTCCTCGAGGATCAGCCGCACGGCCACGCTCATGGCCGCGGTGAGATGCGTCGGCATCGACACGGGCTGACGCCGGGGCGCGCCGTCCGGCACCTGGCCTCCGCGCGACATCGGGATCCACCACTCCTTCCAGCGCAGGAGGTCGTACGCCCAGCTCCGCGCCGGCTTGCTCCGATGCTCCATGACCTCCCACGCCCGGGGACTCACGGCGACGAGCGCCATGCCGAGGGGCGCGGCCAGGCACTTCTGCGAGCCGGTCATGTTGAGGTCCACGCCCCACTCGTCCGTGCGCACGTCGATCCCCGCGATCGAGGAGACCGTGTCCAGGAGGAAGAGCGCGCCGACCGAGCGCGCGATCTTCCCGACCTCCGCGGCCGGGTAGGTCGTG
>QHSA01000125.1 GCA_003220315.1 Candidatus Rokuibacteriota bacterium
AAGCGACGGCTCGGCGTGGAGCCCGGGCGGCCGTGGATCCCGTTCGACCAGCTCGACTTCGTCCTCGGCGCGCTCATCCTGGTCTCCCCGCGCGTGGCACTCGCGTGGGTCGACGTCGCGACGATCCTTCTGCTGAGCTTCTGCGGCCACCTCCTCGTGAATCACCTCGGCTACTGGCTCGGGGTCCGGGACACGCGGTGGTAGACGCCGCGGGGAGCCTCGCGCGCGCCCTTCAGACCGCGAAGCGGATGTATCTGACGACCGTCTCGACGTCAGGCCGGTCCGGAACGGTCCCGACCTGGTTCATGGTCATGGACGGCGCCCTCTACTTCACGACGCTCAGGGCGAGCCTCAAGGCGCGTCGCATCAAGGCTACGGGGCGCGTCCGCGTCGCGCTCGGTGCGCCCGACGGCCCGTCGTTCGAGGGGCGGGCGGAGGGGGTGGACGATCGGCCCGATCTCGAGGAGGCGGTGCTGGCGGCGTACCGTCGGAAGTACCCCCTCGTGGTCCCGCTCTTCATGGGCCCCTGGATCCGGAAGCGGCTCGCCCGCAAAGAGTCGGTGCTGATCCGGATCACCCCCGCCCTGCCCGTGCCCGGCGGGCGTCCCCCTACTCCCGGAGCCACACCTTCATGAAGGTGTTGTTCTTCAGGTTCTCGACGGGGCTCACCGTGAACGACACGAACTCGAGGGGCGGGAGCCATCCGAAGAGCCGGACGAGCAGGTAGAGGACGAGGACGCCGGTGAAGAAGATCGGCAGGCTGAGCCCGCTGATCGACAGGACGCGCACGAGGTAGTCGGCCCACGTGTTCTGCCGCACCGCGGAGACGACGCCGAGCGGAACCGCCCACACCAGCGCGATCAGGATCGTCAGGAGCGCCAGCTCGAGCGAGCGCGGTACGCGCTCCCGGAGGATGTCGGCGACGGGGCGCTTCTGCATGTACGACCGACCGAAGTCCCCGCGCAGCGCCCCGCCGAGCCAGTCCAGGTACTGCACGACGACCGGCCGGTCGAGGCCGAGCTCAGCGCGGATCTGTCTGATCTGCTTCTGCTGAATGGCGCTCGCCTCGCTGCCGGTCTGGTAGACGAGGATCTCGGCGATGTCGCCGGGCACGAGCCGCAGCAGCACGAAGATCAGGATGGACGCGCCGACGAGCGTCGGGACGAAGAGGAGCAGCCGCCGAGCGACGTAGCGCAAAGCGCCCCGTCTTTTAGTAGGATGTGCGCATGGGTGATCGTTGAGCCGCAGCGGCTATTACGGCTTCGAGCGCCGGCGCAAGGCCGACCAGCAGCGGGCCAAGCAGGAAGCGAAGCGTCAGCGCAAGACCGAGCGCGCCGAGTCCGGCGTCACCGGTCCCGAGATGGGCGAGGCGCAGGACGCTGGCCCGACGCCGGGAATGTGGGAGTGGTTTTCCCCGAGTCGAGGGCGCACGGTCGTCTCTCAAGCCGGCACCCGGCCCCAGCCGGACCCGCCCGATGATTGGGTCCTGCTCACCGACGTCGAGCCGGACTCCCGGCCGCAGTAGCGGCTACGTCTCCACCTACTTCTTCGCGGGCTCCGACGCCTGGAAGCCGACCTTGCTGTGGGTCCCGTCGCACATCGGCTTCGAGCTCGAGTGGCCGCACCGGCACAGCGCGATCCTCGGCTTCCCGGTCGTGTCCACTTTCGCGCCGGTCGGGTCGTACAGCTCGACATCCCCCTCGACCAGGTACGGACCGTTCGGCCGAGCGGTGATCTTGACGGGCATGTGACGAGTCCTCCTCGTGGGGTTTGCCTGCGCCCCACAAAGTACCACCGAGGCGTACACTGAGCGCGTGAAAGAGCCGGGGGGGATCCTCCTCGTCGCCTGTTACGAGCTCGGCCACCAGCCGCTGGCCGTCGCCTGGCCTGCCGCGTTCCTCGAGCGCCGGGGATACCGCCCCGCCCTCCTGGACGTCTCCGTCGAGCCGTTCGATTCCGAGAAGGTGCGCCGGGCGCGCCTCGTCGCGGTCTCCGTCCCGATGCACACGGCGCTCCGCCTCGGCGTCGCCGTCGCCGAGCGCGCGCGGGCCGTGAACCCCACTTGCCACATCGCGTTCTACGGCCTCTACGCGACCCTCAACGCCGAGTATCTCCTGTCCCGCGTCGCCGACTCCGTCCTGGGCGGCGAAGCCGATGAAGCCCTCGTCGAGCTCGCACGGAACCTCGAGCGCGCGCGCGATGATGCGGGGGGCAGGGGGCAGGCCCCGGGCGAGTGTCGTTCCGAGCAGAGGGGCCTGCCCCCTGCCCCCCGCCCCATCCTCGCGAAGCTCGACTTCCCCGTGCCGAGCCGGACGCAGCTCCCGTCGCTGAAGAAGTACGCGCACGTCGACAAGGACGGCAGGCTCGAGCTCGCGGGCTCCGTCGAGGCGACCCGCGGCTGCAAGCATCTCTGCCGGCACTGCCCGATCCCGCCCGTCTACGGCGGGCGCTTCTTCGTCGTGCCGCGGCACGTCGTGCTCGCGGACATCCGCCAGCAGGTCGAGGCGGGGGCGTCGCACATCACCTTCGGCGACCCAGACTTCCTGAACGGCCCGGGCCATGCGCTGGCCGTGGCGCGCGCGCTCCACGCAGAGCTCCCGTCAGTGACGTTCGACTTCACCGCGAAGGTCGAGCATCTGCTCAGGCACCGGGGCCGCCTTCGTGAATTCGCCGACCTCGGCTGCGCCTTCATCGTCACCGCCGCCGAGTCGGTCTCCGACACGGTGCTGGCCCACCTCGCCAAGGGCCACACGCGCGCCGATCTCATCGAGGCGCTTCGCGCGGTGCGCGCCGCCGGGACCGCGCTGCGTCCGACGTGGGTGCCGTTCACGCCGTGGGCGACGCTCGACGACTACCGTGAGCTCCTCGACTTCGTCGAGGCCCACGAGCTGATCGACGCCATCGATCCCGTCCAGTACTCGATCCGCCTCCTGGTCCCGCCGGGCTCGCTCCTGCTCGAGAGCGGGGCGATGCGCCCGTTCCTCGGGCCGCTCGTGCAGGACGCGTTCTACTACCGCTGGATCCATCCCGACCCGCGGATGGAGCGGCTCGCCGGGGACGTCGCGGCGCTCGTGGCCCAGGCCGCCGAGGCGCGGGAAGACACCGTCACGACCTTCAACCGGATCCGCCATCTCGCCGACGCGGCCGCGGGAGCGCGGCCGCGCGCGGACCTGACGCTGCCGCCCGGGCGGACACGCCCGCCCCGCCTGACCGAGCCCTGGTTCTGCTGAGCGGAGCCGACCGAGGGCCAGTTGGCCCTCAAGGGAATTTCGGGTACAGTAACCGTCTGAGAGGTGCCGTCATGAGCGACGAGCTGAAGACCAAAGTCCAGGAGCTGATCGACACCATGATCAACCCGGCCGTCGCCGGGCACGGCGGCTACGTCGAGCTGATCGACGTGCAGGACAACCGCGTCTACCTCCAGATGGGCGGCGGGTGCCAGGGGTGCGGCGCCGCGGACGTCACCCTGAAGGCGGGCATCGAGCGGCTCATCAAGGACGAGCTCCCCGAAGTCGTCGAGGTCCTGGACACGACCGACCACGCCGCCGGCTCCAACCCCTACTACACGCCGGGCAAAGCCTAAGCCCGGCGCGGGCCCGTCGGCGGGCGTCGCCAGGCCAAACTCGATGGCGCGGCTCCTCCTGCTCCTGCCGACGACCACCTACCGCACGCAGGCGTTCGTCGACGCCGCCACCAGGCTCGGCGTCGACCTGATCTGCGCCTCCGAGCGCCCCAGCACGCTCGAGGAGCGGGCGCCGGACAATCTGCTCACCCTCGACTTCGCCGAGCCCGTCCGCGCCGCGGAGACCGTCGCGCGCCTCGCCGGCCGCCGGCCGATCGACGCGGTCGTCGCCGTGGACGATCTCACCACCGTCGTCGCCGCCGCGATCGGTGCGCGCCTGGGCCTCCGGTCCAACCCGGTCGCCGCCGCCTCCGCCGCCCGCAACAAGCACGAGATGCGTCAACGGCTCCACGCCGCCGGCGTCCCGGCGCCCCGGTTCCGCCGCATGGCGCTGTCGGAGGATCCCGTACGCGCGGCGCGCGAGGTCGACTACCCGTGCGTGCTGAAGCCCCTGGCGCTCTCGGCGAGCCGCGGCGTGATCCGCGCCGACGACCCCGACGCCTTCGTCGCCGCGGTCCGGCGGATCACCGCCATCCTCGGGCGTGACGACGTCGGCGTGAATGGCGATCTCGCGGCGGCGCTGCTGGTGGAGGAGTTCGTGCCCGGACGGGAGGTCGCGCTCGAAGGCCTGCTCACGGCGGGCGGGCTCCAGACACTCGCCCTCTTCGACAAGCCCGACCCGCTCGACGGCCCCTTCTTCGAGGAGACGATCTATGTGACCCCCTCGCGCCTCCCGGCCGGGGCACAGGCGCGCATCGCGGAGGTCACGCTGCGGGCGTGCGCGGCGCTCGGGCTCACCGAGGGACCCATCCACGCGGAGCTCCGGGTGAACGACGCGGGCCCCTGGGTCATCGAGGTCGCCGCCCGCTCGATCGGGGGCCTCTGCTCCCGCACCCTCCGGTTCGGCACCGGCATGACGCTCGAGGAGCTGATCCTGCGCCACGCGCTCGGCTGGAAGATCGACTCGTTCGACCGCGAACGGCGCGCGGCCGGCGTGATGATGATTCCGATCCCGCGCGCCGGGCGTCTCGTGGCCGTGCGCGGCCAGGACGCGGCAGAGGCCGTGACGGGTGTCGAGGAGATCGCGATCACCGCGCACGTGGGTCAGGAGGTCGTCCCCTTACCGGAGGGTTGGCAGTACCTCGGCTTCATCTTCGCGCGCGGCGATGCACCGGAGGAGGTCGAGCAGGCGCTCCGCCGCGCCCACGCGCGCCTCGCGTTCGAGATCGCCTGACTCAGCCTCCGGCCCGGCGCGGCCGGTTGACGGGGGGGATG
>QHSA01000126.1 GCA_003220315.1 Candidatus Rokuibacteriota bacterium
GCGGAGCACCTGCGTCACGTACTCGCGCGTCTCCGGATACGGCGGGACGCCGCCGTACGCCGCCACCGCCCTCTCGCCGGCGTTGTAGGCCGCGATCGCGAGGCGCAGATCGTTCCTGAAGCGCTCGATGAGGGCGCGCAGGTGGCGGACGCCCGCGTCGATGTTCTCGCGGGGGTTGAAGGCGTCGCGGACGCCGAGCATCGCGGCCGTCTCCGGCATCAGCTGCATGAGCCCCCGCGCGCCTTGTCGGGACACCGCTCGAGGGTCAAATCCCGACTCCGCCCGGATGACCGCCCAGACGAGGCGCTCCGGCACGGCGTGTCGGGCGGCCGCGTCGGCGATCTCGCGGGAATAGGCGCGGTGGTCGGCCAGCCTGTATGTCTGCGCGCCGGCGGGGGCCGCTGTCGTGATCGCGACCGTGACGCCGAGGAGGATGACCTGAGTCGCGTACCGCGCCATGGGAGGACTACAGGGCAAATCTGATACCGGAATTGAAATTTCCAGGAGTATCAGCAGCTTCGGCGGGTCCAGGCGGGAGGGGGCCTGGTGAGTCTCTGACCGGAGGGGTCAG